>NZ_BJKN01000001.1:1111582-1290000 GCF_006538365.1 Moorella sp. E308F | reverse complement strand
AGCCAGGGTGTGCCCCTCTTCATCTACCAGGTGAAGTACGCGTACTAGTCCGCCACGCTTATGGCTGTGCCGGTTGCAGCGCCCTGCCGCCTGTATGATGGAATCAATAGGGGAGAGATCGCGCCATACAATATCAAAATCAAGATCCACACCAGCTTCTACTACCTGGGTCGAGACAACTACTGGCTTTTGTTTAGAAGATAGAGCTTGGTTGATTTCCTCGACCCGTTTTTTTCTTTCCAAGGGTACAACGTTGGTGGAAAGATAAAACATCAACGGCTCGTGCCCTTGTTCCCGCAAAAACTGCTTTATGCATTGGTAAAGCTCCAGGGAAGAGTTAATGGTATTTACTATAAGCAAGTAAGAACGTGAAGGGTCATATTGGCGAGCAAATTCAGCTGCCACCTCTACTACCCGTTTAGGACGTAAATCTACCTGGACCTGCACCCGGTTCAGCCGGTTAAAAAATTGCCTGACCAACTCTTCATCGCCCACCAGTTCTATGGCCTCGCCGTACTTGAATAGCAAGGGCTTAGTAGCTGTCATTAAAATGATGTAAGCCCCAAAGTATTCAGCTAGTCCCTTTAGCACCTCCCGCACTAGCTCCCAGTACTCCACCGGTATGTTCTGGACTTCATCCATAATAACTATGGACCCTAATAGTTTGTTCGATTTTTTTAACATGCGATTTTGAAAGCCTATAAGGGAATGTAATAGCTGCACAAAGGTAGTTACAATTATCTCGCTCTGCCAGCTCTCTATAAGCAATAAAGATTCCTCCAGGCTAAATTCTTCCCCCGCATTTTCCCCTTCCAGCTTATAAATGGTGTCGGCCAGGTAATGGTGCTTGAGGAGGTAATTGCTTTCCTTAGCAGCGAAGTCCTTGAGGGATGCTCGCAAGACATCGCCAAAAACTGTAAAAGTCTGGTCAATTATATTGGTAAAAGGAAGGGCATAAATAATCCTCGCACTATAACCCTTTTCCCTGTGCAAGCGCTCCCTCAACCGTAGGGCGGCGCTCAAGGAGGTCAACGTTTTCCCCGCGCCTGTGGGAGCCGTGAGAGTAAACAAATGCTGATCTAAAGAAACACGGGTGATGGTATTAGTTACTTTCTGGTAAATCTCTTCCCGTAGCGAATTTATGTCATCGCTGGAGGAGGCAGCAAACTTTTTCTCTTTAAAACTATCCACAGCCCCGGGAGGTAGACAGCAACGGGGAACAGCCCCTACTCCCCCAGCTTCCCTCTTGTCAGCATCTATCAGGGCTGAGTACAGGGCCAGCAGGAGGAAATAGGCCTTTCTCCTAGTAAAGCCATCCGCCTGTTTGAAGCGCCGGTGCAGCCGGTAAAGCTGGGCATATATTCCCCGCCAGCTAGAGCAAAACGTCTCCAGTAGGTCGGGAGAAAAAAAGTTAAAGGGTTCCTGGGCATTAAGCAGGCTGGGAAAAATATCTTCGCGCCGAGCAAACAGGTCAGCGACCTGTTCCTCGACTAGTTGCAATTTATACCTTAAGGACGGCTGGACTTCTGTAAGCTCAGGATCTTCTAAATCGCCAGGTCTGACTAGGTGTCTTTCCAGGTTATCTAAGTTGGCATGATGCCGTGTAATCGCCATAAAACATAGAAGGGGTGCAAAGGCTAAGGTGGCTTCTAAGATGGTTTCCTCTTTTTTTAGTAGCGTTGCTACCAGGTAACTTCCCCAAAGGCCTGAAATAAAGGCGTGGTGATGTTTGTCACCATCCCTAACCTTTTCCAGAAGGTACCTTTGAAAAAAGGTAGTATATTTGCCAAAGTCGTGGGTAAATCCCGTTACAGCGGCAAGCAATGGCAGGACATCCCGCCCTGGCCCCGGGATGTCCTGCAGGCATTCCTGCATTTCCATGGCCACTTCCCTTAAATGCAGGTCCAGCGGTTTACCGGGATGGGAGTAAAACTCCATTACCTATACCTCCAGGAAACTCACAACCTCTTCCTCTCCCGCCCGATAGCGCAGGGAATATACAGGGACTTTAAATATACCGCGCAGCTTCTTTTGGTTCTTTTCGTAAATTATGGAAACTGGCGGCCGCAGTTCCCGGCCAGGGCCAAAGCTTTGGGGAGCTTTTTCCCTTATATACTGGAGGTCACCGCCCTCACCATTAAAATTCAACCGCTCTATGGCCTGAGCATTGCATACTGTCACCAGTTCGACCTCCCTCCCCGGCTGCACCTCCTGGATACTCTTTTCACTCACCAAATCTACCAGAATCGGCTTCGCTATGAATTCGCTTAGCCCCAGGTAAAGGGGATAGCGGCTTTTCCCTTCTTCCAGATTTGCTGCCAGCTTTCCTGTAATCTCCTTATCTGCGTGGTAAAAATATACGCGGTAGCGCAAGCTGGTAAATTCCTGAGCAGGCAGAAGTATCTCCAGGGGGATCTGGGTACCACCCCCGCTGCCGTTGACTTCATTGATGTTTTTGGTCCGTATATAATTTACCGTCTGAATGGTCTTCCGCACCGGCGCCTTGATGGCCGCAGCCAAGCGAGCCTTAGCGGGCGACAGTAAGTCATAATAGGAATCCCGCTCCCACCCTAAGATAGCAGCGACTATCCCCATCAAGGCTGTTCTGGGGGGAAAAGCATAGGAGAGGGAGGAGGAATTGGTATAAAATTTACGGAAATGTGCCATGGGACCGACCAGGTCGAAAACCACTATGTCCTGCATAAGCCGTCGTTCCTTCCTGTTTCAGGCCTGCAATACCTGAACTCTGCCCTTACCTATCACTCCTTCTAACCACAAAGGAAGCCTCACTTTTTGTCCCTGGTACAGCGTGCAGAGGTGTTCGTGCTGCCAGCAATATACCCGAGCGACTCGGGGAGCTATGCTTTTTAAGCAGTCAGCCATTCCATCAAGACGCAGCTTCACATCGCTAATTTCCCTTAAACCCGTAGTCTCCTCCAGGCTTAAATATTCACGCAGGTCTCCACAGAAGGTATCGGCATCCCTGTATTCCAGGCGGAGGTAAAGCCGCGGGTACTGGCCGATCTTGCTCCTGGTAGCCAGCAACGGGATGGCCTTGAGGAGGGCTTCATCCAGCAAAGCAATATCGGCTTCGGTCAAGCCCGTCTTCTCCGCCCGGCGGGCGCTTATAATGCCATGAAAGGCAATAAGGGAATAATATACCCGGTAATCTTTACCTATGGTGCCCTGCTCCTTACCGCTTTCGGCAGCAAACTGGGAAGTAATGCTTACGGAATCCACCAGTGTAGCGCGGTTAAGGGAGTATCCCCAGTTGAACTGCACTGGTCCTATGAAAGTCAGGGAAGAACCTATTCTGCCGCCATCGGCTTTGATGGGCATAGTAGCACCGAAGAGCCGCACGTCTATAAGCTTCTCCGATAAGGCCGGTATGTCCTCCTGTCCTACTTTATTCTTGCCCAGAATAACTTTGAGGCGTTCGGTGGCGTTGACCACGCCCTCAGCCTTGGTAATATAAATTTGCTGTTCCTTATCTTTAAACTTATCCTGTAAGTAATCCCTTATGTACCGCTTGAGGCGGACATCGCTTACTAGATTGCGTTCCCGCTCATAGTCCATACGGGGGCGGTTTTCATCGTCGGGATCCCCGTTAGGATTGCACATCTTGGCATCGTAGATGTAAAGGATTTCCCCGTTATTTTTTACTAATTCGGCCATTTAAGCCCATACCCCCTTGGCAAGATGGTTCTATGCCTGTTCTTCTTTGCCCTTGTATGAGGCAGCCCGGCGCACGCCATAGGAATAACCCGACAGGAGATAGAAAACATTTTCTTCCGGGGAAAGAGGCCAGTTGTTCACGTACTGGTCCATAACTTTTTTCATTTCAGCATACAGCCGCTCATTAAAAGTGAGAATCTTGTACTGGTGCAGCAAATTGAAAACCACATTGGCCAAATGCTGGAGGCGAGCTAGGCTCATACCCTGATAATTGATCTTTTCCAGGACCGGCTTATTCTCATGGCCATGCTGGGCCTGGCTCCAGCCCACCTGCTCGATCAAATACCCCAGCAAGAACATAGCTGTTTGCGCCCCGTTATATCCCATTTCCTGCAAGAATGATTTCATATTCTGGTCCACGTTAAGCTGCTGAAAATCCTCACTCACACCCGTCACCCCCTTTAATTGGCCTAATTTACGCAACAGGTACAGGAAAAGGTTGGCTTGCAGTACCGCCATGGCCATACTATATTTCACATACTTCTCATCCTTCACCCTGATATTACTGTTAGAGAAACGCCGCAGCTGATAAATAGCAATTAGCTCGGTAAACTGATTGATGAGGAAGGCATAATCAAACTGCCTCTCGCTGATCAAGGAATCGTAGATGTCCAGTATTTTCTTGTATTCGTTTACGTCACCGGTCTTCAAAGGTATTAAGTAATAGATCTTTTGCAAATCAATAACCCATTCCCTGCTTTCACCCCCCAGTAAGCCTTTACCGACATCGCTAACCTTGTTTATGCTTCTTACAAGCTTCTTAATACGCGTGGGAGAAACATCCTTGATCAAACGCAATACTTTAAATTCGCTTCGACCGGCGGGCTTGTGATAAAATAACAGGTTGAGTATAGCCTTATTGTCCAAAGGACCTTCCTCTAAGAACTCGTCCAGTTCCTTTTCCAGTTCGTAAAGGCTCTTAAGATTATTGGCCACCTTAATAGTATTGATCACGTAGGCAGCCCAATCTTCCAAATCCTTTTTAGCCGGTAAGGCTTCAAAAAGAAAGCCTGGAATGACATAACAATTAAAGTTCCCTATTTGGGTGTTGAGCCAATTTTTGACGAACTTTTCGGCAGCCAGTAGATTGCGGTAGCAACTCGCACAAAGGGTAAGGTTATGGTAGAAACCTTTTTCTGTCACCCCCGAAGCAAAGCTAATTTTGTCAAGTATGTAATACTTAAATTCTAGCTCCTTGAATACATCTACTGCTACTTGGCCCGGCAAGCCGCAACTGGAACAACAACCGGAGATAGTTTCCTCTAAAGCATCCTCAATCTTAATGCGGTAAACAAGGTCTCTATACTCCGAGTGGCAGCTTAAAGGTACTCCATCCACACTCACCACCCACAGGGCAATCTCGTCCTTACTCAGTCCCCATTTTTTCCTAATCCAGGCTTCCACCGCGTCGGTTAATTTCTTGAGAAAGTTTTTTGAATTCCCCTTAACCTGTTCCAGGAGTCCTGTCATGGAAAAGCTCTCTCCCGTCAGGCCAAAACCCTCAACATCCAGGACCTTCATACCTCCCGGCATATCCCGGTAAAAGTGGGTTATGACCTTCTCCACCTGGGCCCTTAAGGAACTCCCTTCTGGCAACTCTCGGGCTATATTGGGTAAGGTCTGGGACAATATATAGTTCAGTGAAGGAGTAGCTGCCGATCTTTGCGGCTTGTTGCCCTTGGCATTGCCGATCCAGAGATATTTCTTAGGAGTTTCTTTTTCCTTAACCTCCTCCACTTCTACATTAATCTTGCCAGCCCGGGTATCAAAATCTAACAAAATTACCTTTCGGGTTTGGCCTTTACGGGTTTGACTGGGTAGAGGCTCCAGTATATTAGATATGAATTCTTCCCTTCCTATGCCGGCCAGCACCTTACCCAGCTCGGACATGGCCTCCAGCATTCTTTCCGCCTCCCCCTTGTTCTGGAATAATTAGTTATTGCTCCTGGGCCGATTTAGCAAATCACTTCTTATGAAGGTCGCGAGTATTCACAGCATCCAAATCCCTGGGAATTCTTGGAACCAAGCCCGGCATTAAGAGCCACCTCTAAAAGCTGAGGATCGCCTCGCAAGCGATAAGTACCCATCCACCCTTTAATTACCGTGCCTTTGTATTTAACTACTTTAAAATCCTTTTCCTTAACCCCGGCTGGCGCAATGCTAAAATCGCGCGTATCACCCGGCCGGCCAAATATTAACAGGTATTTTTTAGCCAAGTTGGCCAAAATGAGCTCGCAAAAACGCGGCTCAAAAGGCGAATAGTAATAAGTGTAACGGCCAGCAGACCTCTCCAGAGTGCTGTATACCACAACGGGGGAAAGCATTTGAACCTGGATCTCCCTTTCCCGTACCACGGTATCGATTACTTCCACCCGTTCCACTTCCAGCAGGGCATCCCCCAGCCTGACCTGTCCCTGTTTCAAAAAGCCGTTACCCATTTCCTGCACTACAAAGGAGATGGGGGAGCAAACCGTAAACTTTACTGGCGGAGAAAAAATCATTTTCTGGCCAGCTCTATCGACTCGCAACCGCCCGTGAAGGCGGGAGAAAGTAAAAAGCTTAAACTTCCGCCGGCCTAATTCAAAGCCCTGTTCATGTAAGAAACTCCTCAAGGCTGGTTGCTCTATCTTGTGATAAAGGGCTGCTTGAAGAAGGTGATTGTATTCTACAGGCAATATGAAATCACCGGCTGCGTTAAAGGTAACAGTCAAGCGCATAAATTCACTCCCTCTGCCTCACCGGTAGCAGTACGTCATAGAAATAATGCTAGCGCACCTGCCTAGCATCTATTATAAAAACCTGAACCGTCAAATACTGACGGACATAAGTGTGCCAAATAAATTTTTGACCTCTAATATGACCTTGCGCCCGCCGGAAACGCACAGGTGAACAATAAAATCCTGTTGCCTGGCGCGGCGCACCTCACCATACAGGGTGCGCAGCAGAGCGCGCAGGTCGGCATCGTTGCAAAAATCTTGTATTTTCCCTCGCCCTGAGGCTACTGGAACTGGGCAAAAACCGATACCCTGGTAGCAGGGACCCGCAAACTCGCCGGCAACTATCTCCAGGGCCTGGCGTACCGCCGGGTTCTCTGTATAGATTACGGCGACCTCGCTGATAGATCGACCGCCGGCAAGCAAGCAGTCAAGGGTAATGGTCACTACCTGAGGCTCCACACCCAGGGTGGCAATCAAAATTTCGGGATGCTGCCGGTTTTTCTTGGTGTGTTCCATTTCATCATGCCTTTAAGCTCCAGGATGGCCAAGACTATTGAGTACCAATTTTTTTAGTAGGAAATTACTACTGTATAACAGTGGTAAGGCAGTAATTCGACACCAAGGGAAAAAATTCCTGCTCCAGCGCTGGACAGAATTAAAGTTTGTTGTCCACCTAAATTCATCCGTACGCCAGGATTGAAAAACCCGGTCAGCAATGGCTATACTAAAGTTAGATTGGTGGCTACCGAAAAGGCCTGCTGGAAAGTCATAATGAGAGGAGGCGACTGCAATGGGTATTTACCAGGAAGAAATGATAATCCCCGTTAAGAACAGCTATACTTACGAGGACTACGCCAGGCTGCCGGAAGGAACTCCCTTTCAACTAATCGGAGGTAAACTCATTATGACGCCTGCACCCGATACCTATCACCAGATCATACTAATGCGTATGATTGAAAAGCTGTTGTTTTTCCTTGCGGGAAAGGATTTGGGGATACTTTTTACCGCACCTGTAGATGTATTTTTAGAGGAAAAAGAAACCTACCAGCCGGATATTATCTTTATCGCGAAGGATAGAATGCATATAATCGAAACAACAAAAATAAAAGGGGCACCCGACCTGGTAATAGAGATTCTTTCTCCCTCTACCGGCTATTATGACTTAAAGAAAAAAGCCCGTGTTTACGCGCGGTGCGGTGTAAAAGAATACTGGATTGTAGATCCCGAAGATAAAAGCATTGAGGTTTTTCAGCAAAAGGAGGGAAATTTCGTCCTTGTCCATCATGTCGAAGAAACGGGCCAGGCTAAATCCATCTTACTGAAAGGATTTGCAGTAGAAGTAAAAGAAATTTTCGCTCCACTTCAGTAGCCCATTTGCTCCAAAGTGGCTGGCTTGCTTCGTTGCTGATTCCTGTTCTATCCACTTGCGGTGCTTTAACATGGCTTCAAGCAAATGACGCCAGAATATGATTTCTCAAGATCACGTCAGCGAAACATCGGCTGCCAGCACGCCAACGATCCTGCCGCTGCCGTCCCGTATAGGCAAAGACAGGGTGCGACAGGGTTTCCGGGTAATAGCTGACACATACACCGTTGATATATACTCTTCCCCGGCCATGGCCCTCTGCCACCAGGGACGGATCCGGGCGTTGGCCAGGGCGGCTGGCGGCTGCGAGAAAATAAAGGTACCGTCGCTGCGGTTGGAGTAAACCGCTTCCACATCCGGTCTCTTAGCCAGCCATTCCCGAAGAACCACTATACTTGCGATTGGTGCCAAGGTGGGTTGTATTTGACGCTTACGGAGCAACAGTTTAAAGGCTTGGGTATAGACCTTTCCCGCCAGACAATGGCCAACCAGACAATGGCCAACTGGGTGCTGTACGGGGCAAATAAGTGGTTAGCCCTTATTTACGACCGCCTCCATGAATACCTGCTTAAAAGAGACATCCTCCATGCCGACGAGACCACCTTGCAGGTGTTCCAGGAACCTGGAAGGGAAGCTGCCACAAAGTTTTGCAAACGGCTCTTTGCCATCGAGCGCGAGTTGAAAGATAAAACACCGGAAGAACGCTATCAAATCCGCCAGGTGCGCAGCCGGCCCGTGCTGGACGCCTTTTTGGCATGGCTAAAAACCAGAAATCCCGGGTACTGCCCAAAAGCACTTTTGGGCAGGCGATTTACAATTGCCTGGGCCAGTGGGATAAACTCGTAGCCTTCTTGCAAGACGGGCGTCTGGAACTCGACAACAACCGCAGCGAGCGTTCCATCAAGCCGTTCGTCATCGGCCGCAAGAACTGGTTGTTTGCCAACACCCCGCGGGGCGCCAAAGCCAGCGCCATTACTTACAGTATTATAGAAACAGCAAAAGAGAATGGGGTAAATCCCTTCCAATATCTCATTTACCTCTTTGAAAAACTTTCCAACCTGGACCTCCAGGACAAAGATGCCCTGGATCAACTCCTGCCATGGTCTGCTTCTTTGCCTCCTGTCTTTCGAATGAATAATTAAGCTTGTTTTAGCCCCCGCCTTAGATGCAAAGTGAGGGTTATTTATTCTTCGGCAAATGGTGGGTTGTATTTGACGCTTACAGACGAACTGGCAGGTTCTGATTCCTCTATGGTCGATCGGTACATTTCTTCTAGTTGGTAACGCCTCGTTTGAAGAAATGTTCAGATTCCTCTATGGTCGATCGGTACAACCAGCCGCGTAAGTGATGATAGGCACCGTATCCTGTTCAGATTCCTCTATGGTCGATCGGTACCGCGATAGGGAAATGGTGGCGCCGGGCTAAAGAAGGTTCAGATTCCTCTATGGTCGATCGGTACCCGGTCCCCTGGGCAATCGGCCTGGGGGCAGCCGTAATGTTCAGATTCCTCTATGGTCGATCGGTACGGGGTATTTAAATGCCCGGGAGCCGAAAATTAGACGAGTTCAGATTCCTCTATGGTCGATCGGTACCTCCCTCCCCATCTTTCTCGATAACGGCATTTAGGGTTCAGATTCCTCTATGGTCGATCGGTACTATTTTTCCAGCCCACGGCGTCAACTGCTTTTTTTAGTTCAGATTCCTCTATGGTCGATCGGTACAGCCGTTCTTACCGAGCGATTTGGCTATTTGGTGTAGTTCAGATTCCTCTATGGTCGATCGGTACTCCGACCCAACGCAAGGTCTCGCCGTTGATGGTAAGTTCAGATTCCTCTATGGTCGATCGGTACTCCTGGCACCTCCGGTAATAAAGCTGACTATATAAACGTTCAGATTCCTCTATGGTCGATCGGTACTCTAAATTTCTTTTTTCCATTTCCACCGCAAAACGGGTTCAGATTCCTCTATGGTCGATCGGTACAGGTCGCATCTTTATTCCTCCAGGTATCTTGCAAAAGTTCAGATTCCTCTATGGTCGATCGGTACCCTCCTTCTTATCCCTTCACATCATACTCAACTACGTTCAGATTCCTCTATGGTCGATCGGTACGCCATGCCGCTGTAACTGCTCCAAATGTGCAACGTGGTTCAGATTCCTCTATGGTCGATCGGTACCCAGATTGCCGCCCTGGGCGCAACTATGGTTTCTGCGTTCAGATTCCTCTATGGTCGATCGGTACTAAGTTCATTTCATACCCTCCGCTTCGCAGTCTCTTGTTCAGATTCCTCTATGGTCGATCGGTACGATATAGTCCCGCGCGCCGCCGTAATTTGCTAATCCCGTTCAGATTCCTCTATGGTCGATCGGTACTAAAGGTGTTGGAAAATAGCGTTATGGCAGTTTTTATGTTCAGATTCCTCTATGGTCGATCGGTACCCAGGGTTATTGACCATACCATAGAAGCCTACCACCGTTCAGATTCCTCTATGGTCGATCGGTACCTCGGTTAAAGACCCACGTCGGGATATCGAAATCGATGTTCAGATTCCTCTATGGTCGATCGGTACCCGAAAGGATAAGGAGGGTTAAAATGGTGAGCATGTTCAGATTCCTCTATGGTCGATCGGTACGGTCGTTCCAGGACGTCGTCCGGTTCGGTTATTATCGTTCAGATTCCTCTATGGTCGATCGGTACGCAAACAAGAAGGAGGTTGCATATCATGCAGTTTGATGTTCAGATTCCTCTATGGTCGATCGGTACTTTTGTCAGCAAGAATATATATTCATGTGAGCGAGTGTTCAGATTCCTCTATGGTCGATCGGTACGTTTCGGCGATGCTCATAAAGGTTTCTTCCCAGGAGTTCAGATTCCTCTATGGTTGATCGGTACATCCGCGCCCCGAGTATTTAACCTAGCCTGGCACGAGGTTCAGATTCCTCTATGGTCGATCGGTACTCGCCTTGAAAAACGCCTTCAGTACCTTGAGCTGGCTGTTCAGATTCCTCTATGGTCGATCGGTACCCCCCAAAGGAGGTAATAAAAATGACCTATACAATCGTTCAGATTCCTCTATGGTCGATCGGTACGCAAACAAGAAGGAGGTTGCATATCATGCAGTTTGATGTTCAGATTCCTCTATGGTCGATCGGTACCCGCATTCAGCCGTACCGTCGCCTTCAAAATAACCGGTTCAGATTCCTCTATGGTCGATCGGTACCGGAAGTGCCGCTCAGCGAAAACGAAGCCTGTCTCCGTTCAGATTCCTCTATGGTCGATCGGTACCGGGCGTGTTGGACTATGCAAATTTACTGGTTAATGGGTTCAGATTCCTCTATGGTCGCTCGGTACACTGGCTGGACAAGCTGCCAAAGTGGGACAAAAAGCGTTCAGATTCCTCTATGGTCGATCGGTACCGTGAGGGACCAGGCCGCTACCTGGAGTTCTCTCCCCGTTCAGATTCCTCTATGGTCGATCGGTACCACCGGGGACGAATAATATCGGCAGTGTTCAACTAAGTTCAGATTCCTCTATGGTC
The DNA here is from genome assembly GCF_006538365.1 of Moorella sp. E308F. NCBI lineage: Bacteria > Bacillati > Bacillota > Clostridia > Neomoorellales > Neomoorellaceae > Neomoorella > Moorella sp. E308F. Next base: position 1,278,645 of record NZ_BJKN01000001.1, on the reverse strand, counting down.
GATCGGTACCCTGCACCGGCTTCGCCATGCTCGGCAACAAGACCATGTTCAGATTCCTCTATGGTCGATCGGTACCTAGCCATTTCCGCCCTAGACAGGGGCCGGTCCGGTGTTCAGATTCCTCTATGGTCGATCGGTACCTTTTCATTTTTTCTTCATTGTTTTTCTGTCAATCAGTTCAGATTCCTCTATGGTCGATCGGTACTCCAGGCGGCCATCATGCGGCAGCGCTTGGAGGAGAGTTCAGATTCCTCTATGGTCGATCGGTACGTCAGGGCGCAGACCATGCAGGGGCCTAGAGTGGCCCGTTCAGATTCCTCTATGGTCGATCGGTACACATCCACCGTATCTTTTTTAAGTAAGGATAAAGTGTGTTCAGATTCCTCTATGGTCGATCGGTACAGGTTGATGAGCGCGCTAAGATAAAAATTTTGCAGGGTTCAGATTCCTCTATGGTCGATCGGTACTTAAAGTATTTCTCGAAAGGAAGGTGCGATAAGTAGAGTTCAGATTCCTCTATGGTCGATCGGTACCTATATGACGAGCAGGAAAGAGATCCAAAACTGGGTTCAGATTCCTCTATGGTCGATCGGTACCATTGCCGGCACTGCCTGCCTCAACAGCTTCAACATGTTCAGATTCCTCTATGGTCGATCGGTACTTGCAGCACTTTCGCGGGAGCCGTCGTTAGGGATTGGTTCAGATTCCTCTATGGTCGATCGGTACCTTTCCAACCGGACCGGCCTTTGAGCCGGGAGGAAAGTTCAGATTCCTCTATGGTCGATCGGTACCCGTTTATGAAGGGGCGCCGATTTTTCGACGGTATGGTTCAGATTCCTCTATGGTCGATCGGTACCGAACCCTGCCTGGAAGGCGGGCGATTTTGTAAGCTAGTTCAGATTCCTCTATGGTCGATCGGTACGGTTGAAGGAAACGGTCGCGTTTTCGGCGCCCGCAAGTTCAGATTCCTCTATGGTCGATCGGTACGGTGGCCCCGTCTCCAGCGCCGAAGGCGGGGAATATAGTTCAGATTCCTCTATGGTCGATCGGTACGATTCAGGCGGCGATTAATGCGGCAAAAAGTACGGGGTTCAGATTCCTCTATGGTCGATCGGTACTGTTAATACCAACAGAGTAGGTATTTTGATTGCGGTGTTCAGATTCCTCTATGGTCGATCGGTACTGAAAAGTTTACTACTATGGAAGTATTGCATTGTAAGTTCAGATTCCTCTATGGTCGATCGGTACCGCAAAAAAATGCTTGCCCCACCTAAAATTTAGATTGTCTAGATAAAAACTCTGCGTCAAACCTCCGGTTTTGCTTAAAGGAAATTATCAGTGGGGTCGGGAGTGTCAGTCAGGATATCGCGATTTAACTTTACTCCATCCTTAAGGCTGTAAATAATTACAAAATCCTTTTTCTTTTTAATTATAGCCAGTATTTCCCTTTTAAGTAATGCTATTTGTCCTTCAGTAATATCACCTTCAAAAACCGATTTTTGCACATGCGATAAATATTTGCGGCTGGTTTTCATGATTTTGACCAGGCGCCTCTTGCCGTCATTATCTTCTGTATTTATGTCATAGACAAGAATAACCCTGATAATTACCACCATACCTTCATAGGAGAATAGCTTTCTTCGCCGAGAAGATGCTTTATCAGCTTATAGAGATCCAATCTTATCAAGCTTTTGTATCGAATATTCCTTTTCAAATTACGATGCAGGATGGTCTTTTCCATAGTCTCTTCAAATTCTTTGACAAACACTTTTCTCCCCTCTTCGGTAAGGTAAACGTAATTGACATTGGTATCAAAATGACTTTCCTTTATCATGTTTAGGTTAATTAGACGGAAAATAAGCCTGTCGACAAAGACGGGCTTAAATATCTCCGCAACATCCAGGGCCAGGGAATATCTCCTTTCTGAAGGTTCGTGTAAATAGCTGATAGTAGGGTTTAAAGCTGTGCGGTGTATTTCTTTTAAAACTGTGGTATACATCATTGCGTTGCCAAAAGATATCAAGGCATTCAATGCGTTGCCCGGTGGGCGTTTGCTGCGACCGCCGAACTCCCACCCGGTAATTTCTTCCCAGAAATCATAATAAGCTTTGCGGGTGTGAGCCTCAAGGCTCATGAGTTCCTCAATAGAAGTAGTTTTACTAATACTTTCCCTAATCTCGTCCAGCTTCTGACAAATATCTTCATATTCCCTTTTTTCCAGGTTACGACGAATGTTGTGCAGCGCTCCCTCGATAAAAGTCCGGGCTAGTTCCAACCGCTTTCCCCGGTCCAAGTAATGCTCGACCTGTTTTACCAGTAAGAACCCGGATAACTGGGTTTCCCGGGGAATAAAACTTCCGGAGTAGTGCCCATAGTAACTAAAAAAATGAACACAAATCTGTTTTTGTGCCAGGAAGTCTAAAAACCTGGTGTTAAGGTCCACCTCAGAAAAACAGTAGATGTGGTCAACGTCCTCCACAGGTATTATCCGTCGTTCCCCTTGTAGTTCCAAAGCCAAAGTGTTATCTTGCCGGTGGAGTCGCCCGGGAGAAAACACGTAGTAAGTCCTGCTCATTAAGGTTCCCTCGCCTCATACGTAGCAAAAATCAAAATAAGCACAGCGGGAACACATTTTTCGGCCGGTTTTCCTCTTAGGCAATGGGCTGTTGAGGATGCCCTTTATCCCGGCCATAGCCTGCAAGAGGAGTTCCCGATCTTGGGTGGAAAAATGTACCTCTTCTTTGCGCATACTTGCAGGGTAGTGGATTACCCCCGAAGAGCAGTTTACACCTTTGTTTTGTAACAGGTAAATATAATATTTCAATTGCCAGGTATGGGCTTCTTCGAATTTCTTGCTTTTTTTGACTTCATGGACGTAAACCTGGCCGTCGTAGTGTAAAAAGTCAATTTTAACGGTATCAAAGGTGATTTCTTTATGGTTTTCACGTTTGAACCTGCTCTCATGCAACACCCTGCCTTTGATCACATCGGGATTACCTGAAATATTTTCTAAGTTGAGGCCTTTAGCAAACAGCCACAACTTCCGGTGGCAAATAAAATAATAAGCCACCATGGTACCCGTAATATTGGCCGTTTTTACTTCCTCAACCAGCTCACTGTTCATTTTGTATTACTAACCCCTTTATCCCGTCGTAGGGAAACTCGAGAATAAATATGCCATCTAACCACCTTTCCAGTTTATCTCTAAGTTTTTTTCTTTCTTCGCTACCAATGTCAGGGGGCAGCATGGCTTCCATGTCTAATTTTTCTAGCTTCTCCCCTTCCAAAGTCATAGAGTAAGGGCAACTTACAGTAAAATCCGGTAAGATATCTATAGCCAGCTCAAAAAAGTTCAATTCGCCACTTCTTTTTCCGGTAAGCCATGCCCGGATTGTATTATAGAAAGCCTCCTTCAATTCAACAGGTATACCGGTTACGTTGTTCACTTCCCGGAAGAGCCTTTCCGCATCCCTTTTACGGTCGGAGCAGTAGCCGTGGTCAAGGGTCGCCAGGGTTTCTTCATAGGTTTTTATATAATCGTGCAGGGATAGTTTAAAGTCTTCTCTTTTTCGCCCTTCACTAATGACGCTATAGGTAAGTTCTACCCAATCCTGCTTTTGCCTTTCTGTCAGCACTAAAGTCTTTCCAGACACTTCTTTTAATATCTTAACGAGATTTTTGTTAAAGCCGCTTTCATTTTTACTCTTCTTAAAACAACTTTGCCACTTCTTTTGTTCGAGCTCTTTCAAAACATCCTCAAGGGGAGCAAAATTGCCTCCTTTCTCCATAGCCATCAAGAGTATCACCGTGGAGAGGGCTGTCAGATCCCGGTTATATACTCTATTTAAGCCCGAGGCTAACAAGAGGTCTTTGCTAGCGGTATCATTTCCTGAAGTCCTGCTCCCTTCATTGACTATGACAACAACGTTTGGCTCCGGCGGGGCGAAATCGCCTGGCTTCCGGGCAAAACGGCGAAAAACACGGCCCATCCGCTGGATCAAGCTGTCGGCCGGAGAAGGTTCGGTAAAAAGTATATCTGCATCAATATCCAGGGAAGCTTCCACAATCTGCGTAGCCACTACTATACAGGGATTTGTATCCCTCTCGGGGTTATTAGGCATAAATTTTTCGACAATTAGTTCCTCCAATTCTTTTCTTTGCCTGGCGATAAAGCGGGAATGAAGGAGGACTATTTTCACATCCACTTGCTCCTGCTGCAGTCGTGCTACGATTTTGTCGAAGATGTCGCAGGCAGCACTAACGGTGTTCATTACCACCAGGACTTTTTTGCCTCCGGTGGCAGCCTGGATAATCTCTGTTACGGCGGCTGCATACTCGCCTGCATGGACGATAAAGCCCAGGCGGTGCCGGCTGGAAGCGGCCGCTTCTTTGAATTCCGGTTCGTCAATAAGCCGGATAACCTGGTTATCAGCTAAGTTCATCCGCCTTTTCATTTCTTCACGGATAAATGACGGCAAAGTTGCTGTTATAATAAGATTCCCGCCACCTAGGTAGGCGTTTTGCTGCACCAGATGGGTGATAATAGCTGCTGCCCTTGGATCGTAGGCCTGAACCTCGTCTATAACCAGGACACCATGCATGAGGGCGGCAAAGATCCGCTCATAACCCGGATACCTAAGGGCCGCCGGGGCAAGCTGATCGGCGGTGGCTATAATATAAGTCCTGGCCAGATGACGGGCCAGCTCCATGACTTTGCGCGTATTGCTCTCGCCATCCAGGGCATCTGCCATCTTTAAATGGGTATAAATTTCCAGCGCAGCGTCGCTATGCAACAAGGAGACGCGTTCTTCTCCTTTTTCCCCGATCTTATCAACCATATCCCTGGTGCGCTGCCAGATCTTATTGACAGCCGCCTGCATGGGGAGGAGGAAAAAGTTTTTCTTGCCCGCTCCCCAGAGGTAAGCAAATTCCGTCTTACCATAGCCGGTAGGTGCAACCAGCACAAGGTTTTTGCCTCGTAAATCGTACTTCTCAAAAAAAGCCTTTTGCCAGTAATCCTTTTGTTTAAACTTTTCATTGAGAAAACCTTCGATTTCTTTAGCGGTAAACACACGACCGGATTCAATTGCCTGAATATCTAATCCCATCCTGCTTTCCTCAACCATGGAAGCGAAATGGTCGGCACGCATGAGGTTGCCGGCGATAAAAATCCTGGCTCTATCTATTTCTTCCTTCCCCGCCGCTTTATCCCTGATTTGTTCGGGGAGATAAACCAGGGTATACGGTGGGAGGAGGAGGCCGGCAGCTCCCAGGGAATTGTAACGCAAGTATTCTACCAGCATCCTGTTCAAGCCCATAACATCCGCATCAAGGTTATGGGCTTCCGCCAGCAGGGTAAGCTCCTCAATCAATTCCTTGCTTAATTGCAGCCACTCTGTTGCTTTTTCGTCCAATTCCGCAGCCTTTGCTTTAATTCGGGATTCACGGTTGCCAAGTAAATAATCGGGAAAATTATCCCGCCAATGGTGGAAAGCGACGGCGGATATAATCACATGGGCAAGGTAGGGAGCAGTAAAAGCAAATCTCTCCGGTTTAATAAAGAATAAAGAAAAAATGCTGTGGGGTATGTCACCGCTATTTCCTCTTTCCTGTTTTTTTATCCGCGCCTGGAATGCAGGGTCGAGTTTCCCCAAATCATGCAGAAGGGCGGCATATCTTAAAGCAAGCCACCATTCACCGGGCACCTCATTTGGCAACTTATCTTGAAGGGCTCGCACTGCTTTCAATACATCATCTGTATGGGTTGTTAATAGAACGCCGCTACTTTTAGCCCACTGCTGAGAGTTCATCACCGCTTTCCCTCCCCGGCTTTGGATTTATAACTGCCATATAAACCGGTGCCTTCAAATCGGGATCAACGAGCAGCGAGGGTAGGGTAAAGTTATCCAGGAAAGGAACCTGGCCGCGATACAAGCGGGCAGGGATATGGTCAAAGTTTCTTATCATAACCTCTTCATCGGCCTTTTTAACAGGTTTGACGCGGTAAATCGAAGTTACCAAAACTGAAGTGCCGTGAATTTTATTATAAAAAGCATCATATTCGGCGGCGTCTATCAGGTCACGTAAACCGAAAGCATAATCCGGTTTCGGCATCCACTGGTAAAACCTACCGGCAGCCTGGAAATAAAACGCGGTATTTAACGGCCGGAGCTCCGTTAACCTGGCGCTTTTAATCATGACCCAATCTTCAGCCCGCCCCAGGTGCAGGTGGCTCAGCCATTTTTCCGGCAGGCGGACGTTTTCCAGGATAGAATCAACCACCGCCAAATTATCATGGTAAAGATAGATATAAATCTCAACATCATTTAAGACTTCTATTTTAACAGGACTCTGGCCGCCGGGGTGTTCCGTGGTTTCCTGCCATTGACGGTTGCTGGCAGAAGCAAATCTCCCTTTATGGGCCCCGGCACTCATATTGCGCAGCCACGTGTATTCCCAAGAGACATACTTAGGGTCGCTTAAAATTCCCATGGCCAGTCGATCATTAAGCAGGACATCGATTTTTTCCTTGTCTCCAAGGATATTTGCCAGCAGGCCGATAACCGTAGAATAAGGGGGGAGAGGATAAGTTTTCCGGGGATTGTTGCTATGGATGACCCGGAAATGGGCCGAGGGTACTTCCAATTCCAGACGAAGAACCTGTAAAGAACTACCGGCTGTTGCATACATAAATATGCCCTCCATTAACTGCTTAAGGCTGGGCAGCTCCCGCCTCTTCATCAGGCCATATGCTCATGAGCACCCGATCCACCCCTTGCCATTTATTAAAGGTACGACCGTCTTTGCTTGCGGACAAATCGCCATCAAGAGACAGATCGCTATCATACCAGGCCTGCAGCAAGTAGTCGTTGCCAAGGGCCCTAAACAAGGGTTCGACCTCAACTTTACCGTTTTTCATCCTTATTTTACTGTTAAAAATAGGTACCGGAACTTTCAGGGTTCCTAAAACGATGAATAAAGGAACCATACCGTAGTCTTCGGTGCTGGAGTGGATGACAAGGCCGTTTTTAACTACAGTTAAGAATTGCTTTATCCGTTCGCGGTATTCTTCTTTGCTGACAATAAAAGTGATTCTTGTGTTATCTCTGTTTTCTGCAACACCTATGAAGCCCCGAGGGTTAGCATTTTCTCCAGGGACAGAATACCACTTCATGTTTTTAAGGCAATTATTTACAATACCCTTCTCCGCCACTTCTTCGGGTAAGGCTTCAGGATACTTCTTTAACCATTCTTTTAAAGCCTTAAGGTTTTCACTTCCGGTAGTATAAATATCCTGATATCCCAGGCGACAAAGGTCCAGGGTAAAGGATAGGCGGTAATAAGAAAGGTGTTCTTCTTTCTGAAAAGGATTAGGCGTTGCATTTTCTCCCTGCTTGTTCAGGCGCTGAACAAGGTCATGGTTGGCATAAAAGGCCATATCCGCCTGCCATGGTTCAAGAGAAATAGCTTTGGTAATACCCAGGGGGGCTTTTCTTGTAATACTACCCCCTTCTCTTTCTCCTTCATTGCTAGAGGTAGTCATAAACCCAAATAAATCTATTTCCGGATACTCGATGATATTTGCCTCGGGAAATTTAAATTGTATTACTTCTTGCTTTTTGGTAACAGGCGCTTCTTCCCAATCATATAGTTTCTTCAGAGTAACAAACATATGGTGCCGTATAAATGCCCGACTCATAAAGGAATAAGTACCGTCATAACGGGATAATTTCTTTATCGAGGCGACATTGCCGCCTAACTTTTCATCGCGGTTAACAGCCGAGCTTTCAAAAATAACCGTTGCCGTGATCCCCTTTACCTTCATGATTAAAACATCTCCTTTCGATTTATATTTAATTTGTAATCTTCTCCGAGCGGATTAATCCAGCAATAAAAGCATAAATACCTGTTTTGAATAATTCACAGTCATTAGTTTCAAAAAGCCGCGCAAGAGGTGGAGGGAACTCTTTTTTCTCTTCACTGGTTAAATAAATCCTTAAAAGTAAATGATAAACTTCTGTCTTTTTGTTTAACCTCGTAAGTTCCAGCAAGCGATAAACAAAATTCTTATCTGCATTTCTTGCAGGGTTTATTGGCGCCTCTGCCGCCGCTTCCCGGATTTCTTTTAAGTTTATATGACTCATTTTTCCACCCCCATTATTGCTGGCTATTTGCTGCTTTATGGCATAATAGAGTTGAATAAGGTTATTTACCGGTAGGGTGTTTCCAGGGCCTTCAAAAACAACTTCTGGATCTTTTCCATCATTCTTCATGTTAATTAAAGCCCTTAGAGATTTGTAAACCATCGTCGGCAGGTAGTCAAATCGTTCTTGGAGGATGAATTCCCATACCCTGTTATTGGCGATCTGACCTATAAGTAAAGTTATTTCGGGTATAAGTAACAGCCGAGCTAAGTTAGCCGATATCGGGTAATACTCTACTCCGTTCCGTTCAAAAATCAATAGTTCCATATTTTGCAGTCCCCAGCTGCCCACGGCTTTTCTCAGTTGCTGGTCGTATTGCATGGCATCAAGAAGAGATTGATGGCGAATGTTATCTACTTTCCCTGCAAGAAGGCGGTTTAAATACCAGTTTACAAAAAAGGAATCGGAATTAATGAAGAATCTGTTCTTGCTTACCAAGTGAAAACATAAGAAATAGGAGCGGCATCGCTTACACATAATTAGATTAGGGTTTCCATCCCAAAAAAGGTTAGGAAATTCTTCATAGCTATTGCCAAGATAAATTGACACGGGTCGGGTAAAAAAGGTATTATATATGGAACTGTTTATATCCAATTTAGTTTCTTCACCACAAAAGCTGCAGATTAAAGTGCTCACGGTAGCGGCATTATCTCTCTCAAACCAACCATTTAAGAAATCAGCTTTACTAGTAGTACTTTTGAGATAAGCCAGATTGGCTAAATTAGGGTAATATCCCCCTTTAAAATGGAAAAGTCTCCTGAAAACCATATCTATTTTCTCGGCTTCACTCAATTTATTTCTTTCAGCCTTTTTTTCTTTACTGGGAATAAAACCGTCTTTATAGCTCTTTTCCACCCACCACCAGCCGATTCTTTTTAAATAGGGTAATTCCTCTGGAACCTCCTTAAGTCTATAATCTTTATGCGGGTTGCCCCGGGGGCTAAAGGCTAAGGTCATGATGTCGCCGGGGATGACAGCCCGGCCGTCCTTCTTGAGGATTTCATTAACGACAATTTCCTCCCCCTTTTTTTCGTCCACGTCCAGGCCCCAGGCCAGCACTTCCAGGAAACCCTGAACACAGGCGTTGTAATACCAGGATGTCGGATAAATTTCCACGTCCTGCATGGTTAACCATCCACCTCCAGCAGGCCAAAACCCTGTCCTGTCCTAACTCCCAGGCCGTAATCGTATAGAAACTGCAAAGTCTCCGGAGTACTCTGCAAATGGATGTGACCCTGGATAGTTGTCAGTTGCCCACCGTAATGGTAGCAAACCCCTTTATAGTAGCCTGAAGGGGTTAAGACTTTAACGGGATTAATCCGCAGACCGTCTTCCAGACAGTATTCCTTAACTAAAAAATTATACCGGTTAAAGAGATGGGTATTGATGGCTTCTTCCAGTTGTTCTACATCAGAGCCGTCGACGTAATCACAAATACCTCGCAGAACGGCGTGGCCGAGAATGCGGAACTTTTTAGAGGTACTTCTAATCTTCTTTAAAGGTAAAAGATAGATGTCCTTCAAAGATAAACCGAGGACAGCTTTTCTACCCTTCATTGCAATCGCACCGTTACTAAGAGCGGTCATTACTTCAAAAATTCCGGTGGAAATAGTCATAAAAACCGGCGGCCGGCAGGTTATCTCTCCTTTGCTGGTATTCATAGCGATAATACCATTAAAATCCACTGAAAACACATATGGGCTGTAACCAGGTTTCTCGATGGTAAAGCGATTGGCAAGGGACGAGGTGCCCGCAAGGGCTTTGATTAGGGAAATAAAATGGCGGCGAAAGTCCAAGGGTATGGTTATTGGTCCCTCCCGCACACTGCCTGCTGGTTCAAGGACGATACGTAAACGCAGGTTAATCACCCCCCAACTTATTGGGAACAATTCGACATCGTTCTGGAATATCCTGCTATTAACGCCAGATTCAATCTTGATTTGGAAACAGGTGTAAATACTTTAACTACAACAGCTTCAGTTCGACTATTGCTGTGGCAGACCAAAAATCCTAAACCAGCGCAATGACAAATATTGCTTTCACCCGCTCCTCCCGCCATACATCTATATGTTTAAACCTTCTTACCGCCAAATAATGTCGGATACATATGTTCGCCACTATTTTTTCGATGAAGGAATCACCTGGTATATGGCGAATAATGGATCATAAAGGAAATTTTGTAGGGGGCAAATAGTTTTGAGCCTGGTCCTCAAGAAAAATAAAAAAGCCATCAGTAACGTCGGCCGCCAGTCCCTGGCGCGCATCTACGCCATCCACCGCTGGATCGCCGCCGGCCGCTACCCTAACGTGGCCTTTATTGCAGAACGTCTGGAGGTTTCCGCGCGGACGGTAGAAAGGGATATCCAGATTCTCAGGGATTTTTTCGGAGCTCCTATCGTCTATGACAGCTGGCACAGGGGTTATCGTTACGATAAAACCTTCAGCCTGCCCCCCATCCACTTGACTGAAGGGGAACTCCTGACCCTGTACCTGGGCCAGCGGCTGTTAAGCCAGTTCGGCGGCACCCCTTTTAGCCGGATAATCCAGGGTGCCCTGGCCAAACTGAGGACAATGCTGCCGGAGAAATTAATGGTGGACCTGGACCTGCTGGATAAAGATATTTCCTTTGCCGTCGCGCCTTTACGCGGTGACGCCGAGAAACTGGCCGTCCTCTACGCTGATCTCTGCCGGGCCATCCAGGATAACTGCTCGGTACAAATAACATACTATACGGCCAGCCGGGACGCCGTCACCGAGCGCTTGATCGACCCCTACCACCTGCGCTTTTATCAGGGCGCCTGGTACGTCATCGCTTACTGCCATTACCGCCGAGAAGTACGTCTCTTTGCCCTGGACCGCATCCGGCAGTGGCAGGTGACAGGGCGCAAATTCGAAGTGGCGGCTGATTTTTCCCTGGAAGACTACCTGCAGAGCTCCCTCGGCATCGAAAGGGGACCGCAGGTACACGAGGTCATCATTCGCTTCCACCGTGACCAGGCACGCTGGATCAAGGAGCGCCAGTGGCATCCAAGCCAGGTAATGGAAGAGCTGACCGACGGGAGCCTGCTATTAAAAATGCACCTCAGCGGTCTCCAGGAGGTAAAACGCTGGGTGCTGGGCTTCGGTAGCCAGGCGGAAGTCCTGGCCCCCCCGGAGCTACGCCGGGAAGTGGGCCGGGAAGCAAAAGAACTGGCCGGACTGTACGACCATATTTAGGAGCAAGCCGTGGTAATCATATATGGGGGAGAAATACTTAGTTATGGCGGTGCTAACATGGCCAACAACTGCTAGGATACACGGTCCCGCTGCTTAAGGCGGCAGAACAGGTAGGGCTGCGCCAGGCCCAATGCTCTCCTGCTCCACCCATTTGCGGTGCTCCAGCATGGCTTGCAGGAGGGGGTGCCAGGGGGCGTAAGCGCGTGTTTGCGCGCGGTGCGATGTAAAGCCTTCAGTAATCCATTTGCTCTAAAGTGACTAGCCTGCTTCGTTGCTTAGGTCAGGTAGAAAGAAATGCAGGGACTCCTGTTCTATCCACTTGCGGTGCCTTAACATGGCTTCAAGCAAAGGACGCCAGGAAGCATAGGCGGGATCTGCAGCCAGCCTGGAAAGTTTGGCTGCATATTCGTCGCCAAAAGATATGCCCGCCTCCAGGCTCCTCTCATAAGTGATGACATCCATAAGGTAGGGTTGTAAAGAGGGAAAAAATTTGCGCTTTATATATTCAAAGATACGGATGCCGCCGTAGTCCATATCGCCCCAGTGGTAGATCGGTGGCTTGGTGGAGTCAATAGTATCAAGGTATTCCTTAAGCCTATTTAAAAATCGCTGCACCCCGCGGCAGGGAAAACCGCCGCTATAGATAACCAGGCCGGCCGGCGTAAAATTATAAACTTCCTGAACCACCTGGTAGTAGGTGGTCAGATTCTCTACTATTAAAATCCACCGCGCCGGAACGCCCGTGATTTTCATTGACCGTACAGTTTGAGGCGATAATCCCAACCCTCCGGGCAGCTCGTCCATCCGGAAGTGCGTTTCTCCCGCCCGGAAAGTAAAGGCCCCTGCCACCAGCACCATTTTGGGATTATCGGTCAAGCCGACGCTGTCCAGGTATTCGGCGTCGGTTTCATATTCCTCTGGGCCGTGGGACTTGAGCAGGGCCAGCAGCCGCTTTTTCACCCTCTGCTCGAAGGCCTTGGAATCCCCCAGAACCCGCTGGCTGAAGATGCGCTCAGGTATACTGTCCTCCAATCCCGGCAGGGCCAGGAGCACCTTTACCAGTTCCCCATAACCTTCCGGGTCCTCCAGGTCCAGGCCGGCCGCCCGGCGCCGGGCCAGGGCCGCGTCCACTTCCGCCCACCATCGCCGCACCCACTCCCAGGGGTGGGTAGCCAGGGGTGCCAGGATCTGGCGCAGCCTGCTGATCCGCTCCGCCCTGGGCACCAGGCCCGCCAGCTCATAGGCCCGGGGGATGGCGTCAAAGTTTAAATATACTTTTTCTACCTGCCGGCCTTCCTGGAAGCGGGGCCAGGTGACCTCCACCACCCCGGCAGCTGCCAGTTCGGCCAGGGCGGCGTGGATGGCCTCCCTTTTGCGGTGGTCCATCTCATCAAAATAATCGCCGGCCAGGGGGCTCTTCTTCATGGCGAACTGGGGTCGCTGCTTGCCCGGAGTGCCGGTTTGAAAGGAGCGGCTCCCTTCGTATTTACTGATCAGCAAAGAGAGAATCTTGTACCGGTACTGCGCTTGCAGGTCTCTGCCCGTCCCGGCCAATCCTTACACCCCCTTGCCGCGGCAGGCCGCTTTCTTCACCGTCGGTGCCGCCGGCACGGCGCCACTGACCGTCATCTCCCCCGGGCCCTTCTGCCCGCCCCCCGGCCGTATCGCTGTGGCCATCCGGCTGCCCGTCACCGGTTGGCACCTCATCTCCGGCCAGCACTTCCTGGCGGCTGATCATATCCACAAAACAGTGGAAGCCGTTGCGGTGCACCAGCAGGGTGGTATCGACTTCCGGCGCCATGTGCTGCATTTTTTCATCGGGTACGGCGGCAATGAGCTGCAGGTTCATGCGCTTGATGAGCCGGAGGCTGGTCTGGATGCGCTCCTCGTCCATTTTGTTGAAGGCCTCGTCAAACACCACCAGGCGGATGGTCTTGCCCGTAGCATAGAGATGGTTAAAGGACGCCAGGATGGCGACGTAAAAGGGTGTCTGGGTTTCGCCGCCCGATTTTTCCCGCAGCACCTGGGAGAAGGAATAGCGGTGTTCACCGCTGGTGACCACGATATCGAAATCCAGGTAGTTGCGGTAGTCGGTGAATTCCTCCAATTCCCCGGCCTCACCGCGGATGAGCTTCTCAAAGAGCTCGTGGAGGACGGCCGCCCGGTCGTCCTCGGGCAGCTCAAAAAGGGAACCCTGCTCCATCACCCCGGGGTCCATGATCACGTCGTAAAAACGCCTGTACCTCTCGCTGGGTTTAATCTCAAAGTGGTAGCGGTCCTCGTGGAAGGGAAAGTTTTTCAGGGCGTAGTTGAGCTCGTTGAAATCCCGCCGCGCTGCTTCAATGGCCTCGCGGAGCTTAAAGATAAAATGGGATTTAAATTCTTCTTCCGACTGCTTCAGAGCCTCGGCCAGCTTTTCCCGGTAACGGGGGATATCCACCGTGGCGATTTCCGCCAGCAGGGGCCGGTAGGCTTCATTATCCGGGGCGCCGGGATCGGCGTTGTAGGTGTAGCGCAGGTTGTACTCGTGGCGTAAGTCGCGCAGGCGCTGGAACTCCTGCTCCCGCCTGGTAATATTGCCCTTCTGGCTGTTCTCCCAGTTGACAAGCTTGCCGGCCGCGGGCAGGTCCTGACCCTCCACCTCCCGCCAGCGTTCCTCGGCCCGGGGCAGGAGTTCCACCGGATACTGCTCCCGCCAGGACTGCCAGAAGGCCAGGGCCTCCTGCACCCTCGTCTCCTGCAGGTGCAGCTCCGTTTGCTTTTGGTTCAACTCGTTCTCGCGGCTTTTTTTTAATCCGCTGATTTCGGTAATCTCGTTCAACAGCTCTTTTTCGCGGCGCTCCCAGTAGTAATATTCTTCTTTTAACCGCTCCACTTCCCCCAGGTCCAGCCGTTCCAGCTCCGCAGCCAGGGCGGCCCGTTCCTCCTGTAAGCGCCGGATGCGGGCCGGGAGGTCCAGCTGTTCGCTGATGCCGGTGTAAAGGGACTTCTTGTCGGCCAGGCGCTCCAGCCAGGCCGCCAGCTTTTCCCTCCTGCCCTGCAGCATCTCTATCTGTTCTTTCGTCTCCGCCAGCTCCCGGCGCTTGATCTCTAACTGGCGCGCTATGGCCCGGGCGCCGATATAGGGAACGGCGTAGCGGTGTTTTTCCAGCTGCCTGGCTACCAGGTTGTGATAGGACATGCAGGTCCTGGTGATGGCAGTGCGGTAACGGCGCAGGTCCTGCTCGTCCCGGGCCTTCATGACCCGCCCCAGGAGATGGTCGATGTGGGCCTGGATGACCGGGTTGGCCGTTACCATCTCCTCCGCCAGGGAACCCTCCTGCGCCGTGCCCAGGTACTTCTGCTCCTTCTCCGTATCCACCAGGCCGACTCCTTCTACCTGGTGCTTCCCTTTCTCTCTCTCGTAAATGGCCAGGGCTTCGGCAAAGACCCGGGGTTCCACCAACAGGTCGAAGCGCTGGGTGTACAAATACCCCTCCACGGCGTCCCGCCAGGTTTCATCCTTCAGGTCCATTTCCTCGCAGAAGATCCAGACCGGCGAGCGCCTGTTCAAGCGCTCTTCCAGGAGCCTTTTCAAGTTGAGGACGTGCGGGGGGTAGGGCCGCTTCTTGTTCTCCAGGTCGCGGATCTGCCCCTCCAGTTCCGCTTTTTGTTGCTGGAGCAGGGCCAGCCGGTCTTCCAGGCGGCCGGCGGCCCGGGCGCAGCGGCTGTGCAGGCCGGCCAGGAAAAGACCCGTATCCCGCACCGCGGCCACGGTATCCTCCCCCGGTAACCAATCAGCGTCCCCGGCCGGAACCAATCCGGACAGCAGCTCCAGGGCCCGTCCCAGGCGCTCCTGCTCCCCCGGCTGCCACTGCCAGTATTCATCCGCTTCCATCTCCTGCAGGCCGGCCAGCAGGGCCTTCTCCCGGTCGAGGGTCTGGCGCAGGATCGCCAGCAGCCGCTCCTGCTCCTGCAAATCCTTATCTACGCGGGCCAGGCCTTCCTTTAACTCCTGCTCCCGCTGCCTGGCCTGGTGCCCCTGCCACTTCTGATAGGCCTCCCTGGCCTTGTCCCCTGCTTCCTGATGCCTGGCCCGCGCCAGATCCAGCTCCCGGCCCAGGCGTTCCACCTCGGCTGCCAGGAAGCGTATCTCTTCCTCCAGGCGGTCCCGCAGCTCCACCTCCCGAGCGTGCTTCAGGCCGCGGATGACGTACTCCTGGACGGCCACCGTATCCCGCAGCCGGGCAAAGGTTTCGAACTGGCGGCAGATGGCTTCCAGCTTCTCCCGGCGCTCTTCCAGGGCTTCTAGCTCCGCCCGGTAGCGCTCGTGGATTTCAAAATTCTGCCGCAGGAGGTCCAGCTGCAGCTCCTTCTCATCCAGGATATACTGGTAGACGAAATCCCGCACGTTCTGGATGGGTTTAAAGGAAAGGGCCTTGACGAAAACCGGAAAAAAGCGCTCGCTTACCTGGCCCAGGCGGTTGAGGAGGGCCTTCTGATAGCCGGTTTTGCTCCGCTCGAAGATATGGCGTCCCGGCAGGTTCTGACAGTAGCGGTGAAACTCCTCCCGGTTTTTCCAGCGCTCCGCCGGGCTCCAGAAATCCAGGTCGGCCAGCTGCACCCCGGCGAGGATAAAGTATTCGTCGTCGATGGTATCGTCGCCGTAGACGTCCATCACCACGCCGACGACAAAGTTTTCCCTCTTCTGCTGGTCGTAAAACTCGGCGACGATGTAGCTGGTAAAATCCCCTTCCCGCAGGTACTTCTTGGCTTCCCCGCCGGTTTTGCCCCGCAGGTAGCTGATGAGGGAGCGCCTGGCCTCATCGTGGGCCGCCGAATTGAAGCGGATCTGCCGCTGGTTGGCCACCAGGAGGACCTGCAGGGCGTCGATGATGGTCGACTTGCCGGCGCTGTTGCGGCCGGCGATAAGGGTCTGGCGGCCGAACTCCAGGGTCTCGTCATAAAAGTAGTGCCAGTTAATCAGCCGCAGGCGGCGCAGCCACTTCATCCGGCAGTTCCTCCTTCCCCTGTTCATAAGCAGCGATCTTCTGGTACAGCTTCTCTACCGTATCCGCCTGGACGGCGTAAAGAAGGGTGTG
Source organism: Moorella sp. E308F (assembly GCF_006538365.1). NCBI lineage: Bacteria > Bacillati > Bacillota > Clostridia > Neomoorellales > Neomoorellaceae > Neomoorella > Moorella sp. E308F. The sequence continues at coordinate 1,262,144 of NZ_BJKN01000001.1, read as the reverse complement.
GAACAGGCGGAAGGCGCAGTCGTCGGACCTGATGTCGTCATCCAGGGGTTCCAGGAGTTTGTACTGGGTGCCCAGGCGCACCAGTTCCTGCAGCCTGGTCTTATTAAAAAGGGGCAGGCGGAAGGCTTCATACTTGGCCCGGATCTCGTGGAGGGTAGTGACCGGGAACTCGCTCAAAGAAAGGCCCTGGCGCTTTTCCTGGTAGATGAGGCGCAGGACCAGGAGCCAGATACTCTCTTCCCGGGTCAGGTTGCGCCGGCAGCCGGCCTCCGGGGACAGGACAAAGATGCATTCGTGGCGGTCGTCAAAGACGATCTCCCAGCCGAGGAAGCGGAAAAACTCCTCCACAACCTGGCGGTGGCGCCGCGCCACCAGGTAATGCTCCCGCTCCTGTTCCTTGTTTAGAAAATTAACGGCCAGCAGGCGGTTGATGACCTCCCGCAACCGCCCGGCTTCCTGTTCACTGAGGTTTTCCCCGAGGTTAAGCACCGGTTTCCCCCTTTACCTCTTCCTGTGTCTTACAGGTAGCGCCCCTTCCCCGCCAGCAGCTTTAAACGGCCCGCCGCTTCCTGCCCGTATCCACCCGCACTATCCGCCGGTCATAAAAGCGATAGCCGCCGATGTCGAGGATACGGTTCGCGCCCCGCGGCACCAGCCGGTAGCCGGCCAGACCGTCGTAGCCGTAGAGATAAACATAGAGAAGGTACAGGAATTCCTCCATATTGGTGGGCGCCAGCTCCTCGATGCCCATCTCCTGACGCTCGCCCAGGCGGCCCAGGACGTAGGCGCTCACCTTTTCCCTGGTAATGGCCTGCCGCACCCGCTGCAGGTTCTGCTCCCGCAGCTGCCTTTTCAGTTCCTCGGGGACAGCCACCACCACCTGGGGTTCAGGCCGGTGGGGCGCCCGCCGCCGGCGCGGCGTATACAGGGACTGCTCGTTTAATTGATTGAGGCGCATCAGGTTGAACAGGCCGGGCAGGCAATCTTCCGCCGGCAGGTCGCCCCTCCTGATGCCCGCCGCCGTCCACTCCAGGATCCGCGCCAGATACCGGTCGACGCCGGAGCTGTGCTGGCTTAAATAGCGTGCCCGCTCGAAGGAGGCGCGCAGGTACTGGTTGTGGCGCAGGTCGATCTGGTAAAAGATTTCGTCCAGGCCGCGGTAAATCTCTTCGATGTCCATGAGGGCGCGGCGCAGCTGGTCCGCCGCTTCTTCCCTGCTGGCAAAAAACTCGTTGCGCAGGGCGTCTTCCACGGCCCGGGCCATCCATTCCGGGTCCAGGAGCCACTCCTGGACCGTGGCCAGGATCCGCTGCCGGTAACGGGAAACATGGTCCGAAGTCTTGAGGCGGTGGTAGCTGCGGTCGATGATGTGGGCCTTGTACTCTTCAAAATGGTGGTCCAGAACCTCCTGGATGGAGGCTTTGGCCACCACCTGCTCCATATGGTATTTCATATTGTTGGCCAGCACCCGCAGTTCCTCCAGGAACTCCTGGGTCATCCTGTGGGCCTCCAGGATGGCAAAGCCGGGCCGCTGCCTGGCCTCCTCGCCGGAAAGGAGCTGGTAGGTAACGAAGGCAAAGCGCTGGTACTCAACGGTACGGTTCTCGCATAATTCCTGGAAAACGGCCAGCAAACGGCTGGCGTAGCGGGGCAGGACGATGTAGCGGCGGAAATTATCCCGTACTTCCACCTGGATCCACTTTAACCTGTCCAGGCGACGCAAGAGGACGCCGGCCTTCAGCCGGGCCAGGTCCTCGCCGTTGCCGTCAAAAAGCCCGCCGGCGGCAGGCTCCTGCTCCTCTTCCTCCTCCACCTCATAGACCAGGCCGGCCTCCTCCTGGCTCTCGATCAGTTCCTGCATCAAATCCCGCATGACCTCATACTGGATGCCAAAGCGGTTGACCCGGTACTGCTCATAAAGGAGAAGCAGGGCCTCGGCATAAATATGCCGGTTCCGGCCGCTGAAAACCTGGAACAAGCGCTCCGGTATCACCTCGAAAAGTTTCATCCGGACAGCTCCCCCGGTGACTCGTATTTTAAAACTGCTCGCCGGCAATCTTACAGGCCCGCAGAGCAACCGGGTAGATTTAAACTGTTCGACATTTTTCTTAAAAAGTCCTTTTTATTTTAAGGACTTTATCACCAGGATTCCCAGGACTGTTTGATTTTATTTTAAGACCGGAGCAAAGGGTAATTCCAAAATAGATACGTTCTTATGCGAAAAATGCATATTTTCTTTATGTGTCGGTCCCTTCATGCGGGTATCCTGGCGCAAAAAAATAGACGCTCCCCTTCGACCTAGGCTGTATGGTTCTCCACCAGCCTGACCCGCCGCGCCCGTTTGATGTGACATATGGAAATGGGCCAGGGAGGAAAAGCGGCTTGGCCTTCCCCTATCAGGTTCAGGCGCGCCGCAGGACTTCCCCGGCAGAGCACCCTGTAAGCTGTCCATCTTTTACTGCCACCTGGCCGTTTACCAGCACCCAGCGTACCCCGGCAGCCAGCCGGTTGGGGTTAGCCCGGGTGGCCCGGGAGGCAATAGTTCCCGGGTCGAAGGCTACCACATCGGCTTTATAGCCGGGTACCAGGAGACCGCGGTCCTTCAACTCCATCCGCCGCGCCGGCATGGCTGTCATTTTATGAATAGCCTGCTCTAAAGAGATAACCCCTTTATCTAAAACGTATGTACGCAGGATATGGGGGTAGTTGCCGTAAGCACGGGGGTGAACAGCTCGCCCCAGGTTGTCAAGCCCGCTGTCGCTGCCGATCATTACAGCCGGGTGCTGCAGGGCAAGGATCAAGTCGTCTTCGCTAATCGAGTGGCGTTTGCTTCCCAGATCCCAGCTGGAAAAAGTGTAGCCGTAGACATCGGCGGTTACATCCAGCCCTCCCTGACGGGCATCATCCAGGAGGCCCAGGACCCGCTTCATTTTCCCCCAGTTGCGCTGGAAGGAGGTCTTGATATGAGAATACTGCACCGGGACACTTGCCTGGTGCCCTATTTCTAAAGCCTCTTCTACGGCTTCCAGTACCCGGTCGCTCTCGCTGCGGATGTGGGTGGCATAAAACCCGCCGTACTGTTTTAAAACCTGGCACAGCTCAACCAGTTCCCGGGTCGTAGCCAGGGTCTGGGGCCAGTATTCCAGTCCCACCGATAGACCAAAGGCCCCCTCCTGCAGGGCCACGGCCAGTTTGTCCTGCATAGCTGCCACTTCGCCGGCACTGGCCTGCCGCCCTTCCCTGGCGACAGCCGCCTGCCGCAGGTGTTTGTACCCGGCCAGGATACCCAGGTTGATGGCCAGTTTATGGATACCCCCAAGGAAGGAGCCTACCCTGTCCACCGAAGTGCCGCAGTTACCGCCCAGGTGGGTCGTTACCCCCTGAAGCAGCAGCATCTCCGCTCTGCCGCCGGCGGCCAGGTACTGTTCAGTGTGGGAGTGGACATCAATAAAGCCGGGACAGAGAACCAGGCCCCTGGCATCTATTTCTACTGCTCCCGGCGCGGCCTGGAAATCTCCTACAGCAGTGATTTGCTTCCCTTTAATGCCAACACTGCCGGAGTACGCTTTATCTCCCCTGCCGTCGATAATAAGGCCACTGCGGAATACAAGGTCGCATTCTACCGGCTCGGGTAAAGGGGGGCTTTGCCCTGCCGGCGTTCCTGGTTTCCCTGTCCCGTTTTTATTGCCAGCTGATATAATCCCTGGCATCAACCCCAACCAGGACAGATAACCCAGGGCCATCAAGGAACCGGTTCCTAATAAAAACTGGCGCCTGGATATTTGCTTGCTCATAGTAATACAAGTATTCGACGCCAGCAGGCAAAAATCCTACCCTATTGACAATCTGTTTGAGAGATAATTGCTAATTATGACCAGCTTTGCCTGTAATAGATTGTGAAACGGTTTGCCGGGGTTTCCTCAACACTACATGTTCAAGGAGTATACTTCCAAGGGTTCCTACAATGACGCCGTTGCTCAATATGCCTGCCGCCCACCCCGGGATCTGCTCCCACTGCGAGTGCGGCAGGAGCATAACGCCGATGCCAGAAAGCAAGCTCAGGCCGATAATAAAATTCTCCCGTAAAGTAATCTCCTCGCGTACCATGTCCCGTAAACCAATCATTGCCAGGGAGCAACCTGATACCAGCAGTACTGCTGCCGCAACAGGTTGGGGTACACTCCCGGCCAGGGCACCCAGCGGGGGAAACAACCCCATGGCTATAAATATAACACAGGAAAGTATAAAGGGCTTTGGCGATTTATTTCCCGAAAAGGAGATTAAACCCGCAGATATGGCGAAAGGTATAGTTCCTATCCCGCCAAAAGCGCCGGCTAAAAAATTGGCTGTACCGCTCATGGCCAGCCCGCGGTCGTATTTTTTCAGCGGTAAACGTTCACCTGTGGCAGCTTCCAGGGCTGCCATACTGCCGACAACATTGGGAATCAGTAAAAGGCCAAGCAAAAGGAATGAAACTACGCTTCCAATTTCGAAGCTAGGCGGCCCCCACAGAAATAAGGACGGCAGGGAAAACCATGCGCTACCACCCGGCAGGATAACTTCACCTGCTAAAAAACTTAGCAGCCAGCCAAAAGCTACGCTCAATATAATGGCGCTGTTTTTAAGCAGCCCCCTGCCATGAAGGGTAAGGTAGATTACCATCAGCAGTACCAAAAGACCGATTATAAAAAGCTTTAGCCCGCCGCTGGCCAGGCCTTTGATCCCCACGCCGCCAATCTGTAAACCCAGCAGCATCAAAAGTATCCCGGTGACGCGGTTGGTAAAAAAAGAACGTGCCCACTTAATCAGGCCGATAGACCCAAGTACAGCCAGGGTCAGGCCGGCAACAATCATCGCCCCTTCAATATCTGTCCGGACGCTGGCCAGGGGTCTCCCCATTTCCTTTGCTATTCCTGCCAAAATTACACAAGCAGTCCACCAGGGAGCCGCCGGACCTTCGATAAGCAATCCCCCGTGGCCAAACCTTATTTGCATTAAGCTGGCAATGCCGGTCAAGAAGAAAGTCAACTGGCTCAGCTTACCGATTTCCGCAGGATTCAGTCCCAAAGCGTTACCCACGACTATCGGGGCCGAGATAATTACGCCGATATGATAGACAATCCATTGCAGGGCGTACAGGACAACAATTCCTTTCTCCTTCAATGCAAATTGCTCCTCCCATCAGCCATCCGGAGGCTGGAGGCAAATATTGATACTCATGGGCTTTGATAAATTGGAATAAGCCAGTATGAGTTTATAATACCTTAAATTCTACACATCCATCAAGGAAATAGAGATAGGCATCCTTGACACTACGTTTAAAGATAACTGCTACTGCCCGGGCGTACAATTGCACCTGCTCCCGGTAGGCGGCCAGGGGGTCGGGGGGGACTCGGCCCGTCTTGAAGTCCAGGAGCAAAAAGCCGTCTTCCTCGTCTACCAGGCAGTCGATGATGCCCTGGACCAGGATGATTTCGCCGGCGGCCGCTTCCGCCGGCAGGCCGGGGTAGAGCCCGGCGGCGGGCACGGCCAGGGAAAAGGGCAGTTCCCGCTTTACCTTCTCCGGGCGGGCCAGGAGGCGCCGGCCCAGGGGACCGGCAAAGAAAGTGACAATGGCGCTGGTATCGACGGCGGCCGCCTGCTCCGGCGTCAGGATCTCCCGCCCTACCATTTCCTGCAGCAGCCCGGCCAGGCTTTCCCCCGTCACCGGTTTGCTTAAGTCCACGTGCTGCAGGACCAGGTGGGTGGCGGTGCCGCGCTCGGCTGCCGTCAGGCCCTGGCTGGCCTGGAGGAAAAGGGGCCGGCGGGTAAAACCGTCGCCCCCGGGGCGTACGGGGGTATCGCCCTCATTAAAGACATCAAAGCGCCGCTTCAGGTCGGTGACGGCCAGTTTAACCGGCAACGCCGTCAGGGGCTGCCGCGGATATACCCAGGAAAGGCGCCGGTCTACCTCCTGCCGCAGCCGGGCGTGGTCAGCCTCTCCCCCGGGTGCTTGCTCTTCCATTCCGCGACAATTTACCGGGCTGTATCCTGGAACGGCGGCAGGTTCCCGGGGCACCTCGCCCGTAACGGCAGGCAGGGCCGATGCCTTTACCACTTCTACCTGCCAGCAAGACGGGTCATCCAGGAGACAGCCTTCATCTATCCCCGCCAGCTGCCGCAGGGGCGCGCCGTGGGCATGACGGGCCAGGGCGGCAGCCAGCCAGTCCAGGGGGCTTCGCGCCCGGGCCGTGAGCATGGGGGGAAGCTGCTCTCCACCAACAAACAGGCCGGCGCACCAGTTTTCTGCCTGTTTGGGCAAATTTCTGGCCGAGCCCACCAGGATGAGTTTCTCCCGCGCCCTGGTCACGGCGACGTAGAGGATGCGGACTTCTTCGCTTAAAGCTTCCAGGTGCAGCCGGTGGGCTGCCGCCAGGTAAGGCAGGGTGGGGTACTTGATGCCGGCAGCGGCATCAAGGTACAGGGGCAGGAGGCCCAGTTTGCCGTGGAGGAGGACATCGCCGGTGAGTTCCTGGAAGTTAAAGCCTTTGCCCAGGTCGGCCACGATTACCACGGGGAATTCCAGTCCTTTGGCTTTATGAATGCTCATGACCCGGACGACGTCTTCATTTTCTCCCAGGGGGCGGGCCGTACCCAGGTCGCCTTCATTCTCCCGCAGCCGTTCGATAAAGCGTAAAAAGCGAAAGAGGCCATGGCGGGCAAAACCCTCGAACTGGCGCGCCCGGTCCAGGAGGGCGCGTAAATTGGCCTGGCGCTGGGCGCCTCCCGGCAGGCCGCCGGCAAACTCCAGGTACCCTGTTTCCCGGTACAGCTGCCATATGAGGTCCCCCAATGGCTGGCGGCGGGCCATGGTCCGCCACCTTTCCAGGCGGGCTAAAAACCCCCGCAGGCGGGCGGCAAGGTCCTGCTGCCCGGTTTCCGGGCTGGAACCATCCTCCCCAGCCCCGGCGGCCTTCATCACCGCGGTGAAAAAATCTTCCCCCGGGGCCGCCAGGCGGATGCGGGCCAGTTCCGCAGCCGTCAGCCCCACCAGGGGAGAGCGCAGCACGGCTGCCAGGGGGATATCCTGGTGGGGGTTGTCGATCACCCGCAGGAGGGAGAGGATAGTTTCAACTTCCGTGGCGGCAAAGTAACCGCTGCCCAGGTCGGCATAGGAAGGGATACCCCACTGCTGCAGGGCTTCCAGGAATACCGGCGCCCGGTCCCTGGTGGCCCGCAGCAGGATGACTATGTCCCGGTAGCTTAGATCCCGGTAGGTTTTGCTTTCCGGGTCCCAGACCTGGAACTCCGGCCCGGGCCGTTCCGGGGTCCCGTGAACCAGCTGCCGGATGCGCCGGGCTACGAGCCGCGCCTCCCGCTCCAGGGCCGTTAATTCTTCCAGATCCATTTCCCCGGCCGCCGCGCCTGCCGGGTCCACCGCCCCTTCCCCGGCTCCGGCCGTATCCTCGCCAGGGTCTGCCCCGGCCTCTCCTTCCAGCTGTCTCTCCTGGATATATACTTCGATGGCCGGCGTTGCCGCCGCCGGGTGTTCCGGGTAGCCGGCCTTTCCCACCAGGGCCGCGGCGGCGTCGTACTCCAGTTCTCCCACCAGGCGGGAAAAGACCTGACGGAAAATGAAGTTAACGCCGTCCACTATCCCCTGGCGGCTGCGGAAATTGGCTTTGAGGATAATGCGGCGGTTTAACGCTCCTTCCCTTTCCGGGTACTGGCTGTATTTGGCCAGGAACAGCTCCGGGTTGGCCAGGCGGAAACGGTAGATGCTCTGCTTGACGTCACCGACCATAAAAAGGTTGGGTTTGGCAGCCGGCTGGTTCCCTGCCTGGCCGGAAGCCCCTCCCGGCCCGACACAGGAACAGGCTGCTTCCTGCCGGGAAACCAGGGTCAGGATGGCGTCCTGGATGCTGTTGATGTCCTGGTATTCGTCTACCAGCACCTCCTCAAAGCGCCGGCGCAGTTCCGTGGCTACGGCCGAGGGACGCAGCTCGCCGGGGGCGGCCTTTTCGTCCAGGAGGACTTGCAGGCACAGGTGCTCCAGGTCGCCGAAGTCCACCAGGCCACGGCGGCGTTTCAGTTTTGTGAAGGCCGTGTCAAAGCGGCGGACCACCTCCACCAGGGCTGCAACCAGTTCCCCGGCCCGCTCCAGTTCGGCCCTGATGGCAGCTTCATCGCGGCAGAATTCTTCCTGCAGTTCTTGCAGCAGCTTTTTCGCCTGGTCCCGGTACTGGACGGCCTTTTCCTTCAGCCTTTCATCCACGCTGCTGCCCCGGACGGCTTTCAGCCTGCCGAAAGTAACGGACGAAATCCTCTGGTACAGCTGCTCCCAGGTAAGACCGCCCATTTCATCCAGGAGGCCCCTTACCTGAGCTTCCTCCCTTTCCAGGTTGTCCAGGTAGACGGCCGGGCCGCCGGGACTGGCTGCCAGCCTGGAGGCCTGGCGCAGGTAATAGGCCGCTTCCTGCAACCGCAGGGCAATTACTTCTTTAATCTCCCGGTACCAGGGCAGCGCCTCCAGGGGGGTACCTTCAGGTACGCGGTAAACTGCCGCCGCCTCCGCCAGCCAGGCTTCCGGCCAGGGGAGGCTCCGGGTAAAATGCCAGACCTTCAGCACCAGGTCCACCAGGTTGGCATCACCGCGACCACCCAGGCTGTCGGCCAGGTCGGTTATGGGGCCTCCCTCGGGTTCGGCGGCAAAGCACTCTTCCAGCACCTGGTCCATAACCTCCAGCTGCAGGAGGTCGGCTTCGGCCGGGTCCATGACCTTAAAGCCCGGGTCGAGGTCCAGGCGGTAAAAATAGGTCCGGACGACCCAGAGGCAGAAGGAGTGGATGGTGCTGATGTGAGCGCGGTTCAACAGCAGGAGCTGGCGCCTTAAGAATTCATTTTCCGGCTGCCGGGCGGCGGCCGCTTCCAGGGCGGCCCCTATCCGCTGGCGCATCTCGGCAGCAGCGGCCTCGGTAAAGGTGACCACCAGCATGTTTTCCAGACTAATCGGCGCTGCCGGATCCGTCAGGCGCTGGATAATCCGTTCCACCAGGACGGCCGTCTTGCCGGCACCGGCAGCGGCAGCCACCAGAAGGTTGGCCTGCCGCGCCTGGATGGCGGCCAGCTGTTCCTCCGTCCAGGAACGCTTCTGATATTCACCCATCACTTCAGTTCACCTTCCCCTCCGTCCCCCGTCAAGAAACTCAGGGCTGCCTTCCAGAAGTCTTCGCCTTTCAAGCGCGCCAGGCGGCGGTAGGTACCTCCTGGTATCTGGAGGTCAAAGCAGCATACCGGCCGGTAGGGACAGAAATCACAGCCCGTGGCCTTATCCTGGCGATAGGGGCTGATCTCTATCCGGCCGGAAAGGATGTCCCCGGCCAGACTTGCGGCCCTGGCCAGGGCCAGGGCCAGGAGCAGCGTTATTTGCTCCCGGGTGGCTGCCGGCGCGCCCCGCCGCAGGCTCCCGTCTTTGTTCAGCCGCACGGGCAGGAGGTCCGGGGTCAGGTCGACTGCTTTATCCATGAGCCTGATAATCTCCGGCTCTGCCAGGAGCAGGCCGCGCATCTTCAGGGCCTGGCGGCGGAGCCTTGCCACCGCGGTGGTGTCCCGGACCGGCGCCCGCTGCCTTAAAATGGGGTTTCTGACGGCAAAATAGAGGATGCCGGCCGGTTCGGCGGCTTCACCCAGAAGCGCCGGTGCCGCTGCCAGGGCCGCCTGCAGGTACAGGGGCAGCTGCAGGGAAAGACCGTGGTAGACCCTGTCCAGTTCCAGACCGGTCTGGCTGCTCTTGTAGTCGATAACCCGCAAGTAAGCCCGGTCCTGGTAACGGGCGGCGTCGATGCGGTCCACCCTGCCTTCCAGGATGACCTGCCTGCCGGGTACGGCCTCCAGCACCAGGGGCGGCAGGTCTCCCCGCATGCCAAAATAGGCCTCCACCGCCAGGGGCCGGAATTCTCCCCGCCTGGCGTGCTCGTTCAGGACCTCCAGGACCCGCTGCAGGGTCTGCTCGAGCTTTTTGCGGAGGTAGTTGTAGCGGGCGCTGCTGCTTAAAATCTCATGCTGGAGGGCCGGGGCCAGTTCCTCTATCACCCGGCTGAGGATAGCCGCCGCCTCCTCGTCGCTCACCTCGCCCCAGTCGCGGCCGCTGCCCGTTAATTCTTCCACAAAGAGTTTTAAGGCCGCGTGGTAAAACTGGCCCATTCCGGCCGGGTCCACCCGGTACATCTGCCTTTCCTGGAGTTTGAGGCCGTAGGCCAGGAAGTAGCGGAAGGGGCAGGCGGCATAGGTCTCCAGGCGCGAGATGCTGCTCCGTAAAGGCCCGGGGTAAAGCTGTTCTACAAGCCCGGGCTCCAGGGGCTCCACCTGGTTGTAATAATTGACGCCGCCCAGGAGGGCGAGCCACCTTTCCCTGTCCCGGTCCTGCTCCAGCCAGCGGTAAACCTCCTGCCAGAGGGCGGGCAGGGGGCGTCTCCGGCTTAAAATACGGGCCAGGTGGCCGGCCGCCTGGCGCGGCGTGGTCAGATAGACCAGGTCGGCCTCACCGCCCGGTAAATCCGGGCCAATGTTTTCTTCTTCTAAACCCGGCAGCAGCTGGCGCAGCCGGCGAACCAGGGGTGACGGGGCCAGGGCCCGGCCCCCGGCGTCGGCCAGGGGGTAGCTCAACCAGAGAAAACGCCGCGAGCGGGTCAGGGCCAGGTAAGCCAGGAACTCTTCATGGAAAAGCCTTAAAGAACCGGTCGGGGCCAGCTCTACCCCGGCCGCCTGCAGTTCCTCCCTTTCCCGGTCGCTGAAGGTGGCGTCTTCCGGCAGCCGCGCCGGCAGCATCCCTTCCCCCACACCCAGGACCAGGGCCGCCTGGAGTTCCGGCTGGCGGGAACGGTCCAATGTACCCACCACCACCTGGTCCAGGGCCGGGGGAATGAGCCGGAGTTTCAGGCTTTCCATGCCGGCCTCCAGGATGGCGGCATACTCCGCCAGCTCCATGGCAGCATCCCCCAGGGCCGTGATGAGCTCATCCAGCAGGTCCATGAGGCCGTCCCAGACCTGCTCGTGTTCCTGGGCGGCATCGAGGTCCCCGGCGGCCAGGGACTGCCGGTGCCATGCTTCCAGCTGCCGGGGCACCTGGAGCTCCTGCAGCAGGCTAAAAAGAGCGGCCGTGATCTCCCGCACCGTTAACGTCCGGCCCTGGACGGCCCGGTAAAAGCGCCGCAAATGCCGAGCGGCCCGGTCCCGGGCGCTATTGACGGCTGCCGCCACGGCCTCTTCCCTTTCATCCGCGCCTGGAGTTTCCAGGTCGCGGCGGCTTTTAAACTGCCAGGGACGCTCCTCCAGCCACTGGCGGCCGCGGATGCCGTGGGCCAGGACATAATTTTCCAGCAGGTCGACTTCTTCGCGGGAGACGGGTACCAGATCGCTCTTAAGATAGCGGAAGACGGGATCGTAGGCCCAGTTTTCCAGGACGGTTTCCAGGGCCGCCCGCACCAGCTCCAGGAGGGGATGGTGGCCTACCGGCCGGCGGCGGTCAATGAAAAAGGGGATGTTAAAGTCGCGGAAAGTATTGACAATGAGGTCGTGGTAGGGCTCCAGATCGCGCACCAGGACGGCCATTTCCCGGAAACGCAGGTTCTCTTCCCGGGCCAGGCGCAAAATCTCCCTGGCTGCCGCCTCGACTTCCAGGCGGGGGTTGGCCGCCGCTACCAGCCGGATGCCGCCCGGGGAGCCGCGCAAAGGTTTTAGAGGCCACCGGCCGAAATGGGCTTCCAGGTGGGCCAGGGCTGGCGTCTCCCGGAAGCGGGGCGGCGTACCCGTAAGCAAAACGTCGGCCTCGATATTAACCCCGGCGGCCCGGGCCAGGCGCTGCAGGCGGTGGTAGGTGTCGCCGGTGGGGTGGAAGAGCTCCGTCTCGCCCAGCTGCCGGTGCCTTAAGGCCGGGTCCAGGCAGAGGGTGACCGTCACCCGGCCGGCTGCGGCCATTAAAGCCTGGAGGACGGCCTCTTCCTGGGGGGTAAAACCGTTGAACCCGTCGACCCAGACCAGGGCTCCTTTAATAAAGCTTGCTTCCGGCAACCGCCGTGCGAGTAAAGTCAAATAATCGTCGGGATCCAGGTAGCGGCCGGCGAGATATTTTTCCAGTTCGCTGTAAATGAGGGCCAGATCGTGAAGCTTGCGGCCCAGGATGGTTTCCCCCCGGCCGGTCTCCCGGTAATGCTCGGCTACCCGCTTGAGCTCGCCGGGCTCAACCCGGTAGAGCTTTAATTCAGCGATGGTATGGGCGAGTTGCTCAACAAAGCCGGGACTGCCCGCCAGGGAAGCGAAAAGGGTCAAATCCCCCTGGCGGGCATTGAGAATGGCCCGCAGGGCCATACGCTTGCCCATCTCGCCCAGGTGGGGCCGGGCGGCGCCGCCGGCCTCCTGGAAGACCCGCCAGCCCAGGCGGCGAAAGCTTAAGACCTGGGCGCGGCTGAAGCCCGGGCAGGGGACGGCTCTATGTAAATCCAATTCCATCTGCAGGGTGGCCTGCTCCGGGGTAAGGATTATGAGGGCCGGGCCTGCCGGCCCCTCCGCCAGGGCGGCCTTTATTTCCTCAAGGCAAAAGCGCGTCTTGCCCGACCCGGCACGGCCCAGGACGAGACGTAAAGACAAGTTCAACACTCCCTTTTATGAACAAGCGGGTCATTAAGTAGCACTTAACAGGCTTCCCTGGCTTTCGATCTGCACCGGGGTTCCCCAGGCGGCAAAATCCGGGTCGTGGGATAAAAGAAGCAGCTGCCGCTCAAGGGCCAGGGCCGTGAGACTCTCCCGGATGCGCTCGCGGCGTTCAGCGTCACAGTTAACAAAGCAGTCGTCAAAGATAAAGGGCAGGGTTAAATCTGCGCTCAGAAGGTCGCCAATAGCCAGGCGCAAAGAGAGGTAAAGCTGGTCCTGGGCGCCGCGGCTGAGCTGGGCCAGGGCTACGGCTACGCCTCCTTCCCTGACTTCGACCTGGAAATCTTCAGTGATCTCTACCCGGCGCTCCTGCCGGCCCGTAAAGAGGTTAAAATAGCGGCTGGCAGCCAGGGCCAGCTCGCGGCGGTAGTTCTGGCTGTAATCCCGGGCCGCGGCTGCAAGCTCACGGTAGGCCAGGGCCAGGGCACCGGCCTCCAGCTCCAGGCGCTCCAGCTCCTTTTCCCTGGCAGCCAGGGTCTCGGCAACAATGGCTATGTTGGCGATCTGGCCGCCTTCCAATTGGGACTGGCGGCGCAGGAGCTGACGTTCTTCTTCTTCCAGCCCCTGCAGCCGGCCTTCCATTTCTAATATCCCTGCCTGGAGGGCCCTGTACTGTTCTTCCAGTTCCTCCCCTTTTGTTTCCCCTCCCGGCTCGGGCAGGCCCGGGTGCTCCCGGACCAGAGCCTGCCATTCCTGCAGGACGGCCATGGTCCGGTTGGCGGCATCCAGGTAAGCTGCAGCCAGATCTTCCAGGCTGCCTTCGCCCAGGAGTCCGGCCAGCTGCTCCTGCCAGCCCTGCCATTCCCGGGCCAGCTGTTCATAGCCCTGCCGGCGCTTCAGGGCTTTACCGGCATCCCCACCGGCCGGTGCCAGGAGGGCGGCCAGATCTTCCCGCAAGCCTTCCGCCTCAAGTTCCAGCTCCTGGATTTGCCCCCGTAAATCCTTAACTCTGCTCCCGGCAGCCTGCTGCTGGCCGGCCAGTTCCGCCAGGCGCTCTTTTATCCTCGCCGCCTCTGCCAGCAGGGGAGCAATTTCCCCGGCTGCGGTAGCCGCTGTAAAGGGGGCTATATGTCTTTCCAGCCCGGTGATCTTTGCCGCCAGGCGTACCAGGGCCGTCCGCCCCTCTTTATCCGGCTGCAGGAGCTGCTCCCGTTTTTCTTTTACCTGCCGGTCCCGGGCCGTCAATTCCTCCCACTGCCGCGCCCGGGCCAGGAAATCTTCCCAGGCGGATTGGTCCAGTTCCTTTAACCAGGTCAAAAGCTCGCCCACCGTGGCCGGGGCCTGCCCGGCCAGCCGCGCCAGGCGGGCCAGACCCGGCCACGGGGTTCCAAGGCCGGCCAGGGGTACCGTTAAAGCTGCCGGCGGCGGCGCTCCCACGGCCTTTATGGTAAAGGCCTCCATCCCGGCTGCCAGCCGCTCCATCTCTTCCCTGGCAGCCAGGTAACGGCGATAGGCTGCCGTCACATCGTTAAAGCGGGCGCTGATGGCGGCGGTAGCGGCCTGGAAGTCCCGAAGCGCCTTCTCGGCTGCTTCCAGGGCCTGCCGGGCCGCCTCTTCTTCAGCCGTGCCGGGCAGAGAAGCGGCCAGGGCTGCCAGTTCCGCCCGCGCCCGTTCCCGCTCCAGCAAGCGCCGGCGCAGCTCGCCCAGCTCAGCCGCCGCAGCCCCCGCCCAGGGGCCTAATATGGCATCCAGCTGCGCCAGCTGCTCCTGCAGGGCGGTAATTTCTGCAGTCAGGTCCAGGATGTCTCTGCCAGGACGGCCCAGGTAAGCTCCGGCGCCGCAGCCCAGGCCGCCAAGGAACAGGGCAACCGCCGCTGCAAGAAGCCAGCTGCCGGTGGCCAGCCCGGCTGCCAGGCCCGCTAGCAGGCCGGCGCCGGCCAGGGCCAGGGTTAAAACCTGCCTCCGGCGGCAGCCGGCTGCCAGGGCCGCCTGCCTGGCCGCTTCCCGGGCCTGGAGTTCGGCGAGAAGCCCGGGTTTATCTGTGGCGGCGTGGAGGGCTTCCTCTCCTAAAGCGTCCAGGTCGCCGAATTCCCGCCGGTACTCTTCCTCGCGGCGCCGGTAGGCCGCCTTTTGTTCCTCCAGGCGCCGGCAGGCTTCCCGGGCCTCCTTTTTTTCCTTTTCCAGGGCGAGCCTGGTTGCCTCATAACTGGCCACCAGGGCTTCCTTTTCCGGCGGCAGCCCGGCAAAGCAGCTTAAATCCCCGGCCAGTTCCGCTTCCAGTTTCTTATAGCGGTTTTGCTGCTCCTGAAAGCGGCCCCAGTCCTCCAGGAGCTGGCGCGCCGCAACTTGTAAACCCTCCAGGACTGCAGCCGGGCTGTTTCCCAGCACGCTGAAATCAGGCAGGTCGGCCAGTTCAGCAGCCACCTCTTCCGCCCGGGCCGCCAGTTCCTGTATCTGCCCGGCCAGCTGCTCCTGCTCTTTGAGGAGGCCCTGGAGGTCCTCCAGGTCCCGCAGGATGTCCGGGTGATTGGCCACTGCTGCCAGCTCACCCTGCAGCCTGGCCGTTAATGCTTCCTGTTCTTCATTTAAATCCCGGAGCTGCGCCTCCCAGTTCGCCGCCTCGCCCTGTAAGCGGGCTATTTCCTGCTCCAGCTCCACCAGGCGGTCGAGCTGGCCGGCGCTGCCTGCCGGGGCCGCGGCCCACTCGGGATACTGCCGGGCTGCCTCCTCCCGGTGCCGGCGGATCTTCTGTTCCAGCTCCCGGGCCCTCTCCTGGACCGCCGCGGCCTGCTGCTGTTCGCGCAGGACGCTTTTGTACCTCAGCTGCAGGGCCCGCCACCTATCCCAGGCCGCCCGCAGGTCCTGCTGTTTTTTTAGTTGCGCCCGGACGTTCTTAATTTCTGTCGCCAGTTCCTGGAGCCGGGAACGTATGACAGCCAGCTCCTCGATGGTGCTGCCGGCTGTCTGCTGCTGCGCCCGCAAAGCGGCAATTTCCGCCTGCAGCTCCTCCAGCCGGGCATCTTTGCGCCCGTTGTTGCCCACGCCCCGGTCGCCGCAGTAACGGGTCAGGGCCCTTAAGTCGCCGGCCAGTATTTTCAGGGCATCCTGATAGTGGCCGCCGCTGCCGGAAAGAAGCTTTTGCACCTCACTGCTTAAAGCCCGCCCTTCCGGTAGGGGCTGGCCCAGGCAGAAGGTGGCTTCAAAGAGCTCTCGGGAGGTAATGCCCAGAAAAGCAGTAAGGTGTTCGACATAAGCGGGGATTTTCTTATGGGCGCCGGGGTTGTGGCTCCCCCGCCAGACTTCCTCCCAGCCGTGATCGCCCCTCCTCTTAAGGGTTACCCGGTTGGTGCTGAATTGCCGCTTTATGGCGTATACCCGGCCGTCCACCAAAAACTCCACTTCTCCTTCAAACCGGTCCGGCTCTTCCCGGTTGGCAAAACGGGCGCTGCCAAAGGCTTCCGGGTTAACAGTGTTGGGCAGCCCGAAAAGGACGGCTTCCAGGCCGGCAACGAGAGTTGATTTGCCCTTTTCATTGGGGGCCACCAGGACGTTGAGGCCTTCCTGGAAAGTAACAGTCACCTGCTCCCGGTAGCAGCCAAAACCTGCCAGGCTCAGCCGCCGCCAGGTTACAGCCGGCATGACCCGCCGCCTCCCTTCAGGGCCAGGAGCCCGCGAAAAAGCGCCCGGCGCATTACCTCCGCTTCCCCGGGTCCCGTTGCGCCGGCAAGCTTTGCTTGCAGGCGACGGACAAAAAGGCCCCTGATGGTCGGCTCGGCGGCCAGGCTCTCCAGGACTTCCGGTGCCCACCCTTCCGTATCATTCACCAGTTCAAGGTAAGAACAGAGATGGCCCAGGCGGGCCTGCAGGCCCTCCAGATCCAGCTCAAAGGCAATCGTCCCTACCAGGCGCACTTGCATCAGGGCGCCAGGGTCAAGGGATTCCCTGATTGCCGCCTCCAACTCCTCCGGTTCATGAAACGCCGTAACATCCACCTCAACTACCCGCCAGGGCGTTACCTGCGCCGGTACCTGCTCCACCCGCGCCGGGCCGTCTCCCAGGGTGACTATGGTCCAGGAGCCGGTGCCGGGGTCGGCAAAACTCCTCCCGGCCACCATGCCCGCATAGCAGGCCCGGCCCCTGCCAAGCTGCTTTTGTCCCCCGCAGTGGATGTGGCCCAGGGCTATATAGTCGTAGCCGGCGGCTGCCAGGGCTCCCCCATCCAGGGGCAGGCTCCTTTCTCCCCCGTCCCAGTCCAGGGAACCATGGAAAACGGCCAGGTTTACCCCGTCCTCCCCCGCGGGAGGGAAATCCTTTAACGGGCCGTCAACCCGGCTGACACCGCCCGTGTAGGCCATGGCCATCAGGTGACAGGCATCGCCATTAATATTTAAGGTAGCCACTTTCGCCGGCATAGGTTCAGTAACCAGGAGGCCCGGCCAGCGCCTGGCTTCGCGGCGGTAAACCGCATCGTTATATGTAATTTCGTCATGATTTCCCGGCACCGTCACCACCCGGATACCGGCGGCTTCCAGCCGGCCCAATTCCCGGATGGTTTCCTCCACCAGGAAAGCCTCGGGTTGATGGTTGTCAAAGAGGTCCCCGGCAATGAGGACCATACTGATCTCCTGGCGGGGATCCAGGGCCAAATCTACGGCCGCCTTTAAAACCCCGTTGCGCTCCCGGCAGACTTCCTCCTGGAGCGGTGCCGGCAGGTCGGGCCGGTAGCCCAGGTGCAGATCCGCCAGGTGCAGGACGCGAAACAACGGCGCCACCTCCCCCACCTTTCTCATATCTAAAGATCACTTTCGCCATACCACCTGGATTTCCTGCAAAATGGCTTATTGCCGCCGGTCCCTACCGGGTATATATACTGGGGGTGTAACTTTTTTCAGCTTTTCAATACCCTAACATTACCGACCAAAATATCGTCCTGTTCAGAAAATTGGTATAATGTTACTCGTAAGACGGGATGTCCTGTACCGAAAAATGAAAATCTGTCCCCTACGACATGGGGTAACGGCAGCTTCTGGGCAGCAAAAGGGTATTTCAGCGTCTCCTTTTGGACCGGAAGCTACGTCCGGAAGAGGCCAGCTGACTGCAGAAAGTATCAGGTATTTTGAGGCAGCTCACATCTGATGAGTTTCGCTATTTCAAAACCTGGCTAAAAAGATCATCAAACCCAGAAAGCCCGGAGACTTGGGGGAAAAAGTCGAGCGTATGCTGGACGCAAGCAGTCACTGGGAGGTGGAGCAAATGATTTACATTCTGGAAATAACCCTGGAAGTAATACAGCGGCAGGCTTTTTTGAAAGGTAAGATGGAGGGCCACGTAGCTCCTGATCCGGCCCAGGCCATGCTTTCCGGCTGAAGATGAGGAGCAATTTGCCTGGAGCAATTTAGGTTCCCTGGCAATTCACCCTCAGGCTGGCAGCTACTGGAGAGCCAGGCGCGGTGAAATTGCAAGCAGTTCATAAAAAAACATGGGATAACCGGCTTTAGCCAGGCATCCCATGCCTACTTCAAGTTTGGGAAAATATGTCGCAA
Organism: Moorella sp. E308F; assembly: GCF_006538365.1. Classification (NCBI taxonomy): domain Bacteria; kingdom Bacillati; phylum Bacillota; class Clostridia; order Neomoorellales; family Neomoorellaceae; genus Neomoorella; species Moorella sp. E308F. The sequence goes on along the minus strand of NZ_BJKN01000001.1, from coordinate 1,243,974 downwards.
AGTCGAGTTGTATCTAAATCTTCAACTGTTAACCTGTGTTAACCTATCAGCTTTAATCGTCCCCTTCCCAACTACCTTTCTATTTATAGGTGAGTAGTCTCAGGGTAAGAAAAGCTCATTTTTTACCTACTAGCAGCAGTTAATAATTCCTCAACCTTTGTTGCTAGTGTTTCAAGCTTCTTCAGGCTAACTTCAAAGGTTTCCGAAATCCGCTTAAGATCAGTATAAGATGGAATGGTAATAGATGGCGGTGCGACTGATTCAGCCAATGGAATAACATTTTCATTAGGCGTAGTCTTTACCAGCAACCTTGTCACATCTGGCCGGGAATAATGGCCCAATCCATCAAAAAGGGCCTTTACTGCCTTGATATCGTTAGCATAGCAGTCAGCGTAGAGAATTGTTTCTTGGTTAAATACAGGTTCAGCGAGGTATTCCCCAAACGGATTCACAATTGCACTTCCCCCTACTGCCCATTTGAAATTCATATGATCACTCGTGATAAAATCTTTAAATTGTGGCTCAAAATCTTCTTCTCTAAGCAAACCGCTTACACTAATTACAAAAGATCCCGCTTCAAAAGCATATTCTCTGATGGCAAATTGAAGGTCACAAGGATATCCCAAAGAATTAGTAGATCCTTCCATTACCGTTCCCTTTTTTTCTCCGGGTTTTCCTGAACCGATCGACCAATTACCGGGCCAATTAGAAATATGAAATTCTTCACCCATTAACATTTGGGCCGCACGCACCAAAATCGTATGGTGTTCCCAGCATATTAGGGAACCTATTCGCCCGATATCGGTATCGTAGACTTTCAGGTCGCTCCCGTCACCCCATCCCCAATACGTACGTTCTGTATATGTTGGCATTAACTTCCGGTGTCGACCAAGTACTTTTCCATCTTTACCGAACATAATTTGAGTATTATATAAGGTCCGTGAACCCGTCTTATCATCTAGCTCGTTAACACCCATAACACAGTAGACACCCGCCTCTCGGCACGCTTGCCCTATAATTTCGGTGTCTTCGCTAGGAATGACAACTGAGTGATCCTGCAAATTCACATTCCAGGCCATCCATTCTTCAAGTGGAGATTCCCAACCTCCAGTATAATAAGCAGGGTAAACCGGAATAAATGTTTCAGAAAAAGCCACTAATTCTGCCCCATTGGCACCTGCTTCTTTGATTAAACGACAAGCCTTTTGAATGGATTTCTCTTTATTGAATACAATCTGGGAGGCCTGAATTGCTGCAACTCTTACCTTTTCCTTTCCGCCCATAACTTTCTTATTAATTTTTTGTGTGTTTACTTCCCACATAATTTTTTCCTCCTTTTGTAAATATATAATTTAACTTAAACCCGACTTTGCGACATATTTTCCCATACCCAATCCTGTTGAGATGCTCACTAAGAACCCAAACCTCCTCCATTGCCTTGAACTCACGGAAGCCCCCGCCTTTCTTGAAGTGCGATATTGATGGGGGATGAAAATCATCGTGACTCTTTGATGGGAGATGAAATCATTGTGTAAGTAGAAGGCTTACGGTCTTTTAACTGGCAGAGCCCAAGAAAATCGATGGTCCTAGCTTTGACAATCTTTTCCTTTACATCTACAGTTGTTACTGCAAGCCCTTCTTGTATACCAGTTTCAACAATAACTCTTCCGTTAGGACCCACGATCCGGCTGTGGCCAAAGAACTCGTGATCGCCGCTAACGCCAACGTGATTTGAAGAGATGAAGAAGCACTGGTTTTCGGCTGCTCTCACGCAATCATAGAGGTCATAGAGGTACTTACAGTAATCGGTTTTATAGTCAGCACCAACAGTTGTGAGAGGCCAAGCGGTTGGCATAACCAGGATCTCGGCGCCTCTTAAGGCGAGTTCCCGCGTAGATTCTGGAAAAGACTTGTCGTAACATATAAGCATGCCAATCTTTCCTATCTTGGTGTCAAAGACAGGCCATTCGTGTCCATCGAAATAGACATGTTTCTCATCCAGAGGTTGGTGTACTTTTCTGTATACGCCCAAAAAACCCTCGGGGCCCACTAGGACAGCCGCGTTATAAAGAACGTCATATCTTTCCTTATCTCTCTCTGTCATCCCCCAGATTATATACATATTCTTCTCCTTGGCCTTAGCAATGAGAGCTTGTGTGCTCTCTCCCTCGGGTACTACTTCCGCATTGGCATGCTGGTACTCCATAGTTTCCAGCTTAAACTGCCCAAGGTTTTGTAAATACCCCTGCAGAGATTGCTCTGGGAAAGCAATCAGGTTTGCGTTTTTTGCAGCTGCTTCGTCGATAAACCGAAAATACTTTTCCAGATTTTTTTTCTTATCGAACACCACGTTCATACACACAGTCGCCAAAGTAACGGTACTCATTTCACGTCCTCCTTTTGAAAAGGTAGTTTAGCCTTCCTCTATAAAAGTGGCTTTAAGTAGGAGTTTTAATTATGGTCCATATAATCAACATTACATCCACTTTAATATATAGCAGATGTTAAATATTACTATTAATTCCATTTAATGTTAATACAAACCTCAACCGGTTATTATTATCACGGATTCAGGTCTATACTCATCGCCCAAGTGTGAACGGCGCCTATTCGTCCCGGGACGTTGTTTCTATACATGCAAATAAGAAAGGGTGCCTGGTAAAGTACTTCGCAGGCACCCTTGCCTTTCGTCCGGCGTCGGACCATAGATTTTATAACTAATAAAGCTTAAACAAATAAAGCGCCTCTTGGTGATAACCTGCTCTCCAAAAAGCGCCTTTGCCTTTTATTCCTTCACCATTTGTATTCTTTTTATTTTTATTATGCTCAACGCCAGGTTGATTGTCAACAAAGCTTACCGTTTACCATAAGAGACTCTCTCCTTTTTTACGGCGTTTATCTTCCTATCAGGTATCTTTCTTCATTTTTGCTCCTTTTCTCTTCCGCCTATTGTAATTTTACACTGCACCTCTCATGCACCTCCAAGTAAATACCTAATGCCGGGCACACAAAAAATACCCGGGATTATATCCCGGGTTAGCTAGTAATTTTACAATTCATGCCCCACACGCATGGCTTCGAAGATGGCCTGGGTTATTCTACGTGGACTGACGGCATCGCCGATTACATAATAATCGATACCAGAACCTTCCATTGCCTGAGCCAGAGTATCTTCAGGCTTGGACCCGATGGCCAACACAACTGTATCAATATCGGCCAGGTCTTCTTCCCTGTCATTATAGGCAAAGGTGATGGTCCTACCTTTAATGGCTTTAAGTTTAGCCCCAGTAATTATTTTAACCTGCTGTTTCAGTCGTTCCATCAGCATAGCACCTACCAGGGGCCCGATGTCACCCGCGACCTGTGGTAGCATTTCGATAATGGTCACTTCATGTCCCTTTTCGGCCAGATATTCGGCCGTCTCGCAGCCCACCAGACCGCCACCAATCACTGCCACCTTTTTACCTACCTGGACCTTCCCTCGTAAAACATCCCACGAAAGCACGACATTTTCTGCTTCTACCCCCGGCACGTTCAAGGTAGCCGGGCGGGCGCCGGTAGCTATTACCACTACATCAGGTTTTTCCTGGTAGACGGCCTCCGGGGTAGCTTCCTTATTAAGCTGAACTTTTACTTTGAGTTTGGCCAGCTGTCCTATCAAATAATCCCTGAAAGTGGCAATCTCGCCCTTCTGAGGCGGGGTAAAGGCGAGGAGGAGTTGGCCGCCCAGGTCGCCGGACTTTTCCCAGAGGGTAACCTGGTGTCCGCGGAGGGCTGCTACCCGGGCTACTTCCATCCCGGCCGGCCCCCCGCCGACAACCAGGACCTTACGCGGCCGTGATGCCCGGCCCAGGGTAAATTCACGCTCATAACCCGCCCGGGCGTTGACTGTACAGCCAATGGCATGGTCCCGGAACAGTTCATCGATGCAAGCCTGGCAACAGGCGATACAATGGCGGATGTCATCCAACCTGCCTTCTATTACCTTTTTAGGCATTTCCGGATCAGTGAGCAGCCCCCGGCCAAAAGAGATTAAATCCGCTTTACCTGCCTTCAGGATATCTTCAGCAACTTCCGGATCGTTTATGCGCCCGACGGCTATAACTGGAATCTTAACAACCGACTTGATACCCTGGGCCAGGTCTACCAGGCAACCCCGGGGGAGATACATAGGCTGGATAACCCACTGCGCTGACGCATAAACACCAGCTGAGACGTGGAGAGCGTTAACTCCCTCTTGTTCAAGCCTCCTGGCCACAACCTTAGTTTCATCGAGGGTAAGCCCTCCTGGAACCTTTTCATCTGCACTCATCCGGTAGATTATGGGGAATTCCGGCCCGACAGCCTGTCGCACCGCCCGCACAACTTCCAGTGGGAAGCGCATCCGGTTTTCCAGCGAGCCGCCATATTCATCTGTGCGTTTGTTGGAAAATGGAGAAAGGAATTCATCCAGGAGGTAACCATGGGCACCGTGGATTTCTACAGCATCAAAGCCGGCCGCTTTAGCCCGCCGGGCAGCCTCAGCAAAGGCCTTTACCAGCATATTGATTTCTTCTTTGGATAACTCTTTTGGTATCTCCCCCACAGTTGGATCAGGTATGGGTGAAGGAGCTAAAAGGGGCTGGCCGGTATATTCCGAGTGGGCCTGCCGACCACCGTGGAAAAGCTGGATAGCTATTTTGGCTCCATGGGCATGGACGGCCTCCACCAGACGGCGTAGTCCCGGTATCAGGCGGTCGGAATAGATACCCAATCCGTTTTTAAAACCTTTACCTGTAATGTGGACATAAGACGCTTCGACAATAATCAAGCCTACGCCACCACGGGCCCTTTCTTCATGGTAAGCCACCAGACGGTCAGTCACTGACCCATCGCTATTGGCATAATTGGTTTCCATTGGTGGCATTACCATCCTGTTTTTGAGCTGCATCTTACCTATATTAGTTGGGCTGATAAGTATAGGTAATTGCTGCATGTAATCCTACCTCCATTTGGTTTCTAAAAAATTAGCATTGGACTCCTGTCATTATGCATAAAATTATTTCAGGCATAATAACCAGGGTGAAATCCATTTGTTAATCCTCAAGGACTGTCGCAAAGAGGTACAGGCCATCTAAATTATTACCTGATAGTATTTATATAATTCCATGCTACCGAAAAAAAAACACATTAATTACCTGATATGTTACTAATACTCTTGTGAGACCTACCGGAAGGTAAAGAGGAACTACCTAAGCCCCATTGGCATCACTCCCCACGACGGGTCAGTAACCAAGTCCGGCCGAAATCTCGGTTGCCGTCCGGGTAATACGATCTATGACCAGCTGCAGCCTCTCTCCGTCCATCCGGCTGCCGGGCCGGAGACGCTGATGGCCGCACAAACCTTGCCTTTGTATTCCCGCAGGGGTGCCGACTTCTACCATGTGCTGGATATAAGGGGCGGCCACCCGGCGGACGTCCAGTTGTTGGCCACGGCGTTACCGATCTCAAACAGGCGAACCCTCAGCCGGTAACGGCCGCCAAAGGCCGACTGCTCAATATAGCCAAAATCGCCCATAGTTGACAGTAAGCCGTGGAGTGTGCTCTTGGATAGGTCTATCTTTTGCGCTATCTCCGCCAAGGACATTTCTTTATAAGTAGTTGCCAGCAAGTCAAGGATTTTTAATGCCTTGGCTACTGAACGAATCTGCCCGTTCCAACAGCACCACGTGATCTCACTATGTGCCAGCTCCATTCTACGGATTATTAGCCATCTCGGGCATAATGATCGCCTGCTATCTTTGTTAGAATTGTAACTTTCGCTTTCAATATTAACGAACAATGTTCTCTTTTTCCTAGAAGGTGATATTCTCTATTTAAATTCGGTATCCCTGTTAAATTCGGTATCCCTGCAGTAACAGAATTTTTTCGTTCGACATTATCGCAAAATTATTGGTTATACCAAACATTGAACGCTCTTCCTGACCGCCCCTGTATACTATTCGAGGCAACAAAAAAGCCAGTACCCCTGAACGAGGTGCCCGGCTCCATAACTTAAATTAAATTTTTCACAATCTCTTAACCTCCGCTAACCGTGGGAAAGAAAATAACCTCATCTCCCTCAACCAACTTATACTCTTCTCCTACCATTTTTCCATTAACGGAAACAAAACAAACCTCCTTCAAAGGCAATCCTAACCGTTTTCGCAGCCCTCTAATTGTCTCGCCTTCTTTTAGTTCAATAGGATGAAACTTGCTAAATGCAGGGTAAGAAAAAGAAAGAATACCTAATAACCTTACTGTTACCTGCACTTATAACATAACCCCTTTTCTTCAACTAAACACTTTACTCTTTTATGCCTTCCTTCAATCATAGGTAGCAATATATTGCTGTTCATCCCACGGGCAGGGCCATGGAATGAACAGCGGTACTAAAGCTGCCATTTTTATTTAGTTGATCGCAAATTCCAGACCTAGCTCCCTCAGCTTTTCAGGAGTAGGAAGGCCGGTTTGTTTGTCCCAACCCATGGCTTCATAATATCCATCCAGCATTAAATCAAGGTTTTCTACCCGTGCGCCAGCGGAGGGGCCGTCAGGAATAGCATTATAAATACGTTTAGGCAATCTGTCCTCCTTGCGGGTAAAACCTTCTCGGGCATTAAAACACCGCTTCAAATTCCAGGAACGTTCTGCTGCTGTCAATAGTTCTGCGGCCGTTACGTTCCATCCGGTGAGAGCACTTACAATCTCAGCATAAAGTTGCGGTGTGATGCAGTTACCCTCAGCTCCCCAGGAAAAGAAAATGCACCCCCCCAGGATTTCGGTGATTTCTCCCTGTAAGACGACATACCGGTAGGCTAAACTTCTCTTTAAAGATTCTTCCTGGGGGCCTGCCGGCCACGAGGGCAAACCAAATTCTTTCATGCCGCAGTCAATTTGAAAGTCCCATACACTGGCCCAGTTGGGATGCATGTGACAGGCTCCCCGTGGGGAAACGGCATACTGAAGAGCCAAGGACTTGGACTCCGAACGGGGCTCATGGGCGGCTAATTCAAGACCTTTGACGTGTATAGCCGCTTCTTCGGCAGCAGGGCCCAATTTCTCAGCCATCCGTTTCACACCCTGGGCCAGGAAAGCTCCAATTCCTTCCCGATGGGCGATCTTTTCCAGCAATTTCAACATGACCTCGGCATCTCCCCACCGTAAAGGAAGCCCTTCAGTGTCTTCATCTGTCAAGAGACCCTTTTCGTAGCACTCCATGGCAAAAGCAATGCTCATCCCGGCGCTAATCGTATCTAAACCATACACATTGCACAGGTAATTACCTTTGATGATGGCCTCGATCTCATCGATTCCGCAAAGGGGACCCAACATATCAACAGTTTCGTATTCCGGGCCCTCCATGGGAGGCGTGGCAAATTTTCCACCATTTACATGAGTATAGCGGCCGCAGGCAAAACTACAGCCGTAGCAGGCCCGCCGTTTAATGTTATACTTCTCATTAATCAGTTCTCCGGAAACTTTATCGACGTTTTCAAAATGGGCTTTCTGGAAATTCTTCGTGGGGAGGATTCCCAGGGTGCTGTTCGGCACCATCATATTGACTGTACCGAGGGCGGGAATAGCGGCAAAGAGATAATTCTTTAACCACTGCTCCGCTTTCTCAATGGCCTCTACAAATTGCTTCGGGTTACCCACTTTAATGCCTCTGCTGCCTCTTACCACGACCGCTTTTAAATTTTTACTGCCAAAAACCGCTCCGATACCGCCCCTGGCAGCAGCGCGTCCTCTGTCATTAATCAAAGCAGAGTATAAAACGCCATTCTCCCCGGCCTGGCCGATGGCAGCTACAGAGACCTCAGGATCATCCAGTTCCCGGATTATAATATCTGTGGTATCTTCAACATTCTTGCCCCAGAGATGTTTGGCCGGTTTGATTTCCACCTTGCCGTCATTAATAAAAATATAGACAGGATCCGCCGCTCTACCTTCAATGACTAAAAAATCAAATCCGGCATACTTCAACTTGGGGCCAAATCCACCCCCTGAGCGCGCCTGGTTCCAGGTCCCGGTCAAAGGAGACTTGTAGCAAACTTCATAGCTACCGCCGCTGGGACAAAGGGTTCCGCTCACTGCGCCGGTTGCGATCACTACTTTCGCCTCAGGAGACAAAGGATCCGTCCCGCCGGGCATCTCTTGATAAAGGAGTTTGGCGGCATAACCTGAACAACCCATGTATTTACGTAGCTCTTTTTCATCCAGCTCTTCTACTTTATATATGCTATCTGTTAGATTAACTCGTAATAACTGGCCGGCAAATCCATACCTCATTACATAGCCACCTCCAATTTAAGCTCTGTTCTTAGCCGCTAGGGCAACGGCCCAGATTTCACGGCGTTTAGCGGCAGCTTTACTGGCATCCATGTACCGGATGGCTTCATGCGGGCAATGGGCTGCACATGCCGGTGAACCGCCGCATAAATCGCATTTAGCCGCCACACCTGTTTCCTCATCAACCCTGAGCACACCGTAAGGGCAAACCTTCACGCAGATGCCGCAACCGGTGCACAGTTCAGCATCTACAACTACCGCACCGGTCTTCCTAACGCGCTTTAGCGCGTTGCGAGGACATACATCTATACACAAGCCGCATTGAATGCAAACCATCGGCACGTCCACCGCCGGCTCCCGGCGTATCACATAAATATTGCTCCGGGAAGGATTAATCTCGTCGTATTTGGTCAACGAACACCACATTTCACAGCGGTGGCAACCCGTACATCTGGACGGATCCACTGACAAAACTTTAGGCACACAGATCGCCTCCCAAATACTGCCTTGATTTCAATTATAGTGTTGATTAAAATATTTACCTTACTTTTAATTAATGAAATTAGTAAAGCTTCTCACGCGGATGTTCCTCAATAGCTTCTTGCCAGAAGTTCAAGACCCCCCTCCATTGTCATCTGCCGCTTGGGCCAGCTATAGCGATATCACTATGTGCCAGCTCCATTCTATGCCAAATTTATTCGCTATTTCTGGCATAATAATTGCCTAATAGCCTTGTTAGAATTAATGCTTTCGATATTGACGAATGCAGTTCTTGTATTTCTGTTTATATATATTCTCGCTTAAATTCGGTATTCCTGCCGTACCATAATCCTTTTCATTCTACATTATCGCAAAATTGTTGGTCATATCAAACGCTGGACGCTCTTTCGTAGAGTAGTAGAACGCTATATGGCAGCTTTTAGGTCCGGCCTATCCGTTTGGCTTTCTGCTTCCTCCAGAAATGCCTCTACTTACCATACCAGGTGACATGCAGATTACCACTCGTCAATCGCACTAATACAGTATGGAGGTCCTTAATTTATGGCAAGGGTTATTCAGCAAAAATTAAAGCTGCGGTATTATCGAACAGTATTTTATATGGTTTTGAAGGAAAACCATATTTTTTAACGAATTAAAGCTACAAAAGTGATGAATTGTATTCGCTATTGTCGAATCATAAAAGAAAGGAATGATATAGCTTTACTAATGTAAAAATCCAACTTTAGCGATAATATTTTTCAATGTAGCGAAGCAAAGTGAGCATTTACATACCATCTGCCCATTAGAAGAAATGGCTATTATTGAAATGTGAATGCATAATTGCGTCCCAATAGGTAAAACTAATATAAAAAAGCCCGAGTACTAGTTGGAATGACGAAACCATTCTTTACGATTGCATTAAACCCTTTGTATTATCTATGGTTGGTAATTTTTACGTCAAGCTTGGGTTAAAGAATTGTTTCTGTATAATCTTTTAGGAGGGTTTAAATGAGTACTTTTGTATTGGTCCACGGGGCTTGGCACGGTGCGTGGTGTTGGTATAAAGTAATTCCCCTTATTGAACGAAATGGTCATAAGGTAGTAGCTGTAGATCTTCCTTCTCATGGGCGCGATAAAACGCCTCCCGAAAAAATAACACTTCGCGATTATGTTGATTGCGTATGTCGGGTGTTAGATGCAGAAACAGAACCTGTAATCTTAGTAGGGCATAGTATGGGAGGCGTAGTGATTACCCAGGTAGCCGAAGAACGCCCTGATAAAATTAAACGATTAGTTTATCTTACTGCATTTCTACTCCAAAATGGCGAGTCTCTTCTACAGGTATTGGGTGACCAGACACTGGTTCTTCCCAATCTCGTTATGCCCTATGAAAACAGTCCCTTTTCAGTAAAAGAAGACGCTATAAAAGAAGTTTTTTATGCAGATTGTCCTGATTCTGATATAACTTTAGCGAAACTTTTACTTGTACCGCAAGCACCTGAACCATTCAATGCCCGTGTGCAAACATCGCCTACGCGATTTGGGAGGGTACCAAGAGTTTATATTACCTGCACCAAAGATAATGCAATCTTTCCTGTAGTTCAAGAAAGAATGTATACCAATTTACCTTGTGAACGTGTAATTAAAATGGAAACAAGCCATTCTCCTTTCTTTTCGGCTCCAGAGCAACTAACCAAAAATCTTCTTAGCTTAATTTAGAGGAATTCATCCCTAAGCATCATTTGAACCCCAAGTTTGGCATAACGTAAAAATTTACCAACCATAGATACATCAATGGTTTAAGGCATCGTAAAAAATAGTTTCGTCGTAAGCGTCAAACTCAACCCACCTAGCACCAAAGCAGTATTTATAGGATAATCTCCCTCAAGAATATCAACGGAGGGAGATTTTTTATGACCACAAAGCCGAACGGCAAACACTTTGGGAAACCCGGATAGCCGCATACCAGATCAGCTGGCAAAGCGTTAAAGAAAGGTGCGCCGCCCATGAAGACGTTAGCCCCAGGCAATTATGATAACTGGCCGCTTGAAACATTAAAGCATGATCACTTCGCAATCTATCGCCGCCATGACTATAGAAGAGCTGAAAAGCCTCTGCCTACAGCTGCAAGAGCAATGTAGAGAGCTGTCACAGCAAAATGCTGAACTGACCGCCAAGTTAAAGTGGTTTATGGAGCAGTTCCGTTTAAGCAAGAAACGGCAATTCGATTCTTCCAGCGAACGGACCACACCTTTACAAAAACAGCTTTTACTTTTTAACGAAGCGGAAGCCCGGCCGCAAGCGCCTGAGCCGGATTTGGAAACCATCACCTACCAGCGCCGCAAAGGGCGCGGCCTTCGGGAGATGAACCTGGAAGATCTGCCGGTAAAAGTAATAGAGAACCGCCTGCCGGAAGAAGAACGGGTCTGCCCGTTCTGCGGCGGCCCTTTACATGAAATAAGTACCGAGGTGCGGTCAGTGGGATAAACTTGTAGTCTTCTTGCAAGACGGGCGGCTGGAACTCGACAACAACCGCAACAAGCGCTCCATCAAGCCCTTCGTCATCGGCCGTAAGAACTGGCTATTTGCCAACACCCCGCGGGGTGCTAAAGCCAGCGCCATTACCTACAGCATCATAAAAACGGCTAAGGAAAACAATTTAAATCCCTTCCACTATCTCATTTACCTTTTCGAAAACCTTCCCAACCTGGACCTCCAGGATAAAAATGCCCTGGATCAGTACCTGCCGTGGTCGGAAACTTTGCCTCCTATTTGCCGGATGAATTAAGATAGTTTATACCCCCACCTTAAGTGTTAGGTGGGGGTTATTTTACGTTGTTACTCGCCGGTTAAATAAGGTAAGAAAGCCGCTCCCAATACACTGCTATAACTACCAAACTTTGATGCAACTACTTTTACTTTTTCCCTTTGCGATCGCATTACCCTAATAGTTAAATTCTCCCTTAATGGTTTAAATAAAAGTTCTCCTGCTTTGGCCACACCGCCACCAATAACGATTACTTCCGGATTTAAAATATTCACCAGGCTAGCTAGGGCTACACCGATATATCTACCTGATTGGTAAACTACTTCCCCAGCAAGTGAATCGCCGTTGGCAGCAGCCCGATAAACTATCTCTCCTGTTACTTTGTCAAGCTCACCTTCTACCATTTGTATAATAGCTGAAGTCTCCCCCCTGCGTATACGCTCTACCGCCCTTCTTGCCGTTGCCGGACCAGAAGCAACAGCCTCAACGCAACCCCGGCTGCCGCAGTTGCACTCTGGCCCCTCAATTTCGACAATAATGTGTCCTATTTCACCCGCAGCAAAATTGGCACCGCGGTAGATTTGCCCTCCCAGAATAAGGCCGCCGCCTATTCCTGTACTAATAGTAACATACACCATATCCTTACTTCCAGCACCGGCACCCAAACGGTGTTCCGCTATAGCCGCGGTATTGGCATCATTCTCTACATATACTGGTAATTTAAACCTATCCTCCAGGATTGATTTCAGAGGGGCGTTGTCCCACCCCAGGTTAGTACCCTGAACCAGAACACCGTTTTCCGGATCTACCGGTCCGGCGCAGCTAACACCTATACCTATTATATCTCTACCGAGATCCAGTCCCGCCGATACTTCGTGAACACTTTGGGTTATTTGCGCGATTATTCTATCCTTGCCCTCAGTTACAGCGGTAGAATATCGAGTAGTCTTGACAATATTTCCATGGGAGTTTACCAGCGCCGTTAATATTTTGGTGCCTCCCATATCAATGCCGATAGTAAATCCGGTATTATTCTCTGCCAGCATACTCTCTTTACTCACTATGCCCACCACATTTCACCGGCAGGCTCGCGGAACAAACAATCTTTGAGGCAGCTTACCGCTTTTGAAAAGCCTTCCTGGGAAGATGCCAGGCAATCCTCATGTTCGATACTGAGAACGTAATCATAGCCAACCACCCTTAAGACGCTGATAATATTTTTCCATACCGCCTCGCTTAGCCCATAGCCTACGCTCCTAAAGGTCCAGGAACGCTCCGCTACCTGGTGATAGGGTTTAGTATCTAAAACTCCATTTACCTTTATATTACTCTTATCAAGGTAAGTATCCTTGGCATGGACATGGAAAATGGCGTTTTCTTTCCCCAGCACCTTAACTGCTTCAACCGGATCGATACCCTGCCATACTAAATGACTTGGATCAAAATTAGCTCCTATCTCCGGCCCAACCAGGTTTCTTAATTTCAATAAAGTTTCCGGATTATAGACCATAAATCCAGGATGCATTTCAAAAGCTATTTTACGCACCTTATGTTGGGCAGCATAGGCTACTTCTTCTTTCCAGTAAGGTACAAGTTTGGTATCCCATTGCCAGTTTAAAACTTCCAGGTAGTCAGGTGGCCAGGCACAGGTAACCCAGTTTGGATGCAAGGAATTATCCGAGTCACCCGGGCAGCCGGAGAAAACATTAATGCATTCCACCCCCAACTTTTCAGCCAGCAGGACCGTCTTGCGCCAGGTTTCATGAAACCTGCGCGCAACCTCCTTTTGCGGGTGTAAGGGGTTGCCGTGGCAACTGAGGGCGCTTATGATTAATCCTCTTTCCTCAAGTGCTTTGGTAAAAGCGATGAGCTTTTGGGTATCTGAAAGTAGTTCGTCGGGATTGCAATGAGCGCTGCCGGGATAATTACCAGTACCCAATTCCACGGCTTCCAGGCCATAACTTTTGACAATATCCAGTGTTTCATCAAACGGTTTATTCTGAAAAAGGACAGTAAATACCCCTAGTTTCAAATTACTCCCTCCCAGCTTCAACTAAAAGCTATTATTTACTTTCACCCATTTCTGGGTGGCATTGCTTTCTAAAATTGCTTCAATTATACACATAGCCGCATGACCATCAGCAAAGGTGGCAAAGTTGGCAGCATCTGCCAGAGGGTCTTTCCCTTCCAAAATAAAGCTATAAAAATTATGCATCATATTCTTTAAACCATCAGGCCAGCCTTCGTTATGGCCGCCTGGATGATGGATATAATTTTGGGCTTCCGGTGAAAGTAAGGCAGGGTCGGCCATAAGAATTTCGTTAGGCCGTTCGCGGTGGCCAATCCAGAGGTGCTCGGGTTCCTCCTGGCTCCAGAAGGCAGACGATTTGCTGCAATCGATTTCAAAACTAAGCCTATTTTTCCTCCCCGCACTTACCTGGGAAACGGTAAAGACACCCCTGGCACCACCGCTGAAACGCAAGAGTACGGTCGCATAATCCTCTGTTTTTATAGGTACTTCCTCATACTGCCCTGCCTGTAATTCCTGAACCCCAAAAGTTGCCACACTTTGCTTTGGTCTTTTTCTTACAGGAATTATCGTGGCCAGGTCGGCAAATACTTCAGTAATACTTTGTCCGATCACGTGCTGCACGGTGTCACACCAGTGAGATCCGATATCGGCCACCGCCCGGGAACTGCCCCCGACTTCCGGTTCAAGGCGCCAGTTGTAATCTGTATCATAGAGTAACCAATCCTGCAGGTAGCTGCCGTGAACCAGATTAACTTTACCTAAAGTACCCTCTCTGATCATTGCCCTTAATTGTTGCACTAAAGGGTACTGCCGGTAGTTAAAGTTAACGCCATGAACTACTTTATGTTCTCTTGCTAATTTTAGGAGTTCGGCAGACTCGCTGCTGGTCATGGCCAGGGGTTTCTCCGATAAGACATGTTTACCGGCCATAATGATATCTTTGTTAATCTTATAGTGTAAATTGTTGGGCGTACAGTTGTGTACCACCTTTATGTCAGGATCCGCCAGTATTTCTCGATAATCGCCGTAGGCTTTGGCAATACCTAATTCAACCGCCCTTTTTTCGGCCAGTTCTTTATTTGCTTCTGCCAGGGCGACGACTTCGACAAAACCCAAACGGCGCACAGCTTCAATATGTTCAGGGCCAATAAAGCCGGTACCTATAACGCCTACTTTGATTTTTTGCATTATTTCCCCTCCAAACTTATAGAATACCTTCCCGCTTTAAAAGACTTAACAGCTGTTTAGCCACCTCCTTCGGTGGGCCTTCCAAACGGTCTGTAGCCCGCTTGGAAATCCCCCCCGAAAGTATCTGCTTTATTCGATCACTTGAACTAAGATTGCTGTCAGGAGTAAAAATTTTTTTGGGCCTTGGGGTTGGCAGCTGAAGCTTGATACGTTCAGAGCTATAGTGTTTCACCATTGGTTTAAATTCCTTTATTTGTAACTTAGCAGCCTGGATTATTTCAGGTAAAGAAGAATACTCAACAGTGTCCATGGTGCGATCACACATAACTAAAGCAGGTAAATTAAATACAACCTTCTGACGGCGACCGCGCCCTAGTGTCCGGATTGCTATACATTTTCCCTCCTTAGATGACAGTTCAATGGAAACCGCCGCTGTTATTAACATTAAGCCAATAAAATTGGCTATAGCCTGCCCGGTACCATCTCCTCCAGCCCCGTATTGGCCAGTCAATATCAGGTTAAATTTTTCATTTTGAAGAGCTTCGGTAACTATTTGAGCAGTCGTTAGGGCATCTAAATCATCATCAACTTTTATCATTGTTGTTTCATCTGCTCCTACTGCCATAATGGAGCGTAAGGTGTAAATATTTTTACCAAGGTAATATAAGTTTATATTCGTTCCATGTACTTGTTTTTTTATAGCAACAGCTGCTCTCATGGCTGCAAGATCTGAGACGTCTGTAAAATTAGTTACAGTAACGTCGCTCAAATTTCTATTATCATCAGCAAAAATTGGAGACCCTACAGGCACTATTTGTTCTCGAGTTAAAACTGCAATTCTCACTTCTTGTCGCCCTTTCACTAAACATCTTTATCCTAAACGGAAACGAACACCAAAGCCACCTCGAGGATAACTCCAGGTTATGGCTCCTGATTTACAAGAGATACGACACGCACCACATTCCAAACAACCATCAGCAATAAATTGAACACCTTCAGCTTCTAAAGTATAGCGTTGGGCTGGACAAACATGAAGGCATTCTTTGCTGGAACATGATTGGCAGATAGATTTATTAACCGTTATATGAGGTCTTTCATCTGAAATAAAATATACACGCATTAGCTTTTCCAGTATATCCATAGTTTACATGTACCTCCAGATATCAAAACCATCTCTAATAACTTGCCACATTGCTACCTTTTTTCCCGTTATGCTTTTAACCATCTTTGCTAGTTTAGGGCGCGGTTTCCCATCAAAGAGAAATAGATCTTTTGCAATTTCTTCAATAATTTGAGGGTATTCCTTCCTCAACCGAGGGTTACCTAAAACGTGGTAAACTTTCCTGTACGTTTCAAGGTTTTTACCAATAAATGATTCGTTAATTTTATCCTTGTATGCTGCCAAAGCCTTTGCTGATACGTCACCGTTCTTAATAGCGTGTACAGCAGTATGGCCTGCAGCTTTACCAGAGGCAAGAGCATAATTCATCCCTTCAAAAGTAAAGCCATTAGTTACAACAAAACCTGCAGCATCCCCTGCTACCATAACGCCATTACCGTATAATTTAGGCACCATTTCTAAACCAATCTCCGGTACCATATGAGCAGAATACTCCACTAACGTTCCGCCTTCTATAAACTTTTGTATTTGGGGTTGACCTTTAAATTCTTCTAAAAGCATACTAGGTTGCACGGCTGCTTTTTGTAATGAACCTAAATTAACAACGATTCCTAAGGATAAAGTCTTTTTGTTGGTATAAAGGAAGGCCCCACCATGCACCCCATTTAAAAAGGTCCCAATAAATTCATAGGCACTACCCTGATTATCCTCAAGCCCAAAACGTTCATTAATTTTTTCGATAGGTAATAACCATACTTCTTTTATCCCTATCCCAACTTCATGGGGGGCTATATCTTTTTGGCGCAAACCAGCTTTTTGAGCTAATAAAGAATTTACACCATCAGCACAGATAACGATATCTGCTTCCAACTCACCATCTGGCCGTTGTGTCTTTACCCCTTTCACATAACCGTCCTTAAAAATAAGATCTTCAACTAAAGTATTGGTTACTAATGTAGCTCCTGCTTCCTCCGCCTGTTGAGCTAACCAAAGATCAAAATTGGCCCTATTAATGGTGCAAGAGTTATAAGGTGGATTATAAAAGTCCTCGGTCTCAAATTGAAATAAGGTTAAAGATTTAGATGTAACTATTCCGATACCATTCTTGACAATCCATCGTTCAATGGGAGCTTTATTTTGCCAATCTGGAATCAAATCATCAAGTACTTTTCCATATAACACGCCGCCAGTTACATTCTTCTCTCCAGGGGCTGTAGCCCGTTC
Source organism: Moorella sp. E308F (assembly GCF_006538365.1). Lineage (NCBI taxonomy): Bacteria > Bacillati > Bacillota > Clostridia > Neomoorellales > Neomoorellaceae > Neomoorella > Moorella sp. E308F. The sequence continues at coordinate 1,226,853 of NZ_BJKN01000001.1, read as the reverse complement.
AATTAAACATACATTTAAACCCGAACGAGACATTGTCAACGCTGCAGCACTACCCGCTAATCCAGCACCAACTACAATAACATCGAAATGCTTTACCATCAGAGTTCTCCTCCTAATTCTTCGATTAGTGCGGGTAGTATTGTATAAGCGTCACCTACAACAGCAATATCCGCAGCTTTTAGTAAAGGAGCGTTTGGATCTTTGTTTATCCCGATAATTACCTTGGCATCTCGAATACCATTCAGATGATGGGGAGCTCCCGAAATACCTATACCAATATATATCTTAGGGGCTACCTCATGCCCAGTTAGGCCGATAAGACGGCTGTTAGGGAGAAAGCCTCGATCTACAGCAATTCGACTTCCTCCAAGTGTAGCACCTAAAAGACTTGCAAATCTTGCTGCCATGTCATATCCTTTTCTATCTCCTACGCCTCCTCCAATAGCTACAATAAACTCGGCTTCCGTCAGATCAATTTCATCAGGAGGTGCCTTGAATTCTCCAGTTATTTCAGGTACCGCGCCCTTTATTAAAGTCAACATCTCTCGGTATTCTACACTTTTATTGCCCGTAAAACGCTTACGACCGGTACCGCTTGGGATGATAGTCCCCAAACAAACGCTCGAAACAAGGGTGCGTATTTCATCAACTTTACCCCCGCATGTTATGCGGTGGATATTAAAGTTGGCATCTTTAATTGAAATTTCCCTGCATGAACTGAAAAATGTTCCGCCCAAAGAAGCTGCTGCGGTTGCCAATACACTTTCCCCAAGCATAGTATGTGCTGCTAGTATAAGCCTAGCCTGTATATTTTTTGCTAACTCTGCTAATGCTAGACCTGCTAATTGCCCACAGGGATCATCAGTCATACCTAATGGTAATTCCCAGCATTCATCCAGTTCAGTGCTATTCAATTGATCTTTTAATATACTTTCACGGTGGGTGGCACCCACTAAGGTGCCACCCATTTCATCAGCTAATCGTCTACCTTCCTTCAAAATACTTTTACTGTCTTCACAGATGTGTCCTTCTTCTCCTTCTATAAAGACAAGGACATTATTACTCAACTCATGTTCACTCCTGTTTACAATTTACGCCCGATTTCTTCTCCATCCCAAATGGCCTGTTCAATCATACGTGGTGCCACACAATCGCCAACGCGGTAAAGCTCCGAACATTTACCTTTTAGGGCGTAATATAATTCCTCATGGGAACGGTTGTGAATAACGTAAATAAAAGTATCATAATCACCTACTTCGATTTCCTGGCCCGAGTAGACATTCTTTAATGTCGCAGTCTTTCCTCTTATAGCAGTTACCTCATGATGGGGCGTCATTTTAACATCCATTGTGAATAACCTTTGATAAAGCATAACTCTATTACTGGGCTCTAAAGCTTGTCCAAAAAATACTAGAGGTGTTACTACATTCACATGTTTGCCTTGCGTTGCCAAATATTCAACCAACCCCGCTGCTTTCCAATGACCATTAAGGTCAATTACCATAACTCTATTACCAATAGAAGCATCCTCTTTGAGGGCATCGTAAACACTATAAACATTTTCTTGTTCTGTTCCAGGTATATCCAATCTGGGTGAAAAAGAACCTGTTGCGACTACTACAGCATCGGGTTTTAAAGCTAATACATCTTCGGGAGTTGCTTCAGTATTAAGTCTAACTTCTACTCCTAGACGATTTATTTGCTTAATTAAATATGAAGCAACTTCTATAAGCTGGTCTCTCAGCGGATACTTACTGGCAAGGATTACTTGTCCTCCCAATTCATTTGTCTTTTCAAATAGGATAACCTTATGCCCACGCAATGCCGCTATCTCACTTACTTTTAGACCTGCAACGCCACCACCAATGACAACAACTCGCTTTTTAACCTCAGCAGGTTTTAAAGTTCCGATACCTAGGGTTTTTTCTCGCCCTGCAGCTGGGTTTTGAATGCAACGCACAGGCTTTTCATGCATAACTTGATAAATACATCCATCATTACATGCTACGCAGTGTCGGATTTCATCTATTCTTCCTTCACGGGCTTTATTAGGTGTTTCTGGGTCTGCTATTAATTGACGTGCCATACCAATTAAATCAGCATGGCCGTCCCCTAAAATTTTTTCTGCTTGAGCTGGATCATTTATTCTTCCGAATGCAATTACAGGAAGTTTTATTGTTTCTTTTAAAGCTGCAGCCATATATACGGCAAAGCCAGCTGGTACGGCCATTGGTGGTATCTCCATATAAAAGCTAGAAAAAGTACCCGCATCAGTACTAATATATGTTACCTCACCTGTATCCTCAAAAATCTTTGCAAGTTCTATTCCAAAATCGAGATTATAGCCCCAAGGTGTAAATTCATCAAGGCAAAGTCTAATTCCTAAAGGAAGTTCAGGTCCTATTGTCTTGCGGATCGCATGAATAACTTCTAAAGGCAAGCGAAGACGATTTTCCAATGAACCGCCATATTTATCCGAACGACGGTTAAAGAAATCCGAAATAAATGACCGTAAAAGACCATCGTGGGCCACTTTTATCTCTACTCCATCGAACCCAGCTTCTTTAAAATGCAATGCCGATTTAGCAAACCCTTCAATAACGGATTCAATATCTTCTGTTTCCATAGCTTTTGTATTATATTGACAAGAAGGCTCTGGCATTTGTGAAGGGGCCCATAATATTTGTGGTGGATCCATTAATGTTGTATGTCCACCATGATTGATTTGGCCAAATATTTTTCCCCCGGCCTCATGTGTCATGTCAGCATATTGCTTGAGACCAGTGATAATTTTAGGGTCCCAACCATTAATAAACCGATGTGACATTTTCCCAGATGGTAGACAGGCAATGTTACACATTATAATTAAGCCTGCACCACCTTTAGCGCGTTCGGCTAAATACCGTGCCTCTCTTTCGGTAGGCATTCCTTCTTCATCACTTAATGCTACAAAATGAGGTAAAAAAACAATCCTATTTTTTAAAGTTACATTACCAAGTTTAAAGGGTGTAAAAAGGTAATTAAATTGCATGAAAATCAACCTCCATATTATAAAAATTATGCATATAATCGCTTGCGGCTTAAAGTGTCTAAGAGTACTGCCCCAATAATTACTAAACCTTTTACAACCATTTGGAAGAAAGGATTCACATTAAGCAGTGTTAAACCATTACTTAATATGCCAATAAGCAATGCGCCTATAAAGGTACCTATAATAGTACCTTTACCTCCCATGAGGCTTGTACCGCCTACAATTACTGAAGCAATTACATCCAATTCAAATCCCTGCCCTGCAACTGGCTGTCCTGAAGCTAAGCGGCCAGCTAATATGATTCCACTTAATCCCGTCAAAAAGCCACTGATAGTAAATACGGCTATTCTTATATTGGTAACATTAATACCCGACCACTTGGCAGCAGTCTCATTGCCACCAACTGCGTAAACATATCTCCCAAAACTAGTTTTATTTAATACCAAATGACCTGCTATCATAATAATGATCATTATAACAACAGGTACTGGAAAAGGCCCCCAGTAGCCCGTTCCTATTGAAGTAAACTTTTCCGATTGCGCTGAAATAGGATAGCCACCTGTATATATGAAACCTAGTCCACGAATTATGCTCATCATCGCTAAAGTGGTAATAAATCCACTAATTTTCCCTTTTGCTGTGATAAACCCATTTAAAAAGCCAACTATAGTTGATAAAAGCAAGGCAACAATTAAGGCAAAGAAAAACGACTCCGCTTTATTGAATACTGATGCCGCTGCAATACCAGACATTGCTAGTAATGAACCAACCGAAAGATCAATTTCTGCCGTCAAGATTACATAAGTCATGCCTACCGCCGATATTGCATTAACTGATACCTGTCTTGCGACATTTATAAGATTAGAGAACGTAAAAAAGTTATCGCTGATTATACTAAAAATCATAGAAAGGATAATTAAAATTATGGTCAACCCTATTTCCCGGGCTTTTAACCATTTGGCTAAGCTTTTTTGCTTTGGTAAACCATCCGTATTTATCTGCGCCATTATATTTTTAACCCTCCTGTTGCGGCCTCCATAATCTTTTCCTGGGTAGCTATACTTGCCTCCATAACAGAAACCAATTCCCCCTCATACATTACCCCAATGCGATCACTTATAGATAATACTTCAAGTAAGTCTGATGAAATAATCATCACGGAAACACCTTGTTGTGTGAGACGTCGAAGAATATCATAAATCTCACTCTTGGCCCCAACATCTACACCCCTAGTTGGTTCATCTAAAATTAGTATTTTAGGTTTACACATCAACCATTTAGATATTACTACTTTCTGCTGGTTTCCACCGCTTAGAAAAATTACATCCTGTTCTTTACTTGCAAGATGGATCCTCAATTGCTTAATATATTCATCCACTAGTTTTGTCTCTGCATTCTGGGCTATTAGTAATTTTGTCGTGATCTTTAACCATGATAAAGTCATGTTTTTGGCTACAGACATACCCAGAATTAGACCTTCATTTTTCCGATCTTCAGGTATTAAACCAATTCCTATTTTAATTGCATCCATAGGGGTCTTTATATTCACTATTTTCCCATCAACTTTTATTAAACCTTCTTTACGCTCATCAATACCAAAAATTGCTCTTGCGACCTCCGTTCTTCCCGAGCCTACGAGACCTGTTAATCCGAATATCTCACCGTACCTTACCTCAAAATTTACGTTTTTTAGTTTTTCTGTCGACAGTTTTTCTACTTGTAGTGCTGTTGACCCAATTGCAGAACGATTGGCGGGTTTAAAATAACTCTTTAGTTCACGACCTACCATAAGCTTAATTAAAGTGTCACGATCACATTTTTTCACGGGCAAAGTATCTACTACAGTACCATCGCGCATTACTGTAACCCTGTCAGCAATTTTATATATTTCCTCTAGTCTATGACTAATATAAATGAATGCTACACCTTTTTGGCGTAGTCGATTAATCGTTGTAAATAAAGTTTCAATTTCTTGGTTGGTAAGAGAAGCAGTAGGTTCATCTAATATTATAATTTTTGCATCCATCGATAAAGCCTTGGCTATTTCAACCATTTGTTTTTGAGCAATAGATAATCTATCTACTGATATATGTGGATCTATATCCAGGTTAAGAGCTTTAAGAACTTTTACTGATTCTGTATACATCTGCTCATAGTTTAAAATACCATGTTTTTGGGGTTCGCGACCTAAAAATAAATTTCCAGCAATATCTATATTGGGGACTAGATTTAACTCTTGATGTACAATAGCAATACCTAACTCACGAGAATCCTTCGGACTTGAAATATTAACAATAGACAGTTTCCCATTCCTTCTTATTTTAATTTCGCCTTTATCCTTTACATATACACCGGTTATAATTCTCATTAGTGTTGTTTTTCCTGCTCCATTTTCGCCAACGAGGGCGTGCACTTCTCCAACACGTAATTCAAAGTCTACATCCTTAAGAACTGTAACACCGGTAAATGATTTTGTGATGCCTTTAACAGTCAGTACAAGACCTTCATCCATGGGCTATTCTCCTTAACTTTTTTAAATGAAGGTTGGGTGGGGTGGGGTTTCAACAGCCTCACCCCACTTTTATATTACTTTTTGTACTCAGCCTCCCGAGCTAAAAATTTATCTACGTTATCTATTGTTACTAAATCGGTAGGGATAGGATTCCATGTGGGGATATTCTCTCCCTTTAATTTCTTAAGAGCTAGTTCTACAGCAACTTTGCCCATTTCATAAGGATTCTGGGCTACAGTTGCAGTAAGTTGGGTTTTATCTTTAATAGCTTTAAGGTTGTCGGGAGTAGAATCAACACCTATAATAAATATATCTTTTAATCCACGGGATTGAACTGCACTTAAAGCCCCCATCGCGGCGCTTTCATTTACAGCGAAAATAGCTTGAATATCTGGATGTGCTTGTAAGATATTTTCAGCCACAGATAAAGCTTTGGCCCTTTCCATGCCGCCATCTTGTTTAGCTACAATTTGAATATCTTTACCTTCATTTTTCATGACTTCTTCAAATCCAACTTCTCTATCAAGACAGGAGGTAATAGTGGGCCACGTAATCATGGCAATTTTGCCTTTCCCATTGAGCTTTTGAATTATATATTTAGCAGCTATGCCACCAATTGCTTTATTATCAGAAGCAACGTGAGCAGCAGTAGGCGCTCCAACAGCAGCTATATCGACGGTGATTACAGGTATTTTCGCATTATTAGCCGCATTAACAGCCGGTGCTATAGCTTTAGAATCAATTGGGTTAAGTAGGATCGCATCGACTTTTTGCTGGATTAAATCTTCAACATTGGAAATTTGATTTTCAATTTTATAGTTGGCACTAGTCACAAGTAATTTAACACCAGCTTTTTCGGCTGCATCGCGAGCACCTTTTTCCATAGCTATAAAAAATGGGTGTACACTTTGCCCAAAGCTAAAGCCTAATGTAATTTCCTTATCAGTAGATGCGCTTTTACCGCTAGAAGTTTCGCTCTTTTTTTCATTTAAAGCAGCCTTCCCACATCCTACTATTGAAATAATCATTAATATAGTTATTAACCCAATTAAATATCGTTTCATATATTTCCCTCCTTAAAGCATTATTGTTCTTATTGCTCTATCTTAAAAACTTATTTTGGTTACCCCTCCTTTATTTTGGTTACCCCTCCTTTATCTGTAGATTCCTTAAAATTTTTCCCTTCCCCCTTTCCTTCTTTGTAACAAGATTACAATCAATATAATCTCGCAAATTTACTTTGTAAAATTATAAGAGGAAGCTTCTATCTCTTTCATATACTCTATTGCTTTTTTAGCAAGACTATCTGGATCATTTCGTCTATCAAATCCAATTTCAAAACTTAGCCATCCGTCATAATTGATATCTTTTAATGCCTGTAGAAAAGGCCTAAAATCAGCTTGTCCGCTACCTGGTGGGAGCCGATCAGTATCGGAAACATGAATATGAGCTAAATTATTGCCCATACGGTATACATAATCAGAAATTACTTCATTTCTATATAAAACATGGTAAGTATCAAACATCACTTTAACATTTGGTAAAGATACTTCATCCATTAATTCTAAAGCATCATCTGCTGTTTCAATTAGATTGCTGTCAGCCGGTGTGGGTTCAACGACTATTGTTATTTCTTCTTTTAAAGCCTCTTTTGCAACTTTATAAAGAGATTCAGCACTCCAAGAAAAAGCATCCTTTCTTCTGGTTCCAAAAATCTGCCATCCACCTACCCAAATAACTACTTTACCACCCCACTCAGCGCAAAGCCGTACTACATCAATATAATAAGCAATTGCATCATTACGTTCTTCAGGATAAGGTGAAGCTACATTAACTCCTTGTCCACCACCCGGAGCAGGTAACATTGCTGAAACTTCTATATTATTATCTTTTAAAACTTTAGAGATAAATTTTCTTCGTTCCGAATCTAAGTGTTTAGGATAAGCATGAGGTGCTGCAGCACCAATTTCAATCCCCTGATAACCAATTCTAGCTAATCGTCTGATTACTTCTTCTAGAGGATACGATGGAAGCCACGTAGGAAAGCTACTATAGACCCATGTATTAAAAGAATATTTCATTTTCACCGCCCTCCTCACCACTAAAAGTTTTGCCCTTCCTTCTCAATAAAGCGGAAAAACACAAACGATACTTATTCATATCTCCATTTCTTTTTGCCGTTGTAACCATCATCACCTTCTTTCTTAAATATTTGCCTTACGTTACGCTACGTCTATACCCACATGAAGCGCGAATTATTAATTCATAATCTAAAACTATTTGCCTACGAGTAACTGTTGTTCCTTTAATTATTTTAAGTAACATATCCATAGCATGAGTACCAATCTCATACTTTGGCTGTGCAATCGTTGTCAGTTCTGGTTCCACAAGGGTGCACAACGGAATATCATCAAAACCGATCACAGCTACATCGTCAGGAACGCGCATCCCTTTATGTTTTATTGCCTTCATCGCCCCCACAGCCATTTCGTCATTGGAAGCAAACACTGCTGTGGGCGGTGGATTTACAGCTAGAAATTTCATCATAATGTCATATCCTGATTTTACGGAAAAATCCCCTTCCTGGATTAATGATTCATCAATAGGAATTTCGTGAAGCAATAATGCTTGCCGATAGCCTTTTAGTCTATCCCTGCTAAGAATAACCCCCAGTGGTCCAGTAATAAATCCTATTCTTTTGTGCCCTAGATTTATAAGATGTTCTGTGGCCTGGCGGGCAGCGCTGATATTATCTATAGAAACAGTAGGTATATCATAACCCTCTACATACTCACAGGCTAAAACCACCGGCATTTCTTGGCTAATAGCCAATATCTCTTCTTTTCGGATTCTCGCCGTGGCTAAAATCAACCCATCAACAAATCTCTCTCTAACTAGATCTATGAAATCCTTTTCAAGTTTAAGGTTATTACCAGTATCACCGAGGAGAACGTGATAACCATTTTCGCGGGCAACATCCTCAAGTCCTTGCAGTATTCTGGCAAAAAACGGATTGGTAATATCAGGCAGAACTACTACTATTGTCTTCGAGGACATTTTTCGAAGGTTACTGGCCAATCTATTGGGTTTATACTCCAGAAGTTTAACCGCTTCCAGAACCCTTTGCCGAGTTTCCTCGGATACATATGGACTGTTAGATAAAACCCTTGATACCGTCGAAGGAGAAACCCCCGCAAGTTTAGCAACCTCAGTCATTTTTACCATATAGCTCTGAAATCCTTTTCTCGATATATTTATACATATCTCAGCGATATTTCTGCAATCGATTTTAATTGTTTTATTCGACGTGTTTTATTAAATTCCTGCTGGCCTAATAAAAAAATTTTTCCTTTCTCACTCTACAAATGTATTATGACTATTTTGTTAAGCACCAGTTAATAACTAATGCAACAAAAAAGCCGCCGGCAGGCGGCCTCCTGCAATTTTTAAACACTCGTCTATCGGCTTAGGTATGTGGACATGCCAGCAGGCAAGGTCCCTGATGATTGGAAAGCAACCGTCGCTCATTAAAGCGCGACCAATGGTTTAACCAAAGCGACCGGTAATATAATCCTCGGTCCGCTGGTCCCTGGGATTGGTAAAGATATCCGACGTCGGGCCGTACTCTATCAGCTGGCCGTTAAGAAAAAAGGCGGTATAATCGGCCACCCGGGCGGCCTGGTGCATATTGTGGGTCACTATTACAATTGTATACTTTTCTTTCAGTCCTTTAATCAATTCTTCTATTTTCAGGGTGGAAACCGGGTCGAGGGCCGAGCAGGGTTCGTCCATGAGTAAAATTTCCGGCTCCACGGCCAGGGCCCTGGCGATGCACAGGCGCTGCTGCTGGCCCCCGGACAGGCTGACGCCAGAATCCCGGAGGCGGTCCTTGACCTCATCCCACAGCCCCACCATTTTTAGACACCTTTCCACCACTTCCTCCGCGGTGGTCCCGGGAGGCAGGCCGTGCAGCCGAAGTCCTGCCGCGACATTATCAAAGATTGACATAGTAGGGAAGGGATTGGGTTTTTGGAAAACCATACCCACCCGGCGGCGTATTTCCGCCGGATCGACTTTATCATCATAGATATTCTCCCCGTCCAGAAGCACCCTGCCTCTGGTACGGGTTCCCGGGATTACCTCAAACATCCGATTCAAGCAGCGGATAAAAGTAGACTTGCCGCAACCCGAGGGGCCGATAATGGCGGTCACCTGGTTGGCGTATACCGGCAGGGTGACGTTTTTTACTACCTGATTCTGGCCATACCAGGCGCTGAGATCCTCGGCCATCAATCTGGTGTCCATACTCTATCTACCTCCTCCGCTGGCCTTGCGGCCGGCCAGCCGTGCTGCGATGCTGGTAACCATAACCATAGCCACCAGCACCAGGGCAGCTCCCCAGGCCAACCGGTGCAGGTCCACGTAGGGAGTGGTGGCATAGGTGTAGATATATACCGGCAGGGAGGCAATACGCTGGTCCAGGCTGGTATGCCAGTAGCGGCTATTTAAAGCCGTAAACAGGAGGGGTGCCGTTTCGCCTGCAACCCTTGCTACCGCGAGGAGGGAACCAGTAATGATCCCCCCCATGGCGCTACGCAGGACAATGCTGTAGGTGGTACGCCACTGGGAGGCCCCCAGGGCCAGGGATGCCTCTCTCAGGCTGTTGGGTACGAGTTTTAGCATCTCTTCTGTGGTCCGGGTTACTAGCGGTAGCATGATAATGGCCAGGGCTACTCCCCCGGCAATGGCGGAAAAGCGCTTCATGGCCAGGACAATGGTACCATAGACGACGATACCTACAATAATTGAGGGGACACCGGTCATGACATCACAGATAAATCTGACCAGCCACGCCAGTCGTCCCCGCCCAAACTCCGAGAGATAGATGCCTGTCAGAATGCCCAGGGGAATCCCCATTATAGAGGCCAGTCCAACTAAAATTAAGGTGCCGACAATGGCATTGGCCAGGCCGCCGCCGGGTTCGCCAACAGGCTTGGGAAGCTGGGTAAAGAAGTCCCAGTTGAGGGCCATGAGGCCCCTGGTGGCTACATAGAGAAGAATGCTGCCCAGGGGAACGAGGGCCAGCACGGTGGCACCCAAGGCCAGCACAAACATCAGGCTGCTCATAAACTTACGGCGCTCGTTTCGTCCGGCAATCATTCCCTGCTCATCCCTTCCGGTACTCTGTCTATGCGCCACACCAGCAGGCGGGCTATAATATTCAGCAACAGGGTAACAATAAATAGGACCAATCCCGCCATCACCAGGGCTGACAGGTGCAGATCGTCAAAAGCCTCGCTGAACTCATTGGCGATAATACTGGCAATGGTTTGGGCCAGTTCAAAAACCGACGGGGAAATCTGCGGTCGGTTGCCGATGACCATAGTTACAGCCATGGTTTCACCGATGGCGCGTCCCAGCCCGAGAATGACAGCCCCCAGGATGCCCGACCGGCCATAAGGAAGGACGGCCATCTTAATCGTCTCCCAGCGAGTAGCACCCAAAGCCAGCATGGCCTCCCGCTGGGAGACGGGAACGGCCAGTAAAACTTCCCGGGAAACTGCAGAAATAGTAGGTATAATCATGATGGCCAGGATAATGCCGGCCGCCAGCATGCCAAAACCATAATAAGTGCCTTGAAAAAAGGGCAGCCAGCCCAGCGTTTTTTGCAAAAATGGCTCTAAGACTGTCCGTACCCAGGGCACCAGAACAAATATCCCCCATAAACCATAGACAACGCTGGGGATAGCAGCCAGCAGTTCGACCAAGAAAGAAACGGGGGTCCGCACCCATTGGGGCGCCAGTTCAGCAAGATAAATGGCAATCCCCAGGCTCAAAGGGACGGCAATGATCAGGGCGATGAGTGAAGAAACAACCGTACCATAAACCAATGGTAAAGAACCAAAGTTGCCGTGGACAGGGTCCCACCTGGAACCGGTAACAAATCCAGGGCCAAAGCGGGTAAAGGCCAGCTGGGATCCCTTGATTAATTGAATGGCAATAACCACTATCAGGCCTACCATTACCAGGGCCGCCAGTAAGGTAAGGCCGCGAAAGACAGCATCGCCCAACCGCCTGCTTTTGTGGCTTGGCTTTTGCATTTACAATCCTCCGCCAGCTCTAGATATATAAACATTGTTGATATTCGCCGTTTACTGTCTGAAATCCTCTAAATTTGACGTACCTCCAGGGTAAATTCTCCCCGCAAGCAAAGATAGGGGAAATCATGGGCCGGGCCCATGATTCCCCCTGCTGTATGTTTTCCTTAAGAATTACTTATAAAGGGGTTCGCCCTTGTAATTGATCTGCTTGATCTTGGCTTCCGCCAGTTTCACGACGTTGTCGGGCAGCGGCGCATAGAGCAGGTCTTCGGCGAACTTTTCCCCATCATGAATAGCCCACCACAGGAATTTAACCAGTTCCGTACCCTTGTCCTTATCCTTCTGGTCTTTATACACCAGCAGGTAGGTGTATCCGGCAATTGGATAGGAGTTTTCCCCGGGAGCATTGACGATGGAAACACGCATATCTTCGGGCATATTGGCGGCGGCACCGGCAGCAGCCGCCGTCGTGGTTTCCAGGGTAGGCTCGACAAATTTACCGGCCTGGTTTTTGATGAAAGCATAAGGCAGCTGATTCTGGACGGCATAGGCGAGTTCTACATAGCCAATACCGCCCGGCGTCTGTTTAACGGTACCGGCCACGCCTTCATTACCCTTGGCACCAATGCCGGCAGGCCATTCCACGGAAGTACCTTTGCCTACTTTTTCCTTCCATTCTTTACTGATGCTGCTAAGATAATCGGTAAAAATATTGGTAGTACCGCTGCCATCCGAGCGGTGGACGACGGTGATCTCTTTATCAGGCAGCTCGACCCCGGGGTTGATGGCAGTTATGGCCGGGTCATTCCATTTCTTAATTTTCCCCAAAAAGATATCGCCTATAACTTCCGGGGTCAGTTTAAGGCCCGTCTTGACGCCCTCCAGGTTGTAGGTGATTACGACTGCACCCATAACCGTAGGAATATGAAAAATCTGTCCCGGCGCCTTGGCCAGCTGCTCGTCCGTCATGGGCGCGTCGCTGCCGGCGAAATCAACTGTCTCCTCGATAATACCCTTGATGCCGCCCCCGCTGCCTATGGACTGGTAGTCGATGGTTACATTGGGAGCCACCTTGCGGTATTCGGCAATCCACTTGCTGTAAAGTGGATAGGGAAAGGACGCGCCGGCACCGTTCAAGGCTACGGTTTGAGCCTTGCCGTCGCTGCTCCCCCCCGGCCCTTTGCTGGTTTCACCGCTATTGCCGCAAGCGGTCACCAACATTAGCAACGCCAGCGCCATTACCAGCACAACTACCCGCTTGCTTTTCTTCCTGGGCACTTAAAATTCTCCTCCTATTTTTTAATGATGCTACCAGCCGTTTTCTGCCTGTCCACAGACTATTATAAAAAACCGGTGTTATATTTAAATTAGCTCCATGTTAATATCTTGTTAAGGATTATTAAAGCCGCGCCACGCGCGGCTTTTCCAACTGGTATGAATCAAGTTTCAGCTTCCAGCCCGTCCAGTAATTACTGCAATTCATCCCCGGCAATATTGCTGAGGATTTATTTATAAAGGGGTTCGCCCCTGTAATTGATCTGCTTGATCTTGGCTTCCGCCAGTTTCACGACGTTGTCGGGCAGCGGCGCATAGAGCAGGTCTTCGGCGAACTTTTCCCCATCATGAATAGCCCACCACAGGAATTTAACCAGTTCCGTACCCTTGTCCTTATCCTTCTGGTCTTTATACACCAGCAGGTAGGTGTATCCGGCAATTGGATAGGAGTTTTCCCCGGGGGCATTGACAATGGAAACACGCATATCTTCCGGCATATTGGCGGCGGCACCGGCAGCAGCCGCCGTCGTGGTTTCCAGGGTAGGCTCGACAAATTTACCGGCCTGGTTTTTGATGAAAGCATAAGGGTGATACCCTTGATACCACCACCGCTGCCGATGGACTGGTAATCGATGGTTACATGAGGAGCCACCTTGCGATACTCGGCAATCCACTTGCTGTAAAGGGGAATGTTTTTAGTTGATAGCCGAAGAGTGGCTGTCCAGGCCACTTGCCCTGGCGGAAGGCTTCTTCCCGGCCCCGGCGCATGGCTTTCTTGATTTTCCGCCGCTGGTGCCGGGCGAAAAGATTAAAGATATCGGAAACAAGTTCGCTGTCCTCGTCGTCGAAGTTGACCACTTGGGCGGGCGTGATGATGCTGACCTTCGCTTCCCGGAGTTCTAGGTATTGCCCCCATTCCCGCAAACGTGGTAGAATATGGGCAAGGGAGGGGAGGCGGCTTGGCTGTGGTCGAGGACGAAACCAGAAAGCAACTGGCTGCTGGCAGCGAGGAGCAGGGATTCACCTTCCGTACCTCCTTTGACCCATTCAACATGATCATGCAGCAGTTGGGCAAGCTGGACGACAAGCTGGGCAGACTTGACGAAAAGCTCGATACCAAGATTGATGACCTACGCAAAGAAACGGATGCCAAAATAGAAAAACAAGATACCAGGTTCGACAGACTGGACGCCAAAATTGACGGCCTCCACCTGGAGCTGCACAACACCACTCGTTGGATAATCGGAACCATCGTTGCCGTGGCCGGGGTAGCCGTGGCTCTGGCGTCCTGGCTGTTCCGGTGAACCATAATGGCCCTGTGAGCGGGCGGGTGGTATTTACTCTATACCCCCGCTTTTTTATCGCTCCTGGAAGCTTATGGCGCTTCCTGGGGCCTGGCTGTAGCACATCCCCACTGCCTCCAGCGCTACCTGGAGGTTATCCCGGTCCAGGTCTCCTCTTCCCGACCTCATTGATATGCTGGTCAAGGGGGCCCGGTAAAATGAAAGGCGGGGTCCCGTCTCTGAAGCCTGGACCCCGCCGCTAATATTTTTTAAGCAACTTTTTTGCCCCCACTTACCCCAAAATTGGCCTGAACTTGCTGCCGGCCTTCAAATTCAGCGATTTTGCGCGCCACCTGCTCCTGCATCTGCCGCAGTTCCCGCGGTCCTTCCACTGTCTTTTCCAGGAGCCAGTAACATTCTTTAAGCAGGGCAACTAATTTTTGTCTCAACATTTGTCCTACCCCCCTGAGGTGCTGTGTTCTTTTCAATTGTAATTGTAACGCCCTCAGGTTAAGAACAAATAAAGCTGAGATTATATCTCAATTAAAAATAATCCCTGACAGCGGTGGATAAGGTCATGGCCGGCGACAGGTTGGTCGCTGCCGCTGGCCGCCTTCATCTGCGATACTTTAACCTGGCGGCCCGGCGCGAGCGCCGCATGAAGTAATAAGCGAGAAGCAGGATGGGAGGGGTGGTAAGCTGGGTCAGGGTGAAGAAGCCCAGGCCCCAGTGGGGAACAATATAACCCCACACTTCCAGGGGGTTATCCCGCACTGTTTCCTCAACAACGGCCCGTAAAACCTGGTGATAGAAAATAAAGGACCAGAACTGGTAGCCGTGGGGTGGATTTTTGCTCTGGACATAAAAATAACGGGCCAGTAAAAGGAGGCCAATGGCCGAACCTATGACCTGGGCCGGCCAGCGGCCGAACCAAAAATCCGTAGGCCGGCCTAAGACCTCTTGGTTAAAGATGTTGGCGATACGCACGAGGAAATAGCCGAAGGCCAGACCCGGTACCACCAGGTCCGCCAACTGGTTGGCATCAACTCTTTTCCAGCGGGCATAAAGCCAGCCACCCAGGAACCCCCCCAGGAGGCCGCCGTGCCAGGAGAGGCCACCTTCGTAGATTTTAAGTATCTGGATGCGGTCTGTTATAAACCATGTGGGGTAATTGGCCAGGACAAACATTAACCGCGCCCCAATAACGCCGGAGATAATGACAATAATGGCCAGGTTGAGGAGGAAGTCTTCTTCCAGGCCTCTTTTCATGCCCTCCCGGTACAGGTACCAGGAACCCACCAGGAAAGAGAGGGCCATAAAGATGCCGTACCAGCGCACCGCTATAGGTCCCAGGTGAAAGGCAATTGGATTGAGATCTACTAACAAGTTCATTCCTCCACAGTAAAAAAATGTCGCTTGCTACTTGTAGTATAACCGTTGCTTTTCCCTGACGCAACCGCTAAATAATGATGTCGCTTTTTTTGTCGTTCCGCACGGCCACCCGGCCGCCCTTTATGACACAGACCTTTTCAACCTGCCCAATGATAGCTTCAGCCGGGCTGGTAGCATCCAGGAGAACCAGGTCGGCCCGGTCACCGGCTTTAACACCGTAAGCTTTAAGGCCAATGGCGGCCGCGGCGTTATAGGTGCCCATTTTCATAACGTTTTTGAGCTCCAGGGGCGTTCCCATCTGCAGTACCTGGGCGGTAATCAGGGCCTCCTCCAGCATATTGGCGTTCCCAAAGGGGCGGAAGGCATCGCGGATGTTGTCGGAAGCATAGGCTACATTTACTCCCGCTGCCTGGAGCTCCCTGACCCTGGTAACCCCGCGTCGCACCAGGCCCTTATCCCGGCGGCCCATGAGGTAGAGATTGCAAGATGGTAAAGTAATAACGCTGATGCCCGCCTCTTTCACGGCGGCAATGGTCCGGATAGCCTTCTCCTCGTCCACAGCCGCCAGGCCGCAGCAGTGACCGGCCACCACCCGGCCCTGGAAGCCGGTCTGGATGGTTTTAGCCGCTATATAATCCAGGGAGGCAACCGAAGGAGCATCCGTCTCATCAACGTGGAAATCAATCAAGACATTATAACGCACGGCCAGGTCAAAGATATAATCTACCCATTCCTGCATCCTTTCGGACAGGTGGGGGGCACCGCCCAGGCCGTCTACCCCCAGGCGCAGTGCTTCTTCCATGAGTTCCTTTAAAGGTGGTGCCGGTGCCGGTTCCAATTCACCGGGCATGGCAAATACTTGCAGGTCAACTCTCCCGGCAAATTCTTCCTTGAGTTCCAGGGCCGCTTCCACACCTCGCAGGCCCAGGGCTTCGTTGACGGTAATATGGGTGCGCATGGTGGCCGTCCCATGGCGCAGAGCCATTTTAAGCACCCGGCGGCCGCGGTCGATAAAATCATTTTTATCCATTTTGCGGCTGCGCCGCTGGAAATCCTCAATGGCTTCGGCCAGGGAGCCTGCGCCTTCCTGGGGCGCCGTCAGGGCCTTGTCCAGGTGGGTATGGGCATCGACAAAGGCCGGTATCAGGAGTCTCCCTGCCGCATCGACCATTTGCCGGGCCGAGCCGGCCACTCCTCCCCCGGCGGCAACAATGTATCCGTCTTTAATGGCTACATCAACAGTTCCCGGCTCATCCATGAGCCGCGCGCGCCTGATTAACAAATCATTCAATTTTTATCTTCCTTCCTGATAATTATATTGGTTTATATTTAACCCAATCTTAATCCTACCACAGGAAAATTTAACGGTCAATAAACAAGGATTCTCTTGTTTTATGCCGAATATGCCAGAGATTTTGGTAAATTATGGTCCGGTATCAGGAACGGTGTTACGTTTATTTTATTTGGATTTTAATGTGTCACCGGGC
The DNA here is from genome assembly GCF_006538365.1 of Moorella sp. E308F. Taxonomy (NCBI): domain Bacteria; kingdom Bacillati; phylum Bacillota; class Clostridia; order Neomoorellales; family Neomoorellaceae; genus Neomoorella; species Moorella sp. E308F. The sequence goes on along the minus strand of NZ_BJKN01000001.1, from coordinate 1,209,772 downwards.
TCCCATCAGGGAGATGGTATGTAAAAAGCGCCGGAATTGCCCGGCGCTTTTGTTTTAAGCCTTAGTCTGTTCTTTCTGGCATCCCAGGTTGGGGTAAAAGAGGGTCCGCTTTTCCCAGGTCCGCAGGATGACCTGGTCGTCATTGCAGGCCAGCACATACTGTGGTAAAATGGGCGTCTTGCCCAGCCCGTGGGGTGCGTTGATTATATAGGTAGGTACGGCCAGGCCGGAAGTATAACCGCGCAGCTGCTCCATTATTTCCACGCCTTCCTCAATGGAAGTGATAAAGTGAGTCGTCCCTTTAACCGGCTTGGCGTGGAAGATATAATAGGGCCGTACCCGGATTTTCAACAGTTCCTGGTTGAGCTTCCTCATAACAAAGGGATGGTTATTGATGCCCTTTAATAAAACCGCCTGGTTTCCCAGGACCACCCCGGCCTGCACCAGGCGATCGCAGGCCGCTTTCGCTGCCGCCGTAACCTCCCGGGGGTGGTTAAACTGGGTATTAAGGTAAATCGGCGGGTGCTTGGCCAGTACCCGGCATAATTCCGCCGTAATACGCTGAGGCAAAGTAACCGGCACCCGGGTGCCCAGGCGCTTAATCTCCACATGAGGTATATTATCCAGTTCCGTTAACAGCCAGTCGATTGTGGCGTCACTCAGCATTAAAGCGTCGCCGCCGGTGATCAGGACATCGCGTATTTCTTTGTTGCGGCGAATATACTCCAGGGCCCGCTCCAGCTCCCGGCGGCTGCGGCTCCGGTCAACTTCACCGATATTGCGGCGCCGCTGGCAGTGGCGGCAGTACATGGCACACTGGTTGGTGACGTTAATAATCAAGCGGTCGGGGTAACGCCGGGTAATGGCCGGTGCCGGTGACGTCAGCTCCTCATCCATGGGGTCGAGTACCCCGACCTTATCCTCCAACTCGGCGGCACTGGGTAAGGCCTGCCGCCGGATGGGGCAGCTGGCATCTTTGCCCATGAGAGAAAGATAATAGGGCGAAACGGCCCAGCGGTAGGTACGCTCGACCCGCTTGATGGCTTCCTTTTCCGCTTCGGTTAAGGGAATTAATTCCCCCAGGACGTCAACCGAGGTAATCCGATGCTGCAATTGCCAGCGCCAGTCTTGCCAGTCATCTTCACTGGCACCAAAATAGGCCATAATCCGCTGCCGGCTGGCTTCAATCTCCGCTGCGACTTCCAAACCGCTGGGGATGGCATCTCTGGCGTCCAGGTAATCAATAATCCTGGCCTTTAACTCAGCTGCCCTTTGCAATGCAATTTCCCTTTTGGCTTCTCTACTCATCAGCTTCCCTTTGTTTGGACAGACACTCACGAGTTTCTACCTCCCTTCCTGTTATAAAATAAAACCCCGGCCTGAACCGGGGTTTTGGGTACAAGAAATTAAAGGGGTACGATGCCTCTTTCACTTTCCACGCTTACGAAGTTAGCTGCCGGGTTCGGGTCGAAAGCTAACCCTACCCCGCACTCAGTTTCTCTTCCGTTGCTCCTTTGCTTTATCCAAAATTTCCTTTAGGATAACGGGATTTTAGGGAAGACGTAAAGACTACTGAGCGCGGGGATTCACCCCAAAAGACTGGTTCCCCCGTTCCCTGAAAAGGGATTCAGCGCTCTGCTTTTATTCATTTGTTCTAAATAATTTTAACACAAGATACGGGATTTGTCAAACTTATTCTTTTCCATTTCTTACCATTAGCCGGTACCAGCAATAATAGATAGAACCGGCGGTAACCGCCAGGAATGCCAGGACCAGTAGGATATCCATCCACCAGGTGGCGTAGCGGCGGTAAAGGTACCACCACGCCAGGAGATAATGGGCCCCCTTCCAGCTGGCGTACTGCCAAGCCATAGTCCAGGTAAAGGCGCCCAGGGCTGAATAAAGGGCATAGATGCCGGGATTCATTCCCAGGACACCCGCTGCCAAGATGGTCGGCGTCCTGATGGGGCCAAACCAGCGGGCAAAAATAATTACCGCCGCTCCAAAGCGGTCCAGCCAGTCCCGGGTTGTGGCCAGGCCGTCCGGACCCCAGCCCCGGTGGAGAAAGCGTTCGATTATGCCTCGCCCCGGCCTGGCCCCCAGCCAGTAACCTATCAAGTTGCCCAGGAGATTGCCGGCGCTGCCGACCGTCACTGCCCCCCAAAAGTTCATCTCCCCGCGCTCGATTAAATAACCGGCGGCCAGGAAGACCGGCTCAAAGGGGATGCCCGGGACACCCATACCTTCAACGACCAGCAGGCCAAAGAGAGCCATATAGACATGGACGGCCGTCACTGCTCTGCCCTGCCTGCCGCCCGGTAACGGGCCACCACCGTCCGGGCGCCGTAAACCTGCTGGCCCACCCGGACGGCAAACTCTACATCATCCTTGAAGATAACCAGGTCTACCTGGGAACCACGTTCGATAAAGGAGACCTTCTGGCCCCGGGTAACGGCCTGGCCGGGAGTGATAAAACATTTGATCTTATTGACAAACTTATCGGCAATCTCCACCATGGCCAGCTGCACGTCACGGCCCCTTAAGAAGATGGTCAATCGTTCATTTACCAGGCGGTAGCGGTGGCTGAAAAGATCTACCGCCCGCCGGAGATAGGTGAGGCGAATATATTCCCACAGGTCGACCATGGGCAAATTCACCCTGGCCTGGGTATGGACCATATTCTCCACCCGGGCATCAATGGGAGCATAGTTAAAATGGACATCCAGGGGAGACATATAGATACCAACGATCCAGCCCCTGTTACTAAGGCCCTGAGCTTTCATTATTTCCTCAATGGGAATGGGCCGGCCCAGTTTCTCCGCTACCACCCGGCCATCGCGAAAGGGCTTGATATAGACAACTTTGCCGTCGGCCGGGGCCAGGATGGCCCCTTCCTCTTGCGGCGCCACCCGCACCGGGTCGCGATAAAACCATACCTTGCGCAGGTACCAGAAGATGCCACCGCCGATGGCGGCAAGGCCCGCCAGGATCTTAAAAAAGGTCACCATTCCGACCACACTTTCTTGATATTATAGGGCATTTTGGGTAAATAATAACCGCAAAAGCCGGCCAGCATCAAGGGCCAGCTGACTTTTACCGGTCGCAAGGGCCGGGGCTTCAAGACCCCATTGCGGTAGGCATTGTCCAGGGCGGCATAAGTGGCCAGAGTACCCTCCCGGAGCCAGAGTTCCTTGACGGTGTCGGCCGGGGTACGGCGGAACAGGTCTTCCGGCACCGGCAGGAGCCGGGTTAAGTCCCGGTAAACCGGGCGTAATTCCTCTATGTAACCCTCTCTGGCTACCTTCAGGCGAAGGCCATTATAAACCTTTATATCACCGGGATAATCTGCATCAGCCAGGAGGATGGCCTGGATACACTCCAGGAGAATCCGGATGCGTTCCAGGTCCCACACCGGGTCGAAAACCCGAATCTCCAGGGTACCCAGGCGTTTGGATTCAATAAGATCCTGAAAACGGTAGCGCCTGTCATCCCGTAAAGGGCCGATGGCAAAAGCCTCTGCCCACCGGTAGGACTGGCCGTAACAGCGGTTGCCGGCAACGGGAGAGTTAATTACCAGCAAGGCCAGGAGAGGCAAAAAGTAGACCAGGTTGCGGTAGGCCCGCTCGCGGTCCGGGAAACCGCTGATATGAACGTGCATGCCGCAGATATTGGTAGGCTCCTCCTGGTCGAAGAGGTGTCCCACCGGGACGATCAGGCCGGAGCAGACACCCGCCAGCTCCTGGACCCTGCCGGCAAAGGACCGTTGAACTTTTCCACTCCCCGCCGGAAACCATCGCCGTTGGTCATAATAACTACCTTTATGGCATCCCCCCGGTCTCTGGCCTCAGCGATGAGGCCCCCGGCACCGAGGGTTTCGTCATCGGGGTGGGGTGAAATGACCAGAATGCGGTTGCCCCCGTCCGGAAGATCGAGAACAGGAATATTCCGGGCTGCGGCTGCCGCAGCCCGCATGGTCAGGATATCATAATTCAAGGCTGCCACCAGGAAAAGCAGTAAAAACAGGATCGCTACCGGACGTGTTTTTATTTTTTTGCGCGTCAGGCGCAAGATATAGCCCAGGATGTCTTTATACATTCCCATACGGGCGATTACACCCCGGTACAACCCCCGCTTTTCTTCCTTCATGATATGGGTCATATTGGCCAGGGGTATTTTCTGTACCCGCCAGCGCCGGGCGCGGGCTTCACTGGTGAGCAATACTTCGACCTCAAAACGGCTTTTTTCTGCCCCCACCGCCAGAAACAGTTCTTTGCGGATGGCCCGCTGCCCGGAAAGGTGAGGAGCCACCACCTGGGCCAGATCCGTAAGCGACCTCCCCCGGCTGAAGATGCCTACCGTCATATCCGCGCTGTCGGTCAGCAAAGGGGCAACCAGGGCCTCGACGTGGGCTGCCGTCAGCCCCTCCAGATCGGCATCCAGGAAAAGCAGAATGTCTTCCCGGGCTGCACGGGCACCGACGGTCATGGCCGCCCCTTTACCGCCATTGATTTCTAGCTCAATTACCCGGGCACCGTGACGGCGGGCCACATTGGCCGTAGCATCTTCCGAACCGTCGCTGACCACGATGATTTCGGCGATGCTGGCCACTTGTTTTAAAGTCTCAATTACTTTACCTACCGTAGCCGCCTCGTTGTAGGCCGGGATAACGGCGCTGACACCCCTTTGATAGCGACCTGCACCTGCCACTGTTTTTCTCTCCTGTACCTTTTTGTCTATCTCATAGTTCCTGTTTATTTCGCTACAAAACAAACCTTTTCCTTCTAAAATAATATTATTGCCCTGGAATTAATCCAGGGCAACACCGGACAGGTCTTGTCAAGCAATTTTTTGTTGTCCTTTCACCTGATCCTCTCCAGCTCTTAGTTTCCGGTACCAGCGGGCATGGTGTTCGCGGGCAAACCTGGCCGCTACCTTACCCGATAGCATGCCGTTGATGGACTCGCGGGAATTGGGGTGACCCAGGGCCAGGTAAATATGGCCCAGGATGACCCCGCCCATAACCAGGGCTCCGGCCGAATGCAGAGGCAGGGCCCAGGCCACCAGGGCAGGAGCCACGCTGTCCCGCAGAAGCAAGATCCAGCCGGTAGCGGCCATTAAAATAGAGCCGGCAATGGTCAGGAGGGAATTGAGCTTTTCCCCGGCGTTAAATTTGCCCTGCTCCGGGAGCTGCACCTTCAGCCCGAAAAATTCCCGGGGGAAAGCGGCAATAAAGCGGAAGTCGTCCTGGCCCCAGGTAAGGCACTCCTTCAGCCATTGCCATGTACTTCGCGGCGTACCAAAAAGGAGGATAATTACCGTTAGGAAAGTAAAGGGATAGGCCATAACGTGATGAATGCTGCGAAAGAGACGCAACCCTTCGGGTCCTATCAAGCTGGCGTAACCCCGGAAGACCAGGGCTGAACCAGTGAGCAGCAGGACGACAAAGGAGATACCATGGCTCCAGTGACCCAGGCGCTCGGCCAGGTTAAAGCGCTCCACCCTTTCTTCAGTCATTGTTGCCGCCCCCTTTAATATTATTGATCACTAAACCGGCAATTACGGCGCCGGCAGCCAGGCCCATAATGGTCTTCCCGCCCGGGTGGACAATATCCTGCCAGATGCGTACGGCACCGGGTTCTTGGAAATCCGGCGGCAGGACGGAGGTATCCAGGTTCCGCGGCGGTACGTAAAAGATGGAAGTTCCTTTGATCTGGACGGCTTTCCTGGCGGTTATGGCCTGGGATAATTCGCTCCCCTTATCTTCCAGGTCACCAAAAATCCTGGCCGCGGCCATACAGGTGTCCACGCAGGCCGGTTTTTGCCCGTTCTCTACAAAGTCATAGCAAAAATAACACTTCTGGACAATATTCCGTTCCGGGTTAAAGCTCCGGGCGTCATAGGGGCAGGCCGACTGGCAGTAGCGGCAGCCGATACACTCCTGCTCATGAACTACAACAATACCATCGGCACGTTTCCGGGTAGCTCCGGTAGGACAGACCCGGGCACATGGGGGATCGTCGCAGTGCATGCACTGGGTGGTTACCACCCCGCCTTTGACTTTGGGGAAAGTACCCATCTCATAACGGTGGACTTTGGTAAACTGCACCTGGGGTAATAAGTCCCACCTGGCCTGGCAGGCCACGGTGCAGCCGTGGCAGCCTACACAACGCGTGAGGTCTACGAGCATACCAAACTTAGCCATCTAAACTCACCCTGCCTTCCGTACCGTCACCAAAGTTTCGCACTGGGCCGCCGCCCCGGAGACAGGCGCTGTAATAATCGGTATCAAAGCGCTGTCATTGGCGCCTTTGTTATAGGCCAGCTTTCTTAAAGGAACACCGCAGCCAAAGCCATGGGCCAGGAAAACTGCCTCGGGATGGATGCCTTCCGTCACCCGGGCCTTCACTTTAACCTTGCCTACCCGGGAAGTCACTTCGACGAGATCCCCCGTCTTGATGCCCAGCTTGCCGGCCCGGCCGGGATGGATCCAGAGCTCGTTTTCCGGCATGATGGCGTGCAGGTAGGCGTTATTGTCGGTAGAGGTATGGGTGTGCATGGGTACATGGCCCTGGATGAAACGGAACTCGTCTACCCCCGGTTCCACCAGAGGCGGCTCCCAGGCCGGGGTCAGGGTGCTGCCGGCCTTGACAAAGGCCTGGCAGGCCAGCTCAATTTTGCCGGAAGGCGTCTTGAGTTTGGTGTAATCGGGTTTTTGGGCTTCTACTTCGGCTACCCCTACCCGGGCCAGCTGCGCCTGGGTCAGGCCCAGGGGAGCCAGCAGGGCGTCGTTATATTGCTCCAGGGTAAAGTTAAAGTACTCACTTAAACCAGCGGCTTTAGCCAGGCCAGCGATGATTTCTTCAGCACCTCTGGTATCAAAAAGGGGCTCTACTGCCGGCTGGCGCAACACCACTTTGTTGCCCGCCGTCATCAAGGGGTCGTACCTTTCCAGGTAGGTGGCTTCCGGCAACACATAGTGGGCATAGTAGGCCGTATCGTTCATCTGGATATCGATGACCACCACAAGTTCCAATTGCTTCAACGCCTCAATAAAGGCCCCGGAATCCGTACTGGAGCGCACCGGGTTCAGGTGCTGGATTACCACTGCTTTGATAGGGTATGGTTTATCTTTTTTGACCCTCTCAGGGAAAACCTGGATCATGCCGTGGGCTTTATTGAGAGGCCATTTCTCGCTACCGGCCCCATCCCAGCGCGGCCCCGCCGCCGCCGGCGGTTTGGGGCCCATGATACTGGATGGATCACCCAGCTTAATCCTGGACGGGAAGGCCAGGCCGCCTTTGGCACCCAGGTTCCCCAACAGGGCGTTGAGGGCGGCTACGGCCCGGGCCGTCTGGACGCTATTGTAATACTGGGAACCGGTAACGGCATGCCAGCCGGGATCGACGGCTGCTGCCGGTTTGGCGGCTGCCAGTTCCCGGGCGATGCGGCCGATGGTCGCCGCGTCTATTCCCGTGATTTTGGCCGCCCATTCAGGGGTATAAGCGGCCACCCCGGCTTTCAATTCTTCAAAACCAACGGTACGTTCGGCTATAAAGGAAGCATCATACAGATTTTCATTAATGATAACATTAATCAGGGCCAGAATCATGGCCAGATCGGTACCCGGCCTGATGGGGAGCCATTCATCGGCATAGAAGGCAAAATCACTCAACCTCGGGTCTACGGCCACCAGGTGGGCGCCTTCTGCTTTGGCGGCAACTATCTTTTGAATGTCAGGGTTTTTAATACCTCCTGTGAGGTTACGGCCAAAGGCAACGTAGTACCTGACATTGCGGTAGTCAACCCCGGGAACGCCGCCGTACATTTGCTCAAAAGCAACGTTACGGCTGCTGTAACAGGTCGGCCCATGGCCGGTATAATTGGGGGAACCGAAGGCAGCCATGAAATGCTTCTCTAAAGGAGAAATAAGCTCCGGGTGAGCCAGCCAGACCAGGGTCTGGGGGCCGTAACGGCCTTTCAGTTCCTGTAATTTGGCGCCAATTTCCTTAAAAGCCTGCTCCCAGCTGATGGGCTGGAACTTCCCTTCGCCCACCCTCTTCATGGGACCCTTCAGGCGGTCGGGATCATAGAGAGTTTTGATCCCGGCATTGCCCCGGGCACATAAACGGCCGCTGCTCTGGGGGTCCCTGGGGTTACCGGTAAGACGCCAAACCCGGTCTTCCCTGACATGAGCCAGGATACCGCATTTAACCCCGCACATTTCGCAAATGGTGGGAACGGTCCGGGAAGTTTCAGGGGCTACTGCCCCTGCCGCCCCCGCCTGCTCCCGGGGAACCAGCATGCCGCCAAAGGTGGCCAGGGCCCCGGCCACCAGGGAGCCTTTCAGGAAGGTTCGCCGGCTTATTCTTTGTTCTAACATGCCCTCACCTCCGAAACTGGATGAATGTTTCCTGTTGGCGCTAACACATATCCCCGCCCTGCCATTTGCCCTCAATGTTACTTTCACAATATATTTTACCAGTCAACATTCCTTTCTCCTGCCCCTCGGGAATGCTCCGGTAAAGCGAAAGGGGAGCTGCAAAAGCTCCCCTTAGGCCAGGAATCATGCGGCCTGGCGGTCTTCTGGTTCATGAATTGTCTAACGGTATCTTCGACGGCCACCAGACCTTTCGATAGGTGCAGGTTTATACCAGGAAACGGAGGAGGAGCTTGCTCCCCAGGTAAGCACCGCCGGCCAGGCCCAAACCGAAAAGCCAGCCGTGGAGGGAAAAGGAAGCGATGCCGTTGAAAAGGGCGCCGATGTTGCACCCCATGGCAATCCTGGCCCCGTAACCCATCAACAGCCCGCCTATTAAGGCAGCTGGCACCAGGGGCCAGCGCCGCGGCCAGTGGAAACGAAATTCCGAACCTGCCAGGGCGGCTAAAAAGGCTCCTCCAATGAGCCCCAGGTCGAGAAGAGTTCGGGGCTCAGCCAAAAACCCCAGGCTCAAGGCCCGGCTGTGGGCCGGCAGGGAAAAATAGTACCATCCCGGCGGCGCCCCGGTAAAAGCCTCCCAGAGCCAGGCGCCCCAGTAGCTGAAGGCGGTGGTAATACCCCAGGGCTGGCCCCCGCGCCAGGTTAAAGCTACATCCAGGACTGCCAGTGCCAGTCCCCCGGTCCAATAAGGCCAGGGATGGGTCCACAGGCGGCGCAGGTGAAAGGGCTGCCGCTGTCTCCCGGCGGCGGTAAAACCCGGAAAGGAACGCCTTTCCAGGAGGTTTAAGCCCAGGTACACCATCACCAGGGCTAGGAGCTGGATAAGAAGGGCCGGCCCCCAGCCCAGCACTTCGGGGAGAAACAGGGTGGGGGAACGGCTGATACTTACCTGCTGCCACCAGCCGAAATCATGGGCTCCCCAGAGGGAGCCGCCGATGAAGGCAGCCAGGACCAGCCATTGCAGCAAGTGCCCTTCGCCCACCCGCATTAAATTGCCGCTGGCACAGCCGCCGGCCAGGACCATCCCCACGCCAAAAAGGAGGCCGCCGGCCACAGTATGCCAGCCTGCCGGGTGAACATCTGCCAGGGTAACCCCTGTCCATGCTACCAGGGCCATCCCCGGGACTGCTGCCATCAAGGCGATGACCACTGCTCGGCTCAAGGATGTGTTGCCAGTAATGAAGGGGTCGCGGAAAGCGGCCACAAAACAAAAGCGGCTGCGCTGGAGGACAAAGCCAAAGCCCAGGCCAAAAAGCCAGGCTTCCCCCAGGCCCGGCCCGCGTCCCTGCAGCCACCAGTAGATAGCGGCAGCGAGCAGGGCTGCACCAAGGGCGTAAGGTTCCTGGGACCTGAGATTGAGCTTAACCTGTTTAGCCAATCGTAACTCCTTTTGCAGCTCTGTTACCATGATACTTACCGCCTTATCCTTCAGGTGGTTTCATATGCTATAATAAAACTGTAACCATCAGGCAGGGAGGGCCGGTCCATGAACCTTAACCACCTGCACGCCTTTTGCACGGTAGCTCAGGTAAAATCCATTTCCGAAGCAGCTCGCATCTTGCACATGTCCCAGTCTTCCCTGAGCTATCAAATCCAGCTCCTAGAAAACGACCTGGAAGTCGAACTCTTTACCCGCACTACCAAAGGGGTGGAGTTAACGCCCCTGGGGGAAATCGTTTACGAATACGGCCAGACCTTTCTCCAGCTGGCAGAAAATCTAAAACGCGACCTCAACAACTGGAAGAGCGGCCAGGAACGCCTCATTGTCGGCGCCAGCAGCAGCATTGGCAGCTATGCCCTGCCCTGCACCATTTATAGCTTTAAAGAAAAATATCCCGATGCCAATATCAAGCTGCTGGTCGGCAACCGGGAAGAAACCATCCAGAAATTGCTAGATAGGACCATTGATATCGGTCTCATTGAAGGGCCTGTCGACCAGTCCGGCCTGGCCACCCGGGGGGTAGCTGAAGATGAGCTCCTTTTAATTGTACCTGCCGGCTGGCAGGGCCCGGAACGGGTGACTTTAGAAGAACTCCGCCGCCTGCCCTTAATCCTCAGGGAAGAGGGCTCCGGTACCCGCGGGGTGATTGCCCGCGCCCTGGCCGGGCAGGGTCTAACCATTGCCGACCTGAATGTCGTCCTGGAGTTAAATTCGAACGACGCCATTAAATCGGCCATTACTGCCGGTCACGGGGTCTCCCTCCTCTCCCGCCTGGCCATCCGGCGGGAAATTCATGCCGGCACTTTAAAAGCCCTGCAGGTGGACGGCATTTCCTTTCGCAGCACCTTTAATATTGTTTACCCGGCCGGTAAACCGGCCACAAGTTTGCAAAAGAAGTTTTTTCGTTTCTTGTTAACTAATAAGAAGGCTTTCTGTTAAACCTTTAGCCAGCCCCCATGTATCTCTTCTTCTGCTTCTCTCTACCTTGAACCCGGGCCAGTCAGGTTAACCCTTCTCAATTACAACTTCCCAGATGCCGTTGGCCACCCCCCTGACCTCGACGCGGTACCCCATTTTTTGCACTGTTTCGGCCAGGGACTGGCTGGTGCAACTGTGGTCACTGGTAACAATGAGAATATCGCCCCGGGCCAGCTGCTTGAGCTTGACCTTTGTGCGCACAATCGGTATCGGGCACATTTCCCCGCATGTATCCAGCCGGTAAACAGCCATACCAGTTCCTGCTTCCATAATAGTTTTATAACGTTTTCAGCTTAACATTAAATTTAGCTCTCGACCTACTGAATCCTCCCGCGCGCGGCCGGCCGCCAATATTTCCTAACTTGCCAGCAGGCGAAAAATGCGTTCTGAAACATTGAGAAAGGCCGTAACAATTTCTGGATCATATAAGGTTCCAGCCCCTCGCCGGAGTTCTTCCAGGCAACGGCTGACAGTTAAAGCCCGGCGGTAGGGCCTATTGGTCGCCATGGCGTCAAAGCTGTCTACCACTCGTAAAATCCTGGCACCAAGGGGTATAGCCTCGCCTTTCAGTCCACAAGGGTAACCTGAGCCGTCAAAATTCTCGTGATGGGCAAGAATAATGGGGGTGCATTTGCCCAGCAGGGGTACGGAACGAACTATTTCCGCTCCCCAGACCGGGTGTTGCTGAAAAAGCAAACGTTCTTCCTCGTTTAAAGGAAGCGGGTTGTTTAAAAGTTCACGTTCTATCTCTATCTTACCGATATCATGGAGAAAAGCGCTGAGCCTCAAGGTATTTAACTCTTCTCCGGGTAAATTGAGATATTCGCCAACAACTACTGCATACTCTGTAACCCGTTCGGAATGCCCTCGTGTATAGCGATCCTTGGCCTGGATGACACTGAGCAGGGTCTTCAAAGTACTAAGCAGGTCCTCACCCGTACTGTTATATGCGGCGCAGAGCTCGTCTAAAACGGAAAAATAAATCTCCGTCCTGTTCTTACGTACCGATTTGGCCCGGAAGAGGGCATCATCGGCCCGGCGAATAAGCTCTGTGGATGTTTTAGCATGAACAGGGTAAGTAGCAATACCCAGAGACAGGGTGATCTTTTGGGCCGGTTGGTACTCTTGGCCAAAGAAAGAGTAATTCTCGACCTCTTTACGAATCTGTTCAGCAACAATAAGGGCCTGCTGACTGGAGTACCCGGGCAACAGTACCGCAAACTCTTCGCCTCCATAACGTGCAGCTACAGCCCCCTCTGGTACTGCCCGGCCAATAATTTCGCCAATTTTCTTTAAAACCTTATCTCCCTCAAGATGACCCAAAGCGTCGTTGTACGTTTTAAAGTAGTCAACATCGGCAAGAACCAGGGAGAGGTTTAAATTTTCCTTTTTAGCCCGGGTAAACAGGTCTTCCAGGGCGTAGTAAAAATAACGTTTATTCCATAAGCCTGTCAGGTCGTCCCTGTTTGCCATCTCTGCCAGCTTTTTAATGGTTTCCCTTTCAATATCCAGAAATCCCCCGATGAGCCAGGCGGCCATAAAAATAATTAAGCTGAGGACCAGATCGGCTTCCAGGGCTTTATTGACCCCTTCAGGAGAGTAATGCAGCAAGTCAGAAATAATAAGGGGCATGACACATAATAAAGAAAATATAAGGCCATATTTTTGACCGTGATTTATAGCTGCATAGATCACCGGGACAAAGAAAAGGACTTTAAAGGAACTGCCGTGGAAGTCCGATATAAAGACGATAGCTATGGTAAAGGCCCAGATAAGAATGCTTATCAGCAAGCTGATGGTACGTGGCGGTTCGCTCGAAGTAAGAACTGTCACATAATCTTTTTTGGTGAGATAAAGTATTCCTGCTAAAGCGAAAACACCCAGGAAGAGACCGCTTACCGGATAATTTAGATACATCCTTTTAGGAAAATATGTCAATTCAAGGGCGCTTAACAGGGATATAGCCATAACAGTCAAAGCACCCAGGTAAAAGAATAAGACATATTTAGCTATCTTCCGGTTCCGTTCTTCCTTCCATTTCATGTTAAACCTTCTCCATAAATTTTAGAGAGGTGATAAAATCCACCTCTCTAACTTTATGTTTTACTTTCTTAAACTTGGAGGTACCTCAGTTTCATACCAATCCATAATAGGCCGAGGCAGCATTTATATAGGCCAGAAAGGTAGCAATAAAAGCAACCGCCGTCAGGAAGACCACCGCCGGGCGCTTCATCCCGGTTTCACCTCCTTCTGCCGGCTTACGCTGGCAAGATAAATAATGGCACCCTGCCAGCTCAGGCCGGCAGCCCCGGCCAGGGCCAGGGTGGGCCGTCGCCCACTTATGAAAAGCAACATTACCGGCACTGTTATCGTGACTCTTACGGCCACCCGGTGAAACTTGCGCCGCAAAGCAGGAGAGTTTATCGGTTTGGCCCGGCTCGTTACCGGGGCCAGCCAGGCGCTGATGGCCAAACTTAAAAAGCCGCTGCCCAAAACCACCCAGCTTATGTGCTAAGGAATTGTCATTTTCTCTTCACCTGGAGGTAACTATTCGACGCATACCGCAAATTTCCTGCCCTTCACGGGGACATTTTTTACCAGCAATGACGCAAGCTGCAGCAAAGGTCGCTCAGGCCAGCTTTACAGGTACGGCAGTACTGAGGCGGGCCGCCACCGGGCTGATGCGGCAGCGATAGGCATAAACTTCGACCCCGGCAGCCGCCGCTTCCCGCAAAGTCCGGGCAAAAAGAGGATCGGTGGCTTCATTGGGAGCAAAGATCAGGGCGTCTTCCCGCTGGATTATAAACACCACCGCCGCCCGGCAACCCCTGTCCCGCAAAGCCATCAGCTCTTGCAGGTGGCGGCTGCCGCGACTGGTGGGGGCGTCGGGAAACAGGGCCACCCTATCGCTGTTTACCAGAGTTACTGACTTGACCTCAACATAACACGGTGGTAATCCTTCACCAGGTAGTCCCGCCTCTTTCTCCCCTCCCACGGTCAACAAAAAATCCAGGCGGCTGGAGCCGACCCGGACTTCCGCCGTTAGCTGCCGGTAGCCCTGAAAGGCCCCCAGTCCGCCGGAACGGAAGGCAGCGGCAAAAAGGCGGTTGGGCAGGCGGCTGTCCAGAGAAATAAAGGTGCCGTTCCGGTGTAACAAAACCACGTCGTAGACAGTTTTCCGCTTTTCCCCGGCTTGCGCCGGGGCCAGGTAAAGCTCGGTTCCGGGTAACAGCAATTCTGCCAGCCGCCCGGGGTCGGCCAGAAAAGCTGTTAAATGCTGCCCGCCCCTTTCCGCTACTACGGTAAAGCGGTTGGGCCGGATAAGGAAACGAGCTTTGATCAGATTTTCAGGCAGCTTGACCATAAAATCCCTCTTCCCGGAACCTATACTGCCTATTCTCCTGTGGTAAAAAGAAAAGATGCCGCTCCTTATGCGGCATCTTTTCTTTTCTGGTGGAGCTAAGGGGAGTCGAACCCCTGACCTCTTGAATGCCATTCAAGCGCTCTCCCAACTGAGCTATAGCCCCACAGCACTGTCTATTATACTGGCCCTTGATATGTTTGTCAAGGGCCAGTTGCATATCTTTATTCTTCCTCATCCAAATATAAAACTTCACCTTTAGTATCATAACCGATAATCCCGGCATACCGTCCCCAGTCCACAAGGGTTTTAAACAGGAGTTCAGCATCCTCATCAGACATCCTGCGGGCAAAACGGCTGATAACCTGCTCCCGCCGCACCTGCCGTCCACGCCTGGAGTTAATTAGCTCCAGGACCTCTTTAAAGACCGGCAGCTGCTGCAGCCGGCCGGCAACTATGTCTTTACGCTTATTTATGCCGGCATTTAGTAGCTGGGAACCCAGCCCGGTCAAGGTAATATCACCGTTGGTAGTTTCAATAAAGCCCAGCACCTTAGCCGCTTCTATGACCGGCCCGATATCATCCAGTTCCATCGAAAGACTGCCGGCCAGCTTAAAGATATCTTCTCTTCCCCGGACATCCTCCAGCATTTCGAGCAGGCCGATGACCATCCCTATACCTACCTGGGGTAAAGGCCCGGCGTCCACAGTGGCTATGACCCCCTATTTAGATACCATTTTCAGGTACCACTATTTTATCATATTATACCAGATCTTAGAACAGGATTCAGCACCTGATCCAAACTTTTATTGCCGGGATTTAGTTAGAAATTAAGTGCATCCAAGGAACAACCTGGGTTTTTCTACCCCGGGCTGCACCAGGCCTTCAGGAGGGGTAGCTTAAGCCTATATTTCCCCCAAAAAAGGAAAACAAGTTTTGGTGAAGAATATATAAGGGATAAATAACTTTATCCTTGTAGTAGAAAGGATGTATTAATGTGCAGATAGAAGACAAGAGCTACCTGGAACGACTTGCTGCACTGGCTGAAAAAAATAATTACATCGAGCCTACTTTATATGAAAAATACAATGTAAAACGGGGCTTGCGCAACAGCGATGGCACCGGCGTGCTGGTAGGGCTTACGGAAATCGGGGAAGTCCACGGTTACATTCTAGATGAAGGCGAAAGGATTCCCGATCAGGGACGGTTGCTCTACCGGGGAATTGACATCTGGGATATTGTCACAAATTTCCAGGCGGAAGGACGCTTTGGTTTTGAAGAAGTTTCTTATCTCCTTCTCTTCGGAGAACTGCCTAACCGTCAGGACCTGGTTAATTTTAGCAATCTCCTGGCAGAAAACCGCAGCCTCCCTGATGGATTTGTTGAAGATATGATTTTAAAAGCCCCTAGTAATGATATTATGAATAAATTAGCGAGGAGCGTTTTAGCATCTTATTCCTATGATAAAAACCCGGATGATTTAAGTATCAAAAACGTCGTCAGGCAGAGTATTGAGCTGATTGCCCGCTTCCCCATCATGGTGGCTTATGGTTACCAGGCTAAAGCCCATTATCATGGAAATCAAAGTTTGTATATTCACCTACCGCAAAAAGAGCTGAGCACTGCCGAAAATTTCCTATACATGATCAGGCCTAACAACCAGTACAGCCGTCTGGAAGCCGAATTGCTGGACCTTGCGCTGGTACTCCATGCTGAGCACGGCGGAGGGAACAACTCAACCTTTACCGTCCATGTTGTTTCCTCGACAGGGACAGATATATACTCCGTTATTGCGGCCGCGGTCGGTTCACTAAAGGGGCCTAAGCACGGCGGCGCCAATATTAAAGTTATGGAAATGATGGATGATATAAAGAACAATGTAAAAGACTGGGCCGATGAAGAAGAAGTTAAATATTACCTGACCAAAATTCTCAACAAGGAAGCCTTTGACAAAAAAGGATTAATCTATGGCCTCGGCCATGCCGTTTACACCCTGTCCGATCCCCGGGCTGTATTATTAAAAGCCAAGGCTGCTGAACTCGCTAAAGAGAAAAACATGGAAGATGAATTCGGCCTCTACCTGACCATAGAAAAAGTTGGACCCGAATTATTTGCCTCTAAAAAAGGAAATGAAAAGATTATCGCTCCCAATGTGGACTTCTACTCGGGTTTTGTGTACAAGATGTTAAATATTCCCGTGGAGCTTTATACCCCAATTTTTGCCATAGCCAGGATCTCCGGCTGGTGTGCCCACCTGCTGGAAGAACTGGTAAGTGGAGGCAGGATTATCAGACCGGCCTACAAAAATGTGATTGGTAAAAGAAAGTATATTCCCCTGGAGCAAAGGTAAATTTCCCTGGCTAGCAGCTAAATAGCCGAGGCTTTGTAAAGTTAAAAGGGGGCGGTTACCCGTCCCCTTGTTTCTTCTTAGAACAAAAGCGAGTATATTTTATCCGTAACCCGGGCGAAGGCTTCATCCTTCATGTTACGCGGGCGAGGCAGGTCTATACGGACATCGGCCAGTATCCGGGCCGGCCTTTTGGACAGCACAATCACCCGGTCGGCCATGAAGACAGCTTCCTCAATGCCATGGGTCACCATGAGGACCGACTTTACGGGAAGCGTTACATCCAGCCACAGGTCTAAAAGCTCCTCCCGCAGGTTCTGGGCCGTAAAGGCATCCAGGGCGGAAAAGGGTTCATCCATGCAGAGGAGTTCCGGTTCCATGGTCAGGGCCCGGGCAATACCCACCCTCTGTTTCATGCCCCGGGAAAGTTCCCGCGGGTAAGCATCCTCAAATCCGTCCAGCCCTACTTTTTGAATATATTTATTGGCTATTCTCTCCCTTTCAGCCCGCGGGATATTTTTAGCCTCCAAACCCAGGGCCACATTCTCCATCACTGTTAACCATGGCAGCAGGGCAAAGGACTGAAAAACAATAGCCATCTTATCCATAACACCGCTTACCTGTTTTCCCCGGTAAAATATTTGTCCCCGAGATGGACGGTCCAGACCAACAACCATCCTCAGCAGAGTACTCTTGCCGGAACCGGACGGGCCTACCAGACAGACAAATTCACCCTTAGCGACGTTAAGAGAGATATCATTAAGAACTGTGAGGGACCGGTTGGCGTCAGTATAGGTTTTATAAACATGGTTTACTTCGAGTAAAGCCAACCATACCACCCCCGTTAATCTCCTATAGTAAACCTGGCAACAGCTATTTCGTACAGGCGCCGCCAGAAAAAGCGGTTGAGAAAGACGATAGTTGCTACCATGGCTATGAGACTGGACCAGATTATTTGGAAGCTGCCGCTCCCATAAATGGCAGTATCCAACAAGGATCCAATACCAAAAGCAGTGTAAATCTGACCGGCATAAACAACATATTCAGCAACTATCAGGGCATTCCAGCCGCCCCCCCATGATGTGATACTGCCTGTTATGAGGGAGGGTACCAAAGCTGGTAAAACTACCCGGCGTAGATACCTGGTTCCCTGGAGACCAAAAGCGGCTGCTGCCTCTTTTAAATCCTTGGGAATGCTTTTTACCCCGGCAATAAGGTTAAAAAGGAGGTACCATTGCATACCTGTCAATACGAGGATAATAGCTGCCAAGTTCATACCTCCTGTGATCCCTACCAGGATAAAAACAATAATAGGAAATAACGCCGTTGCCGGTACTGAAGCTAGAACTTCAAAAACAGGCGTCATGATTTCATAAACCCGCTCATTATGGCCAATCCAGATGGCCGCCGGGACTGTCCAAGCAAGGGAGAGAATGTATGCTGCCAGTAAACGTAAAAAAGAAAAGAAAATGGCCTTGGGGATGCTGAAGACCTCAGGCTGCCAGGGCATCATGAACAGGGTACCCAGGGCCACCAGACCGCGGAATAGGGCCACGCCCAGCAGTAAAATCATTAACCAAGTAATAAAGTGCCAAATCAAGGTGAGATAACGCTGATAATTAAGCCCCTTACCATTCCAGGTATAAATCTTTTGGTACATATTTTCTATTATAATACTTAAGCCTGCTCCCAATGATATAAGCGCACGCCTGAATTCCCGGAAAAAGGGGGCTTCGTGCCAGAGGCGGTAACCCCATCCCCTGGTTAATCTTGCGCCGCCACTGTCAAATTCATACTTAAAATTTTCGGCCCAGATGGAGAGGGGACGCCAGATAAAAATATTCATCAGAGTTATTAAAGTTATCAGGGTTAAAAGTCCTGCTATCGTCAACCCCAAATCCCCCTCTTCCGTAGTCCGGATGAGGTAACTACCCAGACCCGGTAGAGAGTACCTAGCGGGACCAATAGCAATAATTTCAGCGGCAATAAGAAAATACCAGCCCCCGCTCCAGGATAGAATGCTATTATAGACCAGTTTAGGAATACCGGCGGGAAAGTATAGTTTCTGGAAACGGCGCCAACCCGTCAACCGGTAGGCATCAGCGGCCTCTTTAAGATCCCGGGGAATTGTCGTCAATGATTCATAAAAACCGAAGGTCATGTTCCAGGCCTGGCTGGTAAAAATAAGAAAGATGGAAGCCAGCTCCACCCCCAGGAGGCTTCCCTGGAAAAGGGAGACAAAAAAATAAACAGCGGCAGGGAAGAACCCCAGGATGGGCACTGACTGGAGGATATCCAGGATGGGAATGAGCCAGCGCTCGGCTCGTGGGTCTGTCCCGGCTTTATAGCCATAAGTAAGAGTAAAGATAAAAGAAAGGATATATGCGCCCAGCATCCTTAAAAAGGAACGGAAGGCGTAATAAGGCAGGATGCCTATGCTGGTAACAACTGTTGTCCCTCCTGCCAGGGCAACAGCTTGGTGGCCCTGGTAGGCAAAGTAGGCAAAGGCGATTAAAAGGGCTGCCATAATCATAGTTAAAGCCAGGTTCGTTGCCCGCGCCACGGGGTTCACCTCCCAACCAATAAAATAGTCTTCCCAAGTGGGAAGACATAGAGTTCATCAATAGCCCTATTAACCCCCACTCGTTGAGCTTTGGCACGTGCATAGCTAGAGAAAACTCTCAGCCACATTAGGTAAAACCTTAAGCCGGTAATACCTGTTGACCCATTGGCGTCTTTCGACGTTTCCGGGCAGTGGCGTCTGTCTATGCAGAAGCCTCACCTAACGAAGGATTGTGAAATAACAAATTTTCGCCGTTACATTCATTATAAATATGCTTTTTTTAAGTGTCAAGGCTGGGGAGGCTCTATAATAAAAAGTGTGGGAGGGGATAGGAAGAGATAGAAGGACAGAGGAGAAGAGATTTTAGAAGTTAAAGGAGGAAAAAGAGGGGGGCACATCCAAATCAAATGTTAGCAAACAAAAACCCCATTAGGAAAGGAGTGCCCCCATGAATAAGAATAGCACGATCACCCTCAAGGGACAAGAGAATTTTGATAAAATACTCCAGTCCATTTTAGGAGAACGGCAGGAACGTAAAGATATTGTGTTAAGGGTGACGCTAGAGCCGCCAGCATTATGCCCTGCATGTAACAAAGGCAAATTACATAAGCACGGCATTTTAAAGAAGAACCGGAAGCCCCAAGAAAGGAAAATTCGTCACGCTTTTTTATACGGGAGATGGATTTTTTTATCCTGGGTTCCTGTACGGTATAAGTGTTACCATTGTCATAAGACTTTTACCCTTCGTCCTCCGAATACCATCCCCTGGGCCAGATTTACAAAACTAGGAGTGCAGACAGTAGTGTATTATGCCCAGAGGATGAGCTTTACCTATGCAGCCCGAATATTACACCTTACTCCTAATAGGGTTATAAGATTACTAGACAAGTATATCCAGTCCGGTCTTCCAGCAGATGATACTCAAGAGCCCATAGTCTTAACCTTAGATGAACTGTCCTTTAGCGGGAATGATTATGTATGCGTAGTAGGGCGCCTGGAACCGGATAAGAGGCCTTTGACGATTTTGGGTGATGACAGGAAAGCAACTATAAAGGCTTACCTGGAGGGGCTCAAAAAAGCCGGGGTTAAAGTAGAAGCAGTAGTAATTGACATGAAAGACTCCTGGCGCAAGTTAATAAAAGCAATCTTTCCTTCAGCCAGGATAATAGTAGACCCTTTCCATGTAATTCAGGATGCCAACCGTCGCTTAAATGAAGCACGCAAGATAGAGCAAGAAGCAGGCAAGGAGAATATACCTCGCCTACCCTTGCTCAAGGCTAAAGAAAAACTTACTTCCAGACAACAACAGCAGCTAGAAGAAATTAAGAATAAATACCCGTCCCTCTATGAACTATACCAGCTAAAAGAAGATTTAAGACAAATCATAAAGATGGACCGGGTTGAAGAGGCAGAAATTGCCTTAAGCCGTTGGCTTATAAATGCAGAATGCGCTGAAAATGTAGAGGGACGGGTATGGGCTCGTACTATTAAGTTCTGGAGGTCAGAAATATTAAACCTGGTTAGATACACCCAGCAAGGCCGCCGGTACACCAATGGTTATATAGAAGGCAAGAATACTTTAAGCAAAATGCTGAAACGATTAAGTTTTGGTTTTAGGAATCGTAATCATTTCATCAAGAAAATTTTCCTGGGATGTTGCCCTCAAAATTTAATCCCACAACTATTGACATAGAGCCGGCTGGGGATGGGAGGTATTTTTACATTCCCGGCGAATATTTAAAGAAGGTTTTTAAGGTTTTTGGAACTGGAGGTAAAAAATGAAGCGTATTGTCATTGCTCCGGATTCCTTTAAAGAAAGCCTGGACGCGCCCGCAGTTGCGGCGGCTATAGCTGAAGGTATCAAACGGGTTTTCCCGGAGGCAGAAACCGTCACCGTGCCCATGGCCGACGGCGGTGAAGGTTTAACAACTACCCTGGTAGCCGCAACCGGCGGCCGGATAATCACCACCACCGTCACCGGTCCCCTGGGGGAACCGGTTCGGGCCGCCTGGGGTATCCTGGGGGATGGTACCACCGCCGTGGTGGAAATGGCCCAGGCGTCGGGCCTGCCCCTGGTACCCCGGGAAAAGCGTAACCCCCTGTTTACCACCACTTACGGTACCGGTGAGCTCATCCGCCAGGCCCTGGACGCCGGCTGCCGGCGGTTAATTGTGGGCATCGGCGGCAGTGCCACCAATGACGGCGGCGCCGGTATGGCCCAGGCCCTGGGGGTGAAACTTCTCGATGCCAGGGGACAGGATATCGGGCCGGGCGCTGCCGGGCTGGAGGAACTGGAACGCATTGAAATCCAGGGTCTGGACCCGCGGGTAAAGGAAGCGGAAATCCTGGTAGCCTGCGACGTGGACAACCCCTTATGCGGCCCCCGGGGAGCATCGGCGGTCTACGGTCCCCAGAAGGGCGCCACGCCGGAAATGGTCCCCCGCCTGGATGCCGCCCTGGCCAGGCTGGCGGACACAATTGAGCGAGACCTGGGGAAAGACGTCCGGGAACTGCCCGGAGCCGGTGCCGCCGGCGGCCTGGGAGCCGGCCTGGTAGCCTTCCTGGGCGCCGGCTTGCGGCGTGGTATTGAACTGGTTATAGAAACCGTAGATCTCGACGGCATCCTGGCCAGGGGCGCCGACCTGGTCATCACCGGCGAAGGAGAAATCAACCACCAGACGGCCTTTGGTAAAGTTCCCGCCGGCGTTGCCCGGGTGGCCGGGAAATACGGCATCCCGGTGGTCGCCCTGGTAGGTTCTATCGGCGAAGGTGCCGGCACCGTCTATGACCACGGCATTAAGGGCTTTATGAGCATCGTCCCCCGGCCGGTACCTTTAGCATACTGCCTGGAAAACGCCGCCACCCTCCTGGCCGATGCTGCCGAACGGCTGGTGCGGCTGCTTACAGTGATGAATAAATAAAGGCATTAAAAGGCCTCTTCCCCGGCAAAACTAAAGAAAAAGTCAGGGAGGAGGCCCCTTATGCCTGATATTTCTTTAAGGATGGGTACCGCCATTACCAGCAGCGATCTAGCCCGGGTGCGGGACGTCCTGCCGGAACTTAACCCGGGAGACCACCTTACTATTACCATGGAGGCCGCCGATGCCCATCAGGCGGACCTGTTAATAAAGCTTTTAGAGGATTACGGCCTCGACTATCAGGGCCGCGGCGACAGCGACGGCAGGACATACCATGTCATAGCCCGCCGCCGGGAAGCCACTTGAGAGGGGTAAATCGATGGATTTCTTGCAGGCAGTAAAAGAAAGGTATACCTCCGATACCTTTCCCCGTTCCCTAGGAATTGAGCTCCTGGAACTGGCCCCCGGCTATGCCCGGGTGGCCATGACCATCACGGAAAACATGCTCAATTTTCATGGCATCGGTCACGGAGGCGCCATTTTTACCCTGGCCGATACGGCCTTAGGATTAGCCAGCAACTCCCACGGCAACCCGGCCGTAGCTATTTCGGTAACTATTAATTACCTGGCACCAGCCCGGGCAGGAACACGGCTTGTAGCTGAAGCCCGGGAAGAGCACCTCACCAGGCGGACGGGCGTTTACCGGATTACTGTAAACAGCAGCCAGGGCGAAGCCATCGCCGTGGTACATGGTACCGTTTACCGGAAGGATAAAAACCGGGGTCCTTAAAGCTAGGAATCCTGTAGCTCCTAACAAGCAGGTACCTCTTAAGCCAGTAATTGCCTTACCATTTCGTTGGCTTTCTTGCCGTCGGCCCGGCCGCGGATTTTAGGCATCAAGGCGGCCATTACTTTCCCTATTTCCTTGCTCGACTGCGCCCCTACTTCGCTGATAGTCTGCTGGATGATGGCTTTTAGTTCGCTGTCGCTCAGCTGCTCGGGCAGGTAGTCTTCCAGGACTTTGATCTCCGCTTCAGCCTGCCGGACCAGGTCTTCCCTTCTCCCACGGGCAAACTGTTCTAAAGCTTCCTTTCTCATTTTTATTTCCCGCTGGATAACGGCAGCCATCTCTTCGTCCGAAAGGGGATGCATTTTTTCGATCTCGGCGTTTTTGATACTGGCCAATACCATGCGGATAGTCTGCAACCGGATTTTATCATGGTTTTTCAAGGCTTCTTTCATGTCCTGCTGAAGTTTTTCCTTCACTCCCTGATTGGCCTCCCTTAAATTCAGGTAGCTATTGACAATATGGTAAACTATATTTTTACCGGAGTCAATTTCTGCGGTGTTGTCCGAGAATTAACAGAGGCCGCTCAGGTTGTTACTTACTCTTCCTAATTTCCACTTTGCCCTGTCCTTTAACCTCAATTTTAAAGCAATCTTCTTCTTTCCATTTAAGCTCATCCAAAACCCTTCGCGGCAATTGAACCTTTCCGTTGTGCCCTATGTAGGTCAAGTATATTATTCTACCCACGAAAAAAGCCTCCTCAACCCACTTGCTTTAACGTTATCCGACTTAGCACTCTATAAGTAAGGTCGTCGTTTGAATGCAGGAGCCACCCGCGTCGCAAGGCTTCGCTAAGAAACCTCAAAGCACCGCCATCAAGCTTCAGGGTACCGGGTACGAAGTCGAGGACTATACGTTTCCCCTTTGATTCCAGTACACTTACATATTCCTTATATCTCATCCAATCGGTTTCCCGTACTTCCACCATGTACCTAACATCGACGTCTGTTACGTCCGGATATCCAGCTATACACTCATAGAGATCTTGATCCTCCATATCGCCCTCTACAACTACTAGTATGGCATCGGGAACTACCTGCCCGCTGAGCAATTCGTTCTCCGAAGGCCGCGAAAACTTCAATCTGCCCATGTCTTCCAGCCGTTTCAGTATCACAAACCCTCTGGCGGCACGCATTTCTGAAGACCGGTCAAGCCCAACCCGCACGAGCAATTTTTCACAGGTATTGTCATTCTCCCGCGCAGAAATGAAACTTCTGGCAAAGGCGCGCTCAAGCTCGTTCACGATCGTACTGTATTCCGGAGGAACATAATTCTCCAGCCCTTCCTCAACACCATGTATCAGCGCCCTTAAGACATCTCCGGATTGAAGCAAAAGGTTGCAGACACTTTCGCTTATCACCACTTCACCTTTCCGAATACTGTCAAGTAAAGTTTCCATCTTATGGGCGAACTCTGCTACATCTTTAAGTCCTGCACAAGCGGCTGAGCCTTTGAGGGTATGGGCAATCCTGAAAATCGCATCAATGGTCCTATTATCGCTTTCCTCTAACTTTAAAAACAGCTGCTCTAACATGTCCAATTGCTCGTGAGCTTCGTTTAAAAACTCACGCAGCAAGTCAATCTCCACAGGAGTTTACACCATCCTTCCGACGACACTAGTATCTAAAATCAGAGCAATGTCCCCGTTCCCTAGTATTGCCGCACCAGTAAACAACTTCAAATGGTAAAGCTGGGACGGTAGGTTCTTTAACACTACATCTTGTTCGCCTAAAACTTTGGGCGCGGCTATTGCAACACCTGCCAGCAGGACTATTAGTGTAAGTTCATCGCTTTCTACCTCCTCTACCTTAGTGTCAAGTACACGAGAAAGCCGGACCACGGGGTATATGGTTTCCCTCAAGACAACTACTTCACTCTTTTTTAAAGAGTGAAGCCTGGAGGCTTCTACCTTTACGATCTCTTTTACCTCCCCTACCGGGATTCCGTACAGACCGCCGCAATCCAAGAGTACAACCTTTGTTATGCTCAGCGAGATAGGCAGTTCCAGGGCTACCTCTGTGCCACCCCCCACCTCGCTGCGCACCTTTACCTTCCCACCTTACCGTTCTACCGTTTCCCGGACTACGTCCATGCCTACACCCCGTCCGGAAACCGCACCGGCCTCGTCCTTTGTACTAAAACCAGGTGCAAATATGAGTTCCAAAGCCTCGTTAAAGCCCATCATCTCTGCCTGTTCTTCAGTTATTAATCCACGGCTCACCGCCTTACGCTTGACCACCTCAGCGTCAATCCCCGTACCGTCGTCTTTCACCGTAATAACCACGTGCTCCCCCTTGCGTTCCGCTCTCAAAAGCAGTTCTCCTTCCGGGGGCTTCCCTGACCGAATTCTGTCTTCGGGCCCTTCTAAACCGTGATCAATAGCGTTACGGACTAGATGGAGAAGAGGCTCGTATATAGTAGCGGCAACGTTACGGTCTATGGTAACTTCATCGCCGAGAACTTTAAACTGTACCTTTTTCCCCAGTTCCTGCCCCAGTTCTCGTACTACCCGGCGGAACCGCTCAAACACAAAACCCACTGGCATAAGCCGCATATCCATAATTACATCTTGAATCCCCCAGCTTGTTCGACTAAGCGCCGACTGGTATTCTTTGAACTCCCTTACCATTTCAACCGGCAAACCCAGCTCTTCGAGACGTTTTATTAAGTGAGCGAGCACGTTGGTGCTAACTATAAGCTCGCCCGCCAGAGCTAAAAGCTTGTCTATTTTACCCTGTTCTACCCTGACCGTCTTGGTTTCTACCATCTCCCGGCCCACATCACGCGCTATACGGGTAGTATCGGTCACGACCGTTTTGCCCTCTAAGTAGTCCCTTATTAGCCGCTCGGATGGTTCTATGTTTTGTTCGGACCTGACTACAATTTCCAGGCTGTATTCTTCGCCGTAATCCAAGAGATTTATCTGTTCAAGCCACCCTTTTTCCTCCATCTCCCGCAGCAAAGGCCACACATCGCGGCTCCCAAGCTCGTGAGCCGTAATCCTTAAAGTTTTGGACCCCTTCTCCATATTACGCTCCCTCGCCAAAGACGGCTTAACTTTCCTCGTTACTACTTCTGGTAAATAATAGCATTTTTAAACCGCACCGGCTTAAAAACAGTTGTTATCCGGCTCATAGACTCTGAATGTCCTAAGAACACATATCCTCCGGGCTCCAGGGCCTGATAAAAGTGCAAGACCACCCGCCGCTGGGAAAGGTCGTCAAAATATATCAGGACATTGCGACAGAATATAGCGTGAAAGCCCTTCATCTTGCGCATTCCAGCATCGTCTACAAGATTTAAGTGGGAAAACTTCACCTTTCGCTTCAACAAGGAAGATATAGTGTATTTATCACCCAAAGGGCTAAAGTATCGCTTAAGATAGACTTCAGGCACCTGGCGGACAGCATAGTGATTATAAATGCCTTTTTCGGCTTTATTTAATACCTCCGTATCTATATCGGTAGCGTATATCTCCCAGTGTATGTCGGGCGCCATCTCCTGCATTACGATAGCCAGGGTATAAGCTTCTTCACCGGAGGCACATCCCGCACACCATATCTTGACGCCGCTGCGTCCTACACCGTTCCGGCACCAGAGAGGTACGATTTCTTCCGCCAAGCACTTCAACTGTTCATACTCGCGGAAAAAGTAAGTTTCGTTAACGGTAATACTGTTCAGCAGTTCCTGCCGCATCTTGCCCGTACTGTCAAACCTCAGGGCTCCCAGGTAAGCTGTAAAATCCTTGAACCCGTACTTCTCCACCTGCTGCCTGGCGCGTTTCTCTACATAGTAGACTTTGCTGTCCTCAAAGTAAATACCTGATTCTTGATATATGTACTCCCGCAGGCGTTCAAACTCTGCCTTAGTCATCGCCCTTCTCCTTTGATACTCTTAGCAGGCAATTTTACGCCCGTCATAAGCTCCCAGGACACCTGCTTCGGCCTAAAGCATGAACCGTTATTACCCTCCATCGCGGCCAGTATCCCGAAGGAGGGCCGCAAAAATACCTAAAGCCTTCTCCCATCAACACCTACCTGTTTCCGACTTTCCGCCGTATAATGTCCGCTATCTCATAACTGGGGGCTACTACGTCCGCGCCCCCACGTTCTATCGCGGCACGGGGCATACCCCACACTACCGCCGTCTCCTCGCTCTCGGCTACAGTCCAGCCGCCGCGCTTTCTTAATTCTACCATCGCATCCGCACCGTCGTCTCCCATTCCTGTAAGGAGGACCCCAATGATACGCTTGGGGTCGAACGCCTCCATCAAAGCGCGCAAGGTTACATCTACTGAAGGCCGAAATTCGTCGTCCTCCGGCCTGAGAGATAAATAGCAGGTAACAGCCCCACCCTGCCGCCTGAACATAAGATGGTAGCCCCCAGGAGCAATTACCGCCAAGCCGTTGCTCAATCTCATTCCCTCCTGGGCTTCACGCACATGCAGGTTGCTACAATGATCGAGGCGTTGCGCAAAGCTGGCAGTAAAGCGCGGCGGCATGTGCTGTACTACTACCACTCCGGCAGGCAGGTCCCCGGGCAGGTACGGCAGTATATCCTCCAGAGTCCTGGGCCCTCCCGTGGATACGCCTATCATTACTACCCAGTCCAGGTCCGTGACAGTAGTTACCGGGACTCGTTTTTCCACACGGGGAACCCTTCTACCAGGCGTTCTCGTACGCACCCGCGCTTTAGCCGCCGCCCGCACCTTACCTATAATCTCATCCGCAAGCCGGCTTATACCCAGCGATATGGTGCCGTCCGGTTTCGTTATAAAATCCACCGCCCCCAGCTCGAGGGCCTCTAGCGTTATAAGCGCGTCCTTCCTGGTTAACGAAGATATCATGACTACTTTGGCCTTTGTCTTCGCGGTTATATGCTGCAGGGCGGTAAGGCCGTCCATCCCCGGCATATTGATATCCATGGTAACCACGTCGGGCTGGAGGGTAATGGCCTTCTTCGTACCCTCCAGCCCATCCCGTGCCACGTCCACTACTTCGATATCGGGTGCTCCTTCTAATATTTGCCTTATAACTCTTCGCATGAAAGCCGAATCGTCTACTACGAGTACCCGTATAGGCTTCATCTGCCGCTATCCGTCTCCTCCACCGCTTCTATAAGTTTGTCGCGCTCTTCCCAGGACAGTACACGCGCCGGGTCTAAAAGTATTACGTTACGCTCGCCGCCAAACTTGGCTATCCCTGCAACGAAAGACTGGATACTGTCCTTCACTAAAACTTGAGGCGTGGCTTCAATGCTGCTCATACTAATTTTGGCTACTTCCTTTACGCCGTCGACCATCAGGCCCATCACTGATGTATTCCCTTCGCAGATTAAAATTCGTACCTGTTCATCTATTTCTCTCTCGGGATAGCCGAATTTGCACCGCAAGTCGATAATGGGCACTATACTCCCTCGAAGATTCAATATCCCCTTCACAAAGTCCGGCATCCTGGGTACGACGGTTATACGGCCTGCGCGAATTATCTCACGGACGCTGTCTATGGGCAGAGCAAACTCTTCCTCATCCAGGAAAAAAGTCACAAGCTGCCGCTCCTCTTCCAACACCCTCCGGCTAGAAGCACCTGCTTCCTCTGTTCCTCCCTGTTCCCATTCCGTAAGAAACGCAACATCTCGTAACAGTCTAGAGGCGTCAAGTACAAATAACATGCGCTCGTCTGCCAGCCGGCATATGGCAGCAAATTCATCCCCGGCACAACGCACCACGGAAGGCACCGGTTCCAATATCCGCTCTGCCACTCTCAAAACTTCAGCTATGCTGTCCACTACTAGACCAACGGCTACTCTCTTGCCTTCCCCTACGTACGCTACTACTATTCTGCCACCAGGAACATCACCCTCCGGAAGGCCGAAAAGCTTCCTCATACTGATGAGGGGTAAAACCCTGTCCCGCAGCGACACCAGTCCCAGGACATAGGGAGGAACATCAGGTACTACATTCCAGTTTTCCGGCAAATGCACTATCTCTTGAACGTCAGCGATGTCCAAAGCGTACTCTTCTTTTCCTACCTGAAAGGTCAGAAGCTGTTGCTCGTTTTCCTCGGCACTACTTTCTTCTTTAGCACCAGGGTTCTCGTAATCTTTATTGCCTTTGATAGAAGTTATCCTGCTGTCGTTTAAACCTATATCTTTAAGCATATTGTCCATATCTATAAGAAGGGCAAGCTTGCCCTCGCCCACACGGGCTGCCCTGGTTACGTAACCTCCAGTATCACCTTTTTCCCGGAATTCCTCTACGGCTTCCCTGGGAATATCTATAACGCCTTCTACCCGGTCCACTACATAGCCCGCCTGCTTCCCTCCAGCATTAACAACTATCACCCGGTTGCTCTCGTCATCATCCGTAGCGTTTATACCTAACCGCAGGCGGGTGTCATAAATCGGGAGAATGTTGCCCCTCAGGTTGGCGAGCCCCCGCATGTACGGGGGCGTTAGGGGCACCTTCACCACGTACGGAACGCGAATGATCTCCTGGAGGTACTCTATTGCTATGCCGTAGCTTTCCTCGCCCAAGCGAAACACCACATATTGGTCAGAGCTTGCAACCGACCCACCGGCTACTGCCATATACTTTCCTCCTCGTTTACCCCTATTCCTTTAGCCCTGCTGGAGCTCGTCCGCCATGGCTGCAATCTCCTCGATAGCCTGGGCAAGCTCCTTCATGCCTTCCGCTTGCTGGCGGCTGGCGACGGCTGCTTCTTGTGCCGCCTTACTGGCTTCCTGGGCAGACGTGGCTATCTGTTCTACTCCTTTGGCTGCTTCTTCCACCCTCAGGAGGCTTTCATCAGCCTGCTTTTTAACCGTTTCCACCCCTTCTACGACCACCCGCATATCGGCTTCGATAAGGTCAAGGTCGGACGTTGTCTTTTGAGCTTTTTCCGCTTCCTTTTGAACTACATCTCCAATAGTAGTAATGTCCCGGAGTACGTTCATTACTTGCTCTTGAATACCCTTTACCATTTCCTTAATCTGCTCAGCATTGCGGGCACTCTCCTGGGCAAGGTTCCGGATGTCTGAAGCTACTACCGCGAACCCCTTGCCGTATTCACCCGCCCGGGCTGACTCAATAGCGCCGCTTACTGCCAGCATGTTGGTCTGGATGCTTACGCTCGCAATGGTGTCTACTATCTTGTCGATCATGCGGGCGTTCCGCTCCAGCTGGTTAACTTTCTGTACGTTCTCAAGGTTGGTTGCTGCTGCCTGCCTGATGCCTTTAATCAGCTCATTTACCCTGACTTTATTTGCAGCCAGCAAGTCGCTGAGCTCCTTTGCTGCCGCTCTGGAATCATCGGCCTCCTTCGCAATTACTCCCATCGATTTTTCGATCTGCTTGATGGCGACGGAGGCTTCCTCGGACGCTGAAGCCTGCTGCTCTGCCGATTTCGCCATCTGATTTAGGGCCGCATTAATCTCTTCTGCCGAACGGCTGGCCTCCTCAATGGCCGAGGATAGTTCTTCTGCCGCCGCCGCCAGGCCCTCTGCTGACTTGACCACATCGGTCGAATGCTTGAGTTCATCAGCTAAATCTGCTAAATTATTGCTATTATTGCTTATTTCGTTTAGTGCCTGGACCTGTTGTTGAACCCCCTGCAAGGCCTGCTCGGCGGCGCTGGCCTGCTCCTCAGCATTAGCAGCTATCTGTTCACTACCTTTCTGGAACTCGGCTACCGCTTTTTCTACTTCCGTGACCAGCTGCTCGATTCTGGTAGCTCCTTCCACTACATTGGCTACAGAAGCGGCTATCTTCTTAAGCTCTTCCGTGATGGCCTTGCCTTTTTCCGTCTCACCCCTGGCTACCTCAGCCGCCTTGTTGATGGCTTCAGCCACCGTTCGCACGTCTTCCTGCACGCTACCGACTATCTTCCGAATGTCGCTGGCCGCTTTCTCGGAAGTCTCTGCCAAGGTTCTTACCTCGTCCGCCACTACAGCAAACCCGCGGCCGTGCTCCCCAGCCCGCGCCGCCTCAATCGCAGCGTTCAGGGCTAGAAGGTTGGTCTGGTCAGCTATCCTTACCACGGTGCGGACAATCTCGCCAATCTTGGACGCTTCTTCTTCCAGCTTTGCTACCAGCATAGCCGACTCCTCGCTCCTGGCGGCGCTGGCGTCTACCCCTTGTATCAGGACCTCAATATCCTCACTCGTGCGGCTCACCAGGTTTCTAATGGCTTCACAACGAGTGAGAGATTCCCGGGTCTGCTTTACCGACACCTTGGCAGCTTCGCCAATAACCTGAATAGCGGACAGGGACTGCTGGGTAGCACCGCTGGCCTCTTGTGCTCCGCTGGCTATCTGCTCCATGGCAGTGCGCAATTCTTCTACTGCATTGGAAGCCTCTTCTACGCCAGAAGAAAGTTGTTCCGTCGCGCTGGCTATCCGCTCGGCAATCTGTTGTTGCTTCGCAAAAGTACGTGCCTGCCTCCTCCGTAACTCCATTTCCTTTTTGTCACTTTCTTTGACTGCTCCACTCTTACTGGTATCGCTGTATATCCCTCGACTAGCAGAAGGTAATGGCTCTAGTGTTTTGGTGGCATCAATAGCCATGGTTATCAGTCCTCCTGAATTTAATATTTTAAGTGTTATTAAATAAATTTAAATGCTATTTTCAACTATTTATCCGTTTATTTCCATTTTTCATGTAGCCATCCCTCCTTGCCCATTTCTCCAAAAACAATACCTCGGGCAAACTGTCCCGTTAAAAAACTTATGAGCGTTTCTAACCCTAAGTACCGATACTTGTCTGGTTCGCAAGGTATCCCTTCGATATAAACTTTGTTTGGGTAGGATACTGAGTAAAGGAAAATAATTTCCGTCTAACAAAAAAATAAGGGGACAGGTTACCTGTTCCCTCTAAGAGCCAACATAATTCCCTTCGTCTCTAAGAAGGTCCACCGGCAACCTGACAGCCATAGCTTATACAAGCCTTAGGCCCACGGCTTTGCGCCCCAGTCTTTCGACTGGTTTGCCCTTAACGGTGTCTGATAACAACCTTTTTAACTTTTGGTATTACCTGGCTTACTCACAAAAATGTACACCCTTTATTCCCAGGAATAATTCTTATTATTCTTATTCACCGTTTCTTCCTGTATAGACAGATCCGTGAGCGGTAGAACTTTGCCCTCTCTAATCCGGCTTGTTAGTTCTTCATACGCAGCTAACAGCTCGTTAATTTCTTCTTCAGTTAATGGGCCATCAACCATATTTCGCTCCCCCTTAAGATGTCCAACGACTTCTAGCAGTCGACGTTGCCCAGTCTGTTACCCTATTTAAAAAGCTCAGGACTTTATTTTAAGGGTGAGGATGCCGAAGTCCAGCGCATGGTTCGGCTCCAAGGTGTTGCTCCAGACCGCGGCCAGATGCATAATCAGCGGCAGCAATGGCAATATTTACTCCCGACGATCAACCGCCCATCGCCCTTCTCCCGCTCCGAGCACCATGGAAGGCATAGAGCTCGTCGGCAAAGAGCTCCTCAACCGGTCGGTTAAGGGCCCGGGCGATGCGGAGAGCGGTACTCACGGAAGGGTTTTTGTGCCCCTTCTCAATATTGGTGTAGGAAGCACGTCTCAACCCCACCTGGTGGGCCAGTTCTGATTGTGTCAGGCCGGCCTTGAGCCGCGCCTTGCGCAGGGCAGTGCGCATCGGCTGCCTCCTTTTCAGGCGTATCACTCGCCTTTTTGTGCCTTTAGGAAACATTATATGTGCTCTTTTGGGAACTTGTCAATAGAAGATGGCTGCCCACATAAAAATCTTGTCGAACGATGAAGGCTCATGAATTCTAGTGGCAGGTGTTCGGCAACCGGCCTCGTATCCTTATTAGCAATGGCACCACTACTGCGGCCAGCTGTGATTTAAAAGGGTTTCTCACAACACTTCTAAAAGGTTATAATTGGATAAGTATATTTATGTTGCAGCTCCGGGACGGTTTTTCATCCTAATCATAATGCTAAACTGTCCCTTTATTAATATTCCGCTGTGAGCGAGCGTTCTCCATAGGTTATATTTTAAGTAAGGGCGGGATTCTATGCATATAATGTTTCCATTGGAAACCTAGGCTCGCAGTAAAATATCAAGACCCTGAATTGGAAATGTTATTGTCTCAAAGTGTAAAAAGGCAGTAGGTAGTGCAGGAGGTGATGAAACTGCCCCGCTATCGGTTCTACCGTGATTGTCCCAAAGGTACCGCAAGGATCAAACACTTTTTACAAAAACATAAATGAGCAGCTGGAAATTTAACCATTGGTCATATCATACAAGCCACGGGTAAAACTCACATAGGCCTTCGTTTTGCGATGCCGCATTATCACAATAACTAGGCTTCATCTGCCCTCTTGGACCTCATCATAAAAAATGAAAATCTAAGAGAGCAGAAGATTTAACAAGCTAGAAGCAAATTATTGAGATAGGTGGTGATAATCGTGCTGAAGTTCGGGGAGTCTCTAAAGCAGTTACGCCAGCGGAGGGGCCTGCGGCAGGAAGATGTGGCCAAGATGGTCGGCGTAGAGCGTCCCACCGTAGCCAACTGGGAGCGCGGGACAAAGCAGCCAGGCCTGGAGACGCTGATTAGACTTGGCCAGCTTTTTGGTGTTTCCTTGGACGAGCTGGTAGGGCTCGGTAAAGCCACCGACCATTTACCCCTGGCCAACTATTATTCCCTGGCCGACGACCCGCTGGTCAAACTACTGGCCGAACGGACCGGCGTCCCGGCCAAGAACATCGCCGCCTTTATCGCCGCGCTCCAGGTCTCAGACGATGTTTTACCGTAACTCTTTAAACCTTCCCATTTCATTTCCGTCCAAGTGTGCTGTTTGCAAGTAATCCCCCTAGAAACACGGCATAATCACCGATGGGACTGCAGAGCACGAATCTCCTCTATAGTAAGTTTCTGCCCATGGTATTTTTCAATTTTTCGCCAGCTATTATTGCTGGTCTTAATGAGAACTTCCGTAATATCGCCATAGATTTGAGGAGTATGCGGGGTGAGTATCAATTTTGGGGGATATCGCTGCTACACGGTTGCCATAGAAGCAAATACTAAGCCCTCTGGTAATCCCCCAGAGGGCTTGATTTCACCACGGGGTAAAATCCTTTGCTTCATTACCCCAAACTTGCCGGAGGTCGACCTCGGTAAGCGTGTCCAATTCCGTCATAGAGGCATCTCCTCAATGAAATTACCCCTTGCTTCAATGAAAAGAAGAAACCTTTCTAATTCCCTTCTTGTGCGCTCCCAAACTTCCGCAAGGTTATCCAGTAAAGGCTTTATGCGGGCAGGAGAAAGACGGAAGGTATATATATTGCGCACAACGTGACGGAAGCCCCTGTATTCATCCAGGCTGTTCCTGGTTTCCCTGGAGATGACAGGGGGACGTATCAGTTCAATCTCAACCGCCATCTGGTGCAAGAGCTCTGATGCCAGTTTTGCCCCTCCGGCTTACTTTGCTCCAGATTGATGGCAACTAGTTCAAAAATCCTCTCCAGCCCCGTATAAAAGCTGTGAAGATTAAAAGCTACGCTGTCAAGGTAAAAATCATCGCCTGTAAGTTGATAGCGTTCCTATCCGGTTCGGGCGCGGTCGACGGCCTGCTGGATTTCAGCGAGCTCCTCTCGGATGCGGCCGACCAGGGCAAGGTACTTCTTTTTCATAGCTCAACCCCTTCGCTTTCTATAGCCCTGCGTAAAGATGCGCGGCAGTCTTCCGGGTCAACTAGGTCAACTTTAAACTTTTCACTAAGACCCGTCACCGCCCCCACTGCGGCGTAGAACCGGTTGTCCGGGATGCCCCACGCCGCCAGGTCAACATCGGACCAGTGCGAAAAGCGGGATCGATCAACCAAAGAGCCGAAGGCCACCACTTTTTGGGCACCATATCGCTCTTTTAATATGGCCGCAGCTCGGACAGCAACCTGCCAGGCTTCCCTATAAAGCTCGGTTAGGAAAGGGTCAGTTTTTGAATAATCGTCGGTAAAAGTCAAAGGGTATTTTTTCGCATAATAAGCAGCCAGTTCGTCAGGTTGGGTACCCATATTTTAGCCCCCCTGTAGCCGGCAACTCATGACTGCCGGCCCTGGGTTGCAGGTGAACAAAATGTGAACAGCTTCCTGTTTCTCCTAACAGGAAGCTGTTCACGATGCTTGAAGCCCTTGAAACTGCTTAACTATCCTGGTGGGCACGGCAGGGATTGAACCTGCGACCTCTTGAATGTGAGTCAAGCGCTCTCCCACTGAGCTACGCGCCCCTATAAAACCTTGTGG
Organism: Moorella sp. E308F; assembly: GCF_006538365.1. Lineage (NCBI taxonomy): Bacteria > Bacillati > Bacillota > Clostridia > Neomoorellales > Neomoorellaceae > Neomoorella > Moorella sp. E308F. The sequence continues at coordinate 1,174,674 of NZ_BJKN01000001.1, read as the reverse complement.
TGGACGTGAGGGGATTCGAACCCCTGGCCTCTAGAGTGCGATTCTAGCGCTCTCCCAACTGAGCTACACGCCCTTACTATCAATGCAGGTTTTATTATAATCTTTTCGCATAAGCCTGTCAAGGTCGACTTAATGGATAAATTTTACATCTTTTTCCATCGACAGCAGGATTTAGCCCTTGCCTGGCGAATATTATAACCGGGAGGGAAAACAATGCGCCGCCGGATAGTTTGGCTGACGATCTTCTTTTTTTTATTGGCCGTTAATATTCCCGCCTCCGGGGCCGTGGATATAAAAGATGCCTTACGGCAGCGCCTTCAGGACAGCCAGAACCAGGAAAGCCGTATCCTGCAGGATATCCTGCGCCTGGACGCGCGCTTACAAAAGATCACTGCCGAGAACCAGGAGCTGGCAAAACGCCTGGAAATTGTCCAGGAAGAGCTGCGGGCTGCCCGGGCCGCACTGGACCGGGCGGAGGCTGATCTGGCTGCCGGGCGCCGGGATTTCGGCCGCAGTTTACGCTTTTTTTACATCTATGGCTCTTCTCCCTTTATAACGGCTGCTTTTTTAAGTAACAACTTGCCTGATTTTTTTATCCGCTGGGAATTATTAAAGCACCTGGCCGGTCATTTCTTCGGTATCGTCCGTCATAACCTGGCCCTGGCCAGCCTGGCCCGGGAAAAAAGCAGCCTGGTGGCGGCCAAAGAAAGGGAACTGCAACTGGCCCGGGAAGCCTGCCTGGCGGCTCAAAAAAATCTGGCGGCACTAAAGGAAGAACAGGAAAAGAAGCTTAAAGCCCTGCGCCAGCAAAATACCACCTGGGCCCGGGACCTGCTGGCCCTGGAGAAAGCCTGGGCCGGAGCCCTGCCGGCTTTGCAATATCTTTTGCAACAGTTGCCAGCCCTGCCCTGGCGAAGCTTACGGCCGGATTCTATTCAGGTTAATTTAGACCGAGGCGAGGTAGTAGCTGCCTTCAGTCAGCAAAACCTCAATAAAACCCTACTGGGTTCGCAAGAACAACTGCGGGACATCCGCCTGTTCCTGCCAGGTGAAGTTATAAAAATACCGGGACCTGACTTTGAGATCCAGGGTACCCTCCAGGTTTATGGCCCCCACCAACTCCTATTTACCCCGCAAAATGTGGCCTTCGCCGGCCTGCCCCTTGATCCCTCCACCTGGACCGAGCTCCTGCCGCGGGACAAGCTGATCCTGAATTTACCGCCCCCGGATTATGGTTTAAAGTTTAAAAATATATCCCTGGAACCGGGAAAGATGGTACTGATCCTGGAAAGATAACAACCAGTACGAAACCCGGCTTCAGTGCCAAGCCGGGTTTCATCTAAAGCCCCTCGGAGGCTTCCCAAGCTAACGGTAATTTCTGACCCTCATACTGTTGTAGCACTCCCGGCAGTATACCGGCCGGTCGCCACGGGGCTCAAAAGGCACTTCCGTAATGGAACCGCACTGGCTGCAAATAGCCCTGTACATCTGCCGGGGACCGGATCGGAAATCGTTGCGCCTCTGGCTACCGCCCTGGCGCGCTTTCCGGGCGGCCCGGCAATCGGGACACCGGGACGGTTCGTTGGTAAAACCCTTTTCAGCGAAAAATTCCTGCTGGCCGGCCGTAAAGATAAACTCTTTGCCGCATTCTTTGCAGGTCAAGGTTTTGTCCTGATAAAACATCTTACTTCTCCCCACAAGATAGTCTCCCTAAAGCTAACGGGCATGTACCATACTTACCAGGGCTATCCCAGGGGAGATAGTTAGTAGTAGGCCAGGCCAACGTTCTTTAGAGGCTCTTTTAGTATAGCGTACCTCCTAAAATTTTGCAACTCCATTTAAACCTGTAATCTTAAAATTCAGGGATATAGGCCGTTGTAGCTGTCTCTAGCTCCTGATAATAGCCATTTTCAAGGCCAAGGTTTTCAAAGTAGTCGAGGACTGTTTCATATTCGGCAGCCGTAAGCGTGCAGAAATGCTTTAGCTACCTTCGGCAGATCTCCGGCCCGGCAAAAACCGCGTTCACCGGCCAGGCAGTTAACCCCGCAGGCCCGGGGACAGAGGTTGCAGTGTTTTAATACGTCCACCTGCCGCTTTTATCCTCCGGTTAACGGGTTACCCCCATGCCGTTAATGATTTTATCAAGCATGGCGTCCAGGGTGGTAATCATCCTGGCCGCGGCTTCGTAAGCCCGCTGGTACTGGATCATATTAGCCATTTCTTCGTCCAGGGAGACACCGGAGATGGATTCTTTACGGTTGGTTAGCTGGTCCACCAGGACGCCCTGGTTGGTGGTCATGCGGACGGCTTCATGGGCGTCGACGCCCAACTTGGCGGTGAAGTTTTTGTAGTAGTCGTCGAAGGTGGCATTGGAAAGACTTGGTATCAACTTATGTTGCAGTTGGGCTATGGCCAAGGCAATGCTGCCGTCGCCTGGCCCACCCCCGGCGGTTGCTGCTGCAATTTTGGTAACATCAGCTTGAATATTAGGGTTTACTTGGATATTGGCTGCTGTAATCGAGCCTCCATCCTCAGCAACGAAAAAATCTTCTCCTCCTGTTCCGGATAAATCCACACCTTTTTTATGTTCATTATTCACTGCCGTTGCCAGTTCGCCGGCCAGAGTGTCTAGATTTGTTAAATAGGTTTCTACTTCACTCTTGACCTTTTGTAAACCAAACAACTCGCCATTAGAAATAGTTAAAGGTGGTTGAGTGTCCTCCTCTACCCAACTAACATCTGAACCTGAAGATTGAAGTTTATGAATGGTAGTACTGCCATCTACCTCTTCTACTAAGTTTCCTCCACCACCTAATGTAATGGTAATGGTGCCGTTACTAGATGTAGTAACAGTAAAATCAATCATCTTACCCAACCTGTCCAGCAACAAATCCCTTTGATCCAGCAGATCGTTTGGCTGGTCACCGACGGTGACGATATTTTTGATCTGCCCGTTTAGATCCGCTATCTGCTGGGCCAGGGAGTTTATTTCTTTGACCTTCAATTCAATAGTCTGGTCAATATCGTTCTTAATCGTTTCTAACTGGGCGGCGCTGTGGTTAAAGGCCTCCGCCAGGGCGTTAGCCGTTTCAACTACTGTGGTCCTTACGGGGGAACTTTCGGCGTACTTGGAGAGTTCCTGCCAGGCGGCCCAGAACTGGCTCATCAGAGTGCTCAGGCCGGTGTCTGAAGGCTCGTTAAAGACAATCTCCACCTGCTCTAAGACATCCTGGATCTGCTCCCACTGCCCCAGGGTTCCGGTTTCCCGGCGGATCTGGGTGTCTAAAAATTCGTCCCGCATACGGCGAGTTTCCTGGCTGTCGACACCGGTGCCGATTTGCCAGCCCTGGCCGCCGGGATGGTTCATGGATGGGACGGGATAGGCTGGCAGGGTAGCCAGAACCACCCGCTGGCGGGTGTAGCCCTCGGTGTTGGCGTTGGCGATATTGTGGGCAGTCGTGTAAATGCCCCGCTGCTGGGCCTGCATGCCGCGCAGGGCAGTGTTAAAGCCAAAAAATGTTCCTGGCACTGCTCTTCACCCTTTACTACGGAACTAATCACAGCCAAGCCGGCAAAACCCCGCCCTCAAGATGCGGGGCAAGTACTTTATCTACACCAACCGGTCCATGACAACGGGAGCAGGGACCGTCGGCATCAGCAAGGCCAGCATCTTCTGCACATAAGCCAGGGACTGACGCGCCAGCAGGCGGTTCGTCTCGTTGGCTTCCTGGAGTTCCCGCACCGCCTGCCTCAAGAGGTCACGCAGTTTTTCTATTTCCTGTGTACCAGGCTGGCCGGCCATCACCTGCTGCCGTTCCTCTTCCAGGACCGCCAGGCGGCGGGCCAATTCTCCTTTTCTCCCGGCTGCTTCCCGGATGGCCGTTATATTGTCAGCCACCAAGGCGTCCTGCTCCTGCCGGCAAACTGTCAGCAGTTCCCGCACTACATCCAGCTCTGCCTGCAACACTGTTGCCAGTTCCCTCACCGGCCTATCTCCTTCAAGATGGCGCCGGCCAACTCTTCCAGCGATACGTTATAAGTTCCTGCGGCTACGGCGGCACGGATGGCTTCTACCCGGCCGGCCCGGGTATCATTTACTTCCTCCAGGTGGGTCCTTAATTCCCGGATAAGCTTGCTTCCGGCCGATAGCTGGACGGTGTCGGCGCTCGCGGGAGCTTTATCCACTCGATCCTGCCCTTTAACGCCGGCAGACTGCTGGTAGGCTGCACGCACCCGGTTCCAGGATACTACCGGTCCCTGTCCTGTAATCTTCAAGCTCTTACACCCCTGTTCGGTGTTTTTCAGCTTATATAAGTTTTATATCGGTAAGTTAGCAATGATCTTTACCCGGCCGGGAACAGGTAAATATCCAGTGCAAGTACAGGAAATTAAGGGCGCGACGCAACCAGGGATACAATAGCCCCGGCTATGGCCGGCAGGGGCAGGACCTGGTCGGCCAAGCCGGCTTCCACCGCTGCCCGGGGCATGCCGTAGACGATACAGGTCTCTTCATCCTGGGCTAAAACCTGGCCGCCCAGCTCCTTAATAGCCTTGAGGCCGCGGACGCCGTCGTTCCCCATACCCGTAAGTATCACCCCCAGGCTCCTTTTGCCGTATATCCTGGCCACGGAGAGCAGGAGCACGTCTACTGAGGGCTTAAAGAGGGTGGGCACTTCAGCCTCTTCAGCCAGCTGCACCCGGACGCTGCCGGCGTGCCGTTCCAGGAGCATTTGTTTACCTGCCGGGGCAATGAGGGCCAGTCCGGGCCGGACAACATCCCCTGCCCTCGCTTCCCTGATTTCCAGGGCCGCCAGCTCATTTAAGCGCCGGGCCAGGGGGCCGGTAAAGCCAGGGGGCATGTGCTGTACAATTACGATGCCGGCAGGCAGGTCGCCGGGCAGGGCAGTCAGGATCTGCTGCAGCGCCGCCGGCCCTCCCGTGGAGGTGCCAATGGCTACAACCTCTACACTGTCCCGCCGGGGAGAAATAAAAGGTGCCGGGATAATTTCCCGGCAAGGTTTACCCCGGCAGAGACGCCCTAGCGGCACCCTGGCCGCAGCCTTAATTTTTTCCGGCAGGATCCTGGCCAGGTCTTTTATGTCTCCGGGTTTTACCGGTTTCAGGACAAAATCTACGGCACCCAGCTCCAGGGCTTGAATGGTCACTTCAGCCCCGGCAGCCGTATGGGCGGAAAGCATGATGACGGCCACCGGAGTGCTGGCCATTAGGTTTTTCAGTGTCGTCAGGCCGTCCATGACCGGCATTTCCAGGTCCAGGGTTACCACCTGGGGCTGCAGGGAAGCGACTTTTTCCAGGGCTTCCCTGCCGTTACGGGCATAACCCACTACCTGGATGCCGGGGTCAGCTTTTAAGATGTCAATCAGCAACCGCCGGCTAAAGGCGGAATCGTCAACGACCAGTACCTTAACTGGCCAGTTCACGGCTAGCCTCCACCCCCAGGTCATTCACCAGGCTGCGGACATCCAAGATCAGGGCCACGCTGCCGTCGCCCATGATGGTGGCCCCGGCAATGCCCGGTATCTTACCGATAAAATTCCCCAGGGACTTGATGACAATCTCCTGCTCGCCGATAAGGTTGTCGACAATAAAGCCGATCTGTTTTTCCGCCAGGCCGACAATAACTACGGCATAATTTTCCCCCGCCGGTACAGCCCCGGCCACGCCCAGGGCTTGACCCAGGTATATGAGGGGAAGCACCCGGCCGCGTACGACTACCACCTGCTGGCGATGGACGTACTGGATGTCGTCCGGGGTGATGCTGATAATTTCGACCACATTGGCCAGGGGGAAGGCATAGACTCGCCCGCCGGCCTGGACCAGGAGGGAACGGTTAATGGCCAGGGTCAGGGGCAGCTTTATGGTGAAACACGTCCCCCGGCCGGGGGTGGTGCGGATGTCAATGGTACCGTTGATCTTTTCCAGATGGTTACGAACAATATCCATGCCCACACCGCGGCCGGAAACATCGGTGACCTTATCTGAGGTGGAAAGGCCCGGCAGGAAGATGAGATCCAGGGCTTCCCGGGGACCAAGCCTGGCGGCCGCCTCACGACTGATCAGCCCCCTGGCCACGGCCCTGGCTTTTATCTTTTCCGGGTCCATACCGGCGCCGTCGTCTTCTACGGTTATGACAATCTGGTTTTCCTGGTGGAAGGCCCGCAGGCGAACCGTGCCGTGGCGAGGCTTGCCGGCTTTCAGCCTGGCTGCCGGCTCTTCAATGCCGTGGTCGATGGCGTTGCGCAGCAGGTGGATGAGGGGATCGCCGATTTCCTCAATAACCGTGCGGTCCAGTTCCGTTTCCCGGCCTTCAATAATAAAGTCGATCTCTTTGCCGGCCTTCCGGGCCAGATCCCGGACCATGCGGGGGAAGCGGTTGAAGACCTGGTCAATAGGAAACATGCGCGCTTTCATGATCTCTTCCTGGAGGTCGGAAGTAATGCGGCCAATGTGCAGGGAGACTTCTTCCAGGGTTTCCAGGAGCTCTTCGTTGCCCAGGCGGGCTTTTAACCCGTTGCCCACTTCGGCCAGGCGGGTGCGATCAATGACCAGTTCACCGACCAGGTTCATAAGGTTTTCCAGGCGCTGGACATCTACCCGTACTGTCTGGGTGACGCGCAGCTCCCCTGTCCGGCCATTAGCCCTGGCGCCAGGCGCATCCATGCCCTTGTCGGCGGCAGGGACGGCCGCTGCCGCCTCATGTTCATCCGCGAGGACGATAGGCCGCACCGTTACATCTTTAATTTCTGATATAGACTTGACGATATTGGCCAGGGTGTCGGCATCTTCCCGGCTGACAATGAGCAGGGTAAAAGTATCGTAAAATTTTTCGGCTTCCAGGTCCTGGGTATGGGGGACGCTTTTGATAATCTCACCGGCGTCCTTGAGATTGTTGAATACCAGGTAAGCCCGGGCCGCCTTCATCTGGCAACCTTCTTCGAGCTGCACCCGGATCTCATAAGGCTGAAACCCTTTCACCTGAGCTGCGCGGATGACATTCTCCTCAACATCGTCGAGGGTGAGGGCCTCGTCGCCAGGTGCCTTTTCCCGACGACTGGCTCCCGCCTCGCCGGACAGAACGGCTTCCAGGCGGGCAACTATATCTTCTACCTCGCCCTCTTCTCCGTTGCCGGCAGCAATGCTGTCTTTTAACAGCCGCAGTCTATCCAGGCTGGCCAGGAGGATGTCAATGATCTCCCGGGAAACGGAAAGCTTCCCCTGGCGTAAGAGTTCTAGCACGTTTTCCATGCGATGGGTGAGGGTGGCCAGACGGTTAAAACCCATGGAGGCAGAAGATCCCTTCAGGGTATGGGCCGCCCGGAAGATGGTGTTTAGCAGGTCAAGGTCATCGGGGGTTTGCTCCAGCTTGACAATGGCTTCATCCAGCTGTTGGAGCTGCTCCCCGGCTTCATCGAGGAAAATACCCAGGTACTGAGACATGTCCAGCTCGCTCATCTTGCATCCACTCCGGCAGCTATTTCCTGCTCCAGCTGGCGCTGCTCGCTCTCACGCAGCACCCGCTCTAGATCCAGGAGGATAATCAGCCGCTCATTCCACTTGCCCACACCCTTGAGATAGGCTACATCAATGCCGCTTATCATGGGAGGAGGCGGCTCAATGCTGGTAGCCGGCAGGCGCAACACTTCAGAAACGGAATCGACAATCATGCCCACCGTCACCCGCCCCAGTTCCACCACCATAATCCTGGTATTATTCGTGATGTCGGCCCGTGGCAGATCAAAGCGTTTATGGAGATCAATCACCGGGATGATGCGGCCGCGTAAGTTGATTACCCCTTCGATAAAAGCCGGGGTCCTAGGAATCTGGGTAATGTTTTGCATGCGGATGATTTCCTGGACGTGGTTAATATCAACGCCGTAAGTTTCACTGGCCAGCTGGAAAACAACCAGCTGGATTTCCGCTGCTGTTTCCGTTGCCATAAGTATCCCACCCCTCTTTATCTCACAGGTAAATTCTGCATTGCTAGGGAAATTCCTTTAAAAGCAGGTATATTTTTATCTCCGTTGGCCAGGCTAAAGTTGCTGGCAAAACCTGATTCCGAGTAACCGGTCGTTCAGACTGAGTTTCCCCGCCCTGATTATAAATAATGGAGGGAGCAATGAATATGCCTCCTCAAGTCAAGTGCCGGGTGGCCAATTGCATCTACTGGCAGGACGGCAACTGCCACGCCGACAGTATTACCGTGGCCGTCCAAGGAACGCCAAATACCTCCAGCGCCCACAACGACCGCGATACCGAGTGTGAAACCTTCCAGGCCCGCGTCTGAAACAGGAGGCGGGAGCAAAAAGTCGTAGACAGGCACTATTATAGCTTGAACCGGGCCACCGCCTTTTCCAGGTTACCTGCGGCAACGGCCAGCTGCTGGGCCGCCTGACTGATCTGGTCCACGGCTGCCGTCTGCTCTTCCGTGGAAGCGGAAACCTGCTGGGTGCTGGCAGCCATCTCTTCAATACCGGCGGCTATACTTTCGACCCGTCCTTTGACCTGGCGGGAACCCGCATACATTTCTTCCGCCTTAACAGCTACATTTTTGATCTTGCTTACCAGGGTTTGGATGGACTGTTCAATGGCGGCGAAAGCCATACCCGTACGGCCCACCACTTCCGTACCCTGGCGGACATCCTTAGAGCCTTCGGCCATGCTGTTGACCACGCGCTCCGTCTCCCGCTGGATCTCCTGCACCAGGCCGACAATCTGTTTGGTGGCTTCGGCCGACTGCTCGGCCAGTTTCCGCACCTCATCGGCAACGACGGCAAAGCCGCGTCCCTGTTCCCCGGCCCGGGCCGCTTCAATGGCCGCATTCAGGGCCAGGAGATTGGTCTGCTCGGCAATGCCGGAGATAACACCTACAATCTGGCCAATCTGCTGGGAACGGGCTCCGAGCTCCTCTACAGCCCCGGCCAGGCTTTCCATGCGCATGGAGATGGCCTCCATTTGCTGGGTGGCTTCGGCCACCGCCCGGGCACCTTCGCTGGCCTTAGCTGCGGCCTGGTCGGAGGCGGCTGCCATATCCTCGGTGTTGCGATGGACTTCTTCCACCCTGGTCACCTGGGCGTCAGTCGCGGCCGCCGTCTCGCTGACCTGCTGGGCCTGGTCTTCGGCGCCTTTGGCCATTTCCTGGGTGGTGGCGGCCACCTGGCGGGCGGCGTCCCCCAGCTCCTGGGACATGCGGGCCAGGTCCTGGCTGGCCGCGGCCACCTGGTTAGTCATCTCCCGCACCTGGCCGATAAGCTGGCGCAGGTTTTCTCCCATAGTGTTAAAAGCAGCGGCCAGCTTGCCCACCTCATCGTTGGTTATAACTTGAAGGGGTTCGGCAGTGAGATCACCGCCGGCGATCCGCGTAGCGTAGGCAGCTACCTGGCCCAGGGATTTACCGACCATGCGCCTGATAAACCATGCTACCAGCAGCCCCAGAATCAGAGCCAGGAGAAGGCCGCTTACCAGTACTGCCCGCGCTCCCGTCACAGCGGCCGTTAGCCGGTTTTCGGCTAGGGTGTTTTTATCGATCATTCCTTTGGCCATGTGGTTGGCGATATTGTTGATGTTATCCAGGGAGGCCCCCATCTGGAAACTCAAAATAGGCAGGGCCGCCATGCGGTCTTCCTGGCTGGTGTTGACGATGCTGTTCTTGAAGGTATCGGTAAAACTCTTGGCAGCCTGGGTCATGGCCGCGAGATACCCGGCCACCTGGCTGTCGAGTTGTTGTTGTTCCAGCCGGGCGCGGGCGTCATTGAAACGCTTCATGGCGTCGTCAAAGGCCGCCACATGGGTCTGGGAACCATTGATTATGTAATCGGTGGCCCGGCGGTAGGCATCCCACACGGCGTTGGTCATCTCGGTAAAGAGCATGTTCTGCTCATGGGCCAGGGTTACTTCCCGGGAAAGCCGGTCTACCTGCTGGAGATTAAAATTGACATAGACCACTACGGCAACAAAAATCATAATGATAAGGATAAAGCCGGCTGTTAATTTCCTTCCCAGCCGCCAGCGGCTGAAAAAACCTACCCGGGCCTTTACCGGGCGGGGTAATCCGGGCGGCTCTTGACCCGCCGGTTGCCCTGCCCGGCCTTTCTTTTTAAATAAGTGCAAACGCATAAATGGAAACCCCTCCTCCGGTTGGTTAATAAATAATAAAAGCTACCCCCTGGGTAGCCCCGTCCCACCCGCGGCAACTGGCTGTCCTGGCCCGTAGCCGGGCTTTAGACCCTGTAGCTTTGCGCCCCTGCCTTTCGGCAGGTTTGCCTTTTCGGGGAATTTTTTCTATTTTCGCCTTAATTATAACGCAGGAAGCCATTATTATGCAAGATATACCAATTAAGAAGTTCTCCTATTGGCTTTCCACGGCAGTAGTACTATTACCGGTTTTTTCGCCCCGGGCTATCAGCTCGGATATGGTTACCAGTTCATAGCCTTTATCCCGTAACCCCTTAATCAGGAGCGGCAGGGCCACCAAGGTGCCGGGACGGCCTTCATGAAGGAGGATAATGCCTCCATCCCGGACATTAGCCAGGACGTGCTGGACGATGGCCCCGGGGCCGGGATTGGACCAGTCACGGGGATCTACGCTCCAGGTAACTGTTGGGGTGCCCAGCCCGGCTGCTGCAGCCAGCAAATTGGGTCCCATGGCGCCATAAGGGGGACGGAAATATTTTACCGGCCGGCCGCTTATTTTCTCCAGGGCGGCAGCCGCCTTGCGGAGGTCGGCCTCAGCTTCAGCCCGGGTCACCTTTCCCAGGTTGGCATGACGCCAGGAGTGGCTGGCTATTTCGTGGCCGCCTTCCAGGGCTGCCCTGACCAGCTCCGGGTGGGCTTCAGCCTGTCGCCCGACCATAAAGAAAGTGGCCTGGGTTCTGGTAGCTGCCAGTACGGCTAAATAACGTCCTGTCCACCGGGGAAAAGGGCCGTCGTCAAAGGTCAGGGCCACCCGGCGGCCGGCCTCCGGTACCTGGCGCAGAGGCTGGAGCCCGCGTTGGGACTGCGGCTCCGGGGCGGCCGGCGCCGGCCGGGGTGGGGGTGGCGGTATAGCCACGGGTTCAACAGGGGCGATAGACATTCCCGGATCGCCACCGGCCATCTGGTAATGTTCTGGAGAAGGCGGGGAGCTTATCTCCGGCCCGGCAGTTCCAGACTGAAGCCAGCCGGCACCGCCAATGGTGGTTACAACCGCCATTAAAGCAGCTATTACCACCAGGTACCCCAGCTGCAGCAACGCAACCGGCCAGATCGCCCGCGGGTACCTGCCAATCCTGGCCACCCAGGGCCAGTGCCCCACCACAAATTTACCTGCCTGGCTCATACCGGTTCGCCCCTCCTGCCCGCTTTTTTTCATGCAGTACTTTCTACTTTATTAGACGTTTTTCAGGGCCGTTAGTTCCGTAAATATGACGTAAAATTGGCTGCCGCCAGTTTGCCATAATATGTAAGAATAGCAATCATAGCTTGCGGAGGGACGATTTCATAGCGGTAATAACGTTGGACATAAGCCAGGGCCTGCTGGAGCCTGGCTGTACCGGCGACAGCTTCCAGCTCCAACCAGAATATGGCTCCCCGGTTATAGACGGCCTGGCGGTAGACCTGCTCATTACCATATTCCTCAAGGGATAAGTTAATAGGTTGAGCTGTCTGTTCCGCCAGGCGCCCGATCTCGGCCAGTTTAGCCTGGTAAAGGACCGGATCGCGCTGGCGGTAAAAAAGGAGAGTGCTGTACTCGGCCAGGCCTTCGTCAATCCAGGCCGCATGGATGCTATCGTTCCCCACCAAGTTGTACCACCACTGGTGGGCAACCTCATGGACAACGGTAGCAGGACTATAATTTTTGCGGTTACTTAAAATAATAAAGCCCGGGTATTCCATGCCGGCCAGGTTATCCAGGGGGACAAAAGCCAGGTGCAGGTAGCTGTAGGGATAGGGTCCATAAATTGCCTGGAAAAATTCTAAAGCCCGGCCGGCTGCCTCCAGGGCGGCCGCTGCCTGCTCATCCCGGGCGGCTGTCACCAATTGGACCGTTCCCACCTGGCGGGTGGTAAACTGCAAGTCAGGAGCGGCCGTAAAGGCAAATTCCCGGATGGGGTACTCGCTGTTAAAGGTCCAGACGGTCCAATCACCCCCTTCCTGCCGCCCTGTTTCCCGGGCACTGGCCAGGACCTGGTAACCGGGGGGCATAGCCAGGCGCACCCGGTAATAGGCATCAGCGGCAAAATATGGGTCACCGTAGGATGTACCGGCAACCCCTGTCCAGGTATCGCCGGTACGCGGGGCAAGGATTGGGTACCAGCCGGCTGCCATCAGAAGGTCCCCGTTGCGGCTCAGGCGCGCTGCCCCTGGCGGTACCTGGGTAGTGAAGGAAAGGGAGAGGAAAAGGGTTTCCCGGGGAGCGAGGTTCAAGGGCAGAAATATTTCCAGGGAACTACCCCGGGAATTGAAGGGAACGGGCCGGTTATTTATATAAACCCTGCTAACTGTTAATTTCGCTCCATTACCATACTGAGCATTGGCCGGGAGATTGAAATATAGTTTCCGCAGAGGTACAAGATAAGGATTTTGGTAAGCTAGGAGGAGTTCACCTGCAAGCTGCCCCCTGGCAGGATCGTACCTGGCCTGAAGGTCATACACGGGATAATAACGGAAATGCAGGCCGGCCCGACCCTTGAGGGGAGGGAGGCGTATATCAGTACTTTCCTGCTCTGGAGCAGCTCCCATTCTGCCGGCGTCAGGCAGTCCCAGTACCTCCAGAGCCAGGTTTAAGGGTATGTAAAGCTTATCGTCTACCAGGACCGGGGCCACGTCAAGCCGCCGGGGTACTCCATCGACCTCGGCTGCCAGGCTGCCGGCGGCTACGGCAGCTCCTTTGCTTCCCCGTAAAATACCCCTGTTCTTGTACCAGTCGGCACTGCCGCCGGCCAGGGGTAAAAAATCTCCCGCCGATACCAGTATATGCCCCCCTGCTTCCAGGGGTGGCGGGTCCAGGACCACCTCTTTAAATGTGATCTCTTTAACAATGATCTCCGGCAGGGATTGAATTGGCCCCGGCACTGCTGCCGGGCCGGAAAAAATGACCAGGGCCAGCAGGCCAATAAGGGCACCGGTGAGGATCTTTTTGGGCATCGCTTCACCGCCTTGCCCTTTATTTCGACAACACCACCCTTTCTCCTGCCACACGCATAGGCAAAAAGGTCAGGTGCATAATAAGTTTAAGCACTTTTTAAGGGGGGAGCCGGGTGAGTATCTGGCGGACTAAAAGCATTAAAGACTTTATGCAGGAAGGCCGGGACAATGAAAAGTTAAAACGTAGTATTGGCACGCCGGAATTAATCGCCCTGGGAGTAGGAGCTATAATCGGCTCTGGTATTTTTGTCCTGACTGGAGTAGCGGCGGCCAATTATGCCGGCCCGGCCCTGGTCTTTTCCTTTATCCTCTCCGGCATTACCGCCGGGCTGGCGGCCCTGGTCTACGCCGAAATGGCCGCCATGATCCCGGTGGCCGGGAGCGCCTATACATATGCCTATGCTTCTTTAGGTGAAATTATTGCCTGGATTATCGGCTGGAACCTGATCCTGGAGTACATGGTAGCCTCGGGGGCGGTGGCTGCCGGCTGGAGCGGTTATTTCACTGATATGCTAAGGTCCGTGGGGATTGCCCTGCCTGCGGTCCTGGTAAATTCTCCTGCCAGCGGCGGCCTCATTAATTTGCCGGCCATCCTCATTACCGCCCTCATGACCCTGGTAGCCATAAGGGGCACAACTACCAGCGCCAGGACTAACAAAATTATCGTAGCCATCAAAATCCTGGTAATCCTGGCCTTCCTGGCACTGGGCATTCCCCGGCTTAACCCGGCCAACTGGCGTCCTTTTCTCCCCTTTGGCATCCCCGGTGTCATCCACGGTGCAGCCATTATCTTCTTTGCCTATATCGGCTTTGACGCTGTTTCTACGGCGGCCGAAGAAGTGCGCCACCCCAGTAAAGACCTGCCCCGGGGGATCATCGGCTCCCTGGCCATCTCTACCTTATTATATATCGCCGTAACTATAGTCCTGACCGGCCTGGTAAGCTACACCCAGCTCAATACCCCATCCCCGGTAACTACCGGTCTTCTGGCTGCCGGTGTGAGGGGTGCCTCGCTAATTGTCGGCACTGGCGCCCTGGCCGGTTTGACCAGCGTCCTCCTGGTAACCATCTTTGCCCAGAGCCGGGTCTTTATGGCCATGGGCCGCGATGGCCTCTTGCCCCCCTTTTTTGCCCGGGTCCACCACCGCTACCATACTCCCTGGCTGACAACCATAGTCGTCGGTACCTTTATCGCTCTCATCGGCGGCCTGCTGCCCATTGGCCTTATCGCCGAGCTGGCCAATGTCGGTACCCTGTCGGCCTTTTTCATCGTTTCCCTGGGTGTACTCATTTTAAGGCGCACCCGGCCCGATTTGGAACGGCCCTTTAAAGTACCCTTCATGCCCTGGACGTCCCTTTTGACCATGGCCTTTGCCCTTTACCTCTTCTTCAACCTACCCCGTTTAACCTGGATCCGTTTCGCCATCTGGATGGCCCTGGGGCTGGTGGTTTATTTTGCTTACAGCCGCCACCACAGCGTCCTGGCCAGGGTAGAACCGTCACCCCTTCCCCGGCCGAACCCGCGGCCTTTTTCCCCTTCACGGCCGTTTTTTATCTCCCGTCCGGCCCTGGCGCCCCTGTTTTTGCGCCTGCGCCTGCCCTGGCGGCGAAAATAGCCATGGTCCGAAAGACACTACCGCCTGTAAGAAAAATAAAAATCCCCGGGAGAAATCACTCCCGGGGTTTCAGTCGTCCGGACCACGCTGAATGGTGCCGTCTAACCCGGCCTTTCTGGGCCACATGGCTTCCTTTTTTCTAACCTCTGCCTTTCTACCTGGCGTCACCTGTGATTGGACGCTTACTGGCTCGGCTTTTCGCCCAGGACAACGCTGATATCCAGCAGCTGGCCGCGGCGGAAGACCTGGAGCTGCACCTGCTGGCCGATCTTCAGGGCCTGGACTTTATTTACCAGATCACTGGCATCCTTTATCTTTTGGCCATCCAGCTGCAAGATCACGTCATATTTCTGAATACCCGCCCTCGCCGCCGGGCTGCCGGCCTCTACCTGACCCACCAGGGCCCCTTCGGCAGTCTGCAGGCCCAGCATTTCGGCTATATCCGGCGTGACCGTGGCCAAGGCTACTCCCAGCCAGGGCCGGGCAATTTTGCCTTTATTCATCAGGTCATTAAGGACCGGCTGTACTGTGCTGCTGGGGATGGCAAAACCGATCCCCTGGGCGCTGGCGTTAACGGCGGTATTGATACCAATCACTTCACCCTTGAGGTTTAGCAGGGGGCCACCGCTGTTGCCGGGGTTAATAGAAGCATCTGTCTGCAGCAGGTTTTCATAATGTCGGTCCTGGACATCGATGGGCCGGCCCTTGGCACTGATAACGCCCACCGTTACTGTATGGTCCAGGCCATCGGGGTTGCCGATGGCGATGGCCCATTCACCAACGCGAACCTTATCGGCATCACCGAGGGTTAGATAAGGTAACGGCTTGCCGGTATCGATTTTCAGGACAGCCAGGTCCAGGGGGGCATCGGCGCCCACTACCTTGGCATTAAAGGGTTTATCATAACCAACAACGGTTACTTTGACCTGCTTGGCTCCGTCAATGACGTGCTGATTGGTCAGGATATAGCCGTCCGGGGAAATAATGAAACCCGAACCCAGCCCGCGCTGTTCCTGGGGACCGATATCAAACTGGTCGCCAAAAAACTGCCGGAAAAAGGGGTCGTTAAAGGGGCTGGCCACCCGCGTCTCCGTAATCGTATCGATGCGCACCACTGCCGGGCCGGCTTTATCCACAATGTCAGCAATAGCCTCCGGCCCCAGTCCCGCCGGGATGCTGGCTGATACCGCGTCGCTGGCAGCCACTGCGTGCTGATATAAGGGCTGCTGGGTTCCGGCCGCCGCTCCGGTGATCTGGTAAAAACCTACTGTTGCCGCCACCCCGGCCAGGAAGATTAATAAAACCGCCAGGACGGTGATTCTAGCTCTACCTGAGTGCTGCCACATTTTTCATACCTCCTATCCTTTCTTCCTGGGATAATTATAAAATAGAAATTTAAAAAAATGTTTAAGACAAGCTAAGAAAAACTTAAGAAATTTACTCACACCATAAGAATAACTTGTGTTGGAACAAAAGTTTCTTTCAACCAGCATTATATAGCCGCATTCCTGCCATTGCAACTGGTAAAAGCCTCTGGTATACTTGTTGGCGGGAGTGAAAGCTGCAACACAGAAAGGTTGGGGGGCAATATGAAAAAGTGGCAAATAGTACTTTTCCTGGCCGCTTGGTTGGTCCTGGGTTTCCTAGTAACTGCCGTCAATAATCTGGGCACCGCCGCGGAACACGGACCCACAAGTGCAGCTGCTGAAACTGTCCATTAAACTTTAAGCGCCAGTACCTGGGCGCTCTTTTAGTTTGGGAGGAGGTTTCCTTTGCTCGCTGAAGCCATTTTCACCGGTACGGAAATGCTCCTGGGCCAGATAATCAATACCAATGCCGCCTATTTGAGCCGGCAGCTGGCAGCGGCCGGCATCAGCCTTTACCGCCAGGTGGTAGTCGGCGACAACCTGGAGCGCATCCGTGAAGCTATCGATAACGCCCGCCGGCGGGCCGACTTGATCATCGTCAGCGGCGGCCTGGGACCGACGGAAGACGACCTCTCCCGCGAGGCCCTGGCCGCAGCCTTGAATTTACCCCTGGTGGAAGACCCGGCCGCCCGGGAAAACGTCATCCGTTATTTTGCCGCCCGCCAGCGACCCATGCCGTCCAGCAACCTGAAGCAGGCCCTGCTCCCGGCCGGAGCCCGGGCCCTGAATAACCCCTATGGCACGGCAGCCGGTGTTTTCCTGGAACATGAGGGCAAGATCTATGCTTTATTGCCGGGACCACCGCGGGAGTTTGAACCCATGGTGGCGGACCGGCTCTTGCCCCTGCTGGAACCCTACGGTGCCCGACGGGAGGTTATCTTTTCCCGGGTGCTGAAGATTGTCGGGATGGGAGAATCTGCGGTGGAAGAAGCCATTAAAGACCTGTTCCACGGCGACAACCCCACCCTGGCACCCCTGGCCGCGCCCGGCGAGGTAACCTTACGCCTGACAGCCCGGGCCGGCAGCGCCGAACAAGCCCGGGAATTAATCCGGCCCTTGGAAACAGCCATCCGAGAACGCCTGGGTGAGCATCTCTTTGGCAGCGACGATGATACCCTGGAAGGGGTCGTCGGCGCCATCCTCGCAAAGCGACGCCTGACCCTGGCCATAGCGGAATCCTGTACCGGGGGCCTGCTGGCCCACCGGGTAACCAATATCCCCGGGAGTTCCGATTACTTCCTGGGCGGCATGGTTGCTTACAGTAATGCAGCTAAAATAAAGTTTCTTGGAGTAGAGGAGGAAACCCTGGCCGCTCATGGTGCCGTCAGCCCCGAAGTTGCCGCCGCCATGGCCCGGGGCGTACGCCGGGCTTTTGCAGCGGATATCGGCGTTGGCATTACGGGCATTGCCGGCCCCGGCGGCGGCACCCCGGCTAAACCGGTAGGGTTGGTTTATATAGGGTTGGATATCCAGGGAAAGGTAGAAGTACAACGGGAGCTTTTTGTCGGTGAACGGGAAAACATCAAGTGGCAGTCTACCCAGAGCGCTCTTTATCATTTATGGAAGAGCCTGCGGGGTAACTTGGCCAGCCCCACTGGTTCGTAGCAACTTGACCCCAATCCGGGTTATCTGGGGCCGCGTCCAGATCCAGGCA
The DNA here is from genome assembly GCF_006538365.1 of Moorella sp. E308F. Taxonomy (NCBI): domain Bacteria; kingdom Bacillati; phylum Bacillota; class Clostridia; order Neomoorellales; family Neomoorellaceae; genus Neomoorella; species Moorella sp. E308F. The sequence continues at coordinate 1,156,834 of NZ_BJKN01000001.1, read as the reverse complement.
CTAGTGGCTGTGGCAGGATTAAAGAAAAAAAGGCACCGTTGCTGGGGTCCCATTCATTTAAAGCATCATGGGTAGCCGTCCAAATAATTACCATCTCCAGGCCTTTAGAGTGCTTATCGCTTGTCACTATTTGACTCCCATACATGCTGGTCACAGTGTAAAATATGGCATCAGCCATAGGCAAACCGTATTGCAAACTAATGTCGGCAGCCTTGATAAGGTACTGGGTCAATTACCTTTTCTCGAGCAGTGCTTGCATTTTCTCCCATGCTGAGACGGGCACGGCAACCTTTAACCGGACCTCGCTGTCGTAGTCCGTTTCTACCACTTTCCCGCCGTGGCTGTGAACCTGGTAGAGCAACCGGTCCAGCTCGGCATAACTGCAGGTTACTTCCAGCTCGCGGGTCACGACCCGCTGGATGCTCCCCGCCTCTTCCAGGACCCGGCGCGCCGCCTGGCCGTAGGCCTCGATGAGCCCCCGCACACCCAGCTTTTTGCCGCCAAAATAACGGGTCACCACTACCGCCACGTTGGTCAGGCCCAGGCTGGTAATGGCGCCTAAAATTGGCCGCCCGGCCGTACCGCTGGGCTCGCCGGCATCGCTGTAATAGGTTATTTCTTGCTTCCCTGTCCCCAGCCGGTAGGCAAAACAATTATGGGTCGCCTGGCGATGCTCGGCCTGGATGCGGGCAATAAATTCCCTGGCCGCCGCCTCACTATCTACTTCGCGGGCATAGCCAATGAAGCGGGAACGCTCAATTTTAAGTTCGACTACGGCTTCCCGGGCCACGGTAAGGTAGGAAGGGCCATTTTCTGTGGAAGCGCCACTTTTGGCAGCTAAGCCGCGTCGATTTTTTTCTTTCTTCATAAGGCAAGCAGCTCCCTAAGCGCCTCTTGCAGGTCATAAAAAAAGGAAGTGCCTGCCACACTGCCCTGGTATTCTTTGAGCCGGTGTTTATCCACGGCCCGGAGCTGATCCGGCAGGGCCCTGGTTACCTTTCCGTGCAAAGATATTTCTGGCCGGAAGGAAGCAGGTTTAGCCCCGGAAGAAAGTGGTACGATAACTATCGTCGAAAGGTAGTTGAAGGGTTCATCGGAAACCACTACCCCGTAATGCGGTCCTCGCAAGACGTGGCCGGTTCCCTCCAGGCTTACCCTAAAAATGTCCCCCGGGCGTGGTACTTCACCGGGCATCAGAGTTCACCCCTTTCAGCCTGCTCCATACGCCCTGCATAATCAGCCAGATCAGCTTCGACAAGGGTAACCAGGTTTTCTCCTTCTGCCAGCCGCTTGCACTCTGCCGCGATCTTTGCCCGCCTTAATTCCCGAACATATTTCTCAACTGCCCTGCGCACAAAATCACTTAAGGTCGGAAACTCTTCTGGGTCCCGTACAGCTTCAATAGCTTTGAGCAGCTCTGCCGGCATCCTAACTGTCGTACGTAATTGTTCCACATAATCGCCTCCCTTTTGTCTGCCGTTATTTTCATTCTAACATTTTCCCTGTAAAGATCAAGTGGTATATAAATATAAATCCCCACCGTTGGGAAATAACGAATCCAACGGTGGGGATCTGGAGGCATATCCTCTATCAGGTTAAATCCCTTATTTTAAACCCGCGGCTGGCTGGCCGCCAGAACCCAGACTTCCGTTTCCTGCGGCAAACTCTCGGCCCGCAGGTCGATTTTCCCCTCCCCGAAGCGGCGTACATTGGACCGGCCGGCCGTAAATTCCTCAACCCCGGCAATGGGGAAACCCTGCATGCCCGGAACCAGGTAATGCATGGGCAGAACTACCCGCGGCTTTAGTGCCGCCACCACCTGCCAGGCCTGGCCGGCGTCAATGGTAAAGTACCCGCCCACAGGGATCATCAATACATCCACCCGGCCAATTCTCTGCACCTGTTCATCACCCAGAACATGTCCCAGATCACCAAGGTGGGCCAGGCGCAGATTCCCTATTTCCAGAACGAAAACGGCATTTTTACCTCGTTTGGCGCCGGCTGCCTCATCGTGATATGTAGGTACTGTATAAGCATGGACATCTTTGAAGGTACGATTAACTTTAGCCCAATCTCCATCCGGTGTCAAACCCCGCCAAATTTCCGGGTTACCCTTTATATTATCCAGGTAATTGTGGTCAAAGTGCTCGTGGGATATGGTCACCACGTCAGCTGTGACCACCGGTGCCGCTGGTGAAACCTGTGGTCCATAAGGGTCGGTCACCAGCCGCACCCCCGCCGGGGTTTCCAGGTAAAAACTCGCATGGCCTAACCACTGCATCTAACCGGACCTCCTTAAAATATTTAACTGAAATTTGGACAGCTTGCTAGATAAGTTGCGAATTTTAATATCATGCTCCCCCAGCATGGCTGACATTGAATTCTGGCTTTCCCCCAGCTCCTCCAGTTTGTGCAGGACTTCCACCCGGAATTCGCTCAGCATGCCGACCTGATTAAAAGTGGCGTTCAGCCGCTGCTCCATCCTGTTGAGCCTTTCTGTAAGATCTCGCCTGGTATCATAAAGTTCCTCCCGGACGCCTGTAATCTGAGCGCCAAGCTCTTGCCGAGTGTTGTGGAGCTCATTGCGGACATCTGTAACCTGAGCGCCCAGTTCCGTCCGGGTACCGGCAATCTCCCCGCGCAGTTCTTCCCTGACGCCGGCAATCTCCCCGCGCAACTCTTCCCTGACATTGGTTATTTCCCCACGCAGCTCTTTCCGGACGTTTGTTATCTCCCCGCGCAGTTCTTCTTGTACCCCGGTAATTTGCTCCGTGAGTTCTTCTCGTACACCATTAATCTGCTCCGTGAGTTCTTCCCGTACGCCGGCGATCTGCTCCTGAAGTTCCTCACGAACTCCTGTGAGCTTCTCCAACAGTTCTCCCCTGACGTTAGTAATCTCCCCTCTCAACTCTCCCCTGACGCCGGCAATCTCCCCGCGCAGTTCTTCTTGTACCCCGGTAATTTGCTCCGTGAGTTCTTCCCGTACACCATTAATCTGCTCCGTGAGTTCCCCTCTTGTTGTATTAAGCTCCTGTCTGGTCTGCTTAAGCTCTATAGCTATCTGCTGTACCAGCCCATAAAGGGCATCAATTTTTTCCTCCATTATCTCCATCTCTCCCAATTGCCAGCGCTTTATCCTTATTTTAGCAATTCTTAGTTGACCTGTCCATCTAGAGATTGATACGGAGCGGTCATTCTTAAAATAAAGCTAACTATTTTCATTGGTTCCCTCTTGTCCGGATTTTTTCTCCTCGCGTATGGCTGCTAACTGCCTGGACAGCGTACGTATTTTTACCATATGTTCGCCTAAAACAGCTATCATCGACCTTTGGTTTTCGTACAGTTCTTCAATTAATGCCAGCAGCCTGTGATAACGACGCTCGCGCCGGCGCATTTTTCTCGTTCTGCCCATCTCGCCAACTCCTTATTCATCTATTTTCTCGCTCTTTGGTAAAACCTCAAAACCCATTTGTCGGAAATGATTGTCAAAGGTAAAAGCCTGGCGGCAGTTCAATCTCTGCATAACGGCGAAGCTGGTACAATCTGTATAACTAAAACCTTTATCAGCATGCATTTGCGCTATTTCCCAGGCTTTTACTTCATCCGCTTCCTCTACCCGTACAATTCTAAGGATTTTACTCGCCTTTAACGACTTTCCTATTGCAATAGCCGCACTATTATTCCGGCAGAAATAGGCATAAACTTCAGCAAAAATAAAGTTCGTAGTTACAGGGATAAGCCTGTGGTCCCGCAAGTTATCAGGGGTAAAAAAATTCACTGCAGCCCGGTGATGAAGATCGTCGTTATCATAAAGAGCTATCCAGGCTGAAGTATCAATAAATAGAAATTCCTTTTTCCTCAACTGCTGTTGCTGCATGTTACCTGTCCCCACAGCATTGCCTGTAAATATACCGGTCATGATTTACCGAGCCATCGCTGCGTCCGGTGGAAATACTTCTCTGCCCCAGGTGAAAAATAGGGTCCTCAGGGTCGATCTCTTCCTGTTTGTTTTGTTCTTTAGCTATCAATTGCCGAACTACCTCAGCCATGCTGGTATTATAGCTGGCGGCACGCTCCTTTAAAAATTGATATTGTTCTTCATCCAGGTAAAGCTGGGTGCGATATTTGTACTCCATGTCCATCACCTCGCTATTTACAGCATACAGCATTACAGCGCAGATGTCAAGAAGTATTAAGAATGACGTATATGCAAAAAAAGTAGCCAACTCCACCTTCTGGGAGTTGGCCACATTTTAGCCATCTTCCGGCAACAGGGGCAATGTATCAGCTCCATGGGTTAATACTGTTACCCCGGCTCCTTTTCCCAACCGCGCCCAGGCCCGGTCCAGGGCTTCTTCTACAGTATCAGCGTGCTTAAATCCGAGTTTAGCCGCCACTTCGGCTTTTATACCATCTGAAACCAGGCAAACCTCGGCATGCTGCCGCACCTTGGCCCAGGCCAGGGCCAGGGCCCCCGCCACCTTATCCTTTATAATCCCCTCCTCAATCTGGGCGTCAATATCCTCCGGGCTCTGGCCGGCAAATTCCAGCATCTCCGGGTGGGTGACCGCCACTCCTTCGGGGCAGGGGGTGACGATAATAATTGTCCCTCCCTCTTCTACCAGCATGTCGCACGGATATAATGTCTTATGGGCTTGCCAGAATTCAATGTCGCAAGGATGGGAACTGGCTAAGACAATAGGCGTACGACCCGGCGCCGGGATACCGTAAACCTGCCGGCTGATCTCCACCCCGGCTCGGAAGGCCTGGCGGATATCGCCGAAGAAGGCTTTCACTACACGGCCCTGAGGATCCAGGACCGTATTAAAGATATACTTTACTCCCGCCCTGTCGGCGATGACTTCCATTTCTTCTCGCACTTTATTTTCCACAATGCCCAGCATATTTCGCCGGGTCCGCACACTCAGCAAATGGGTGGCCGCTGTAGTATCTTCACCACAAATCCCGGGCTGGACGATTTTTGCCCCGCCACTGTAACCGGGGATGTGGTGGGGAACGATACTACCGATACCAATAACAACATCTGCTTCAAGAACTAAGCGATTTACCTTTACCGGCGTACCGTTGGCCGTAAGGCCGAAATCATAGAGAGCCATCGGGTTGCGGAAGTCATGGTTTATTACTTCTACCTGCCCTAATACTTCGGCACCCAATTTTTGTTGCAATTCTCCCAGGGTCATAGGTCGGTGGGTTCCCAAAGCCATGAGGATCTTAATATTTTCCTTGCGTACGCCACCGCTTGCTAATTCCCGCAGTATAGCCGGGACAATGATATTGGCCGGCGTCGGGCGGGTATTATCGTCGCACAGGAGGAGTACTCGGCTAGTTGGCGATACCATTGTGCCCAAAGGTTGACACCCGATAGGATTTTCTAAAGCCTTCTGGATCTCTACTTCCGTAGAAGGTATTCTTTTCATAGCTACCGGTGATAGAACTGCCTTTATTTTTTCTTCGGGAATGTGAAAGGTAAGTCTGTAGGTTCCGTAAGGTAGATTGAGTCGGCAACTCACTTAATCCTTCTCCTCTCGGCCAAACAATAAATAGCCCTCTAACAATATTCCTATGCCATTTACATACCACTTTAATATTTCTTCACCAACACCGTCATTTGGAATGACATCTCTAGAATGCTGGTTTCGTTTTAAAATGCAAATGTATTTTTCATGCATTATCGTCATTTAATGTTATAGTTGAAATTATAGCACTGCCCACATCAATCGGTGGGACTCTATAGGACTCTTTCTTTTTATAGCTCGTAAAACCTTTTCCTGTGGGCTCATTTCGTACATATGCTCACTCCTTTATTGGATTAGCTTAAAATGGCGTTGGCAATGTATAACATAATTAAAGAAACGCCCCAAGCAATTGTAGTCGGAACCGACCACGTCAGTGTTTGTTCCTTAATGTCATCGACTCCTAAAAATCTATTGACGACCCAGAAAAAACTATCATTGAAATAAGAATATATTAATGAACCTAAATTAGCTGCTTGAACAGCAATAATTGGATTTACGGAAAGATTAGCCAAGATTGGTGCAGTAATAGAAGCAGAGGTAATCATGGCTACTGTACCACTTCCCTGGACTAATCGTACAAAAGTAGCAACAAAAAAGGGTAACAAAAATGGAGGTAGAGGGCTAGAAGCAATAAGTTGAGCCACATAATTACCGACACCACTGTCCCTTAACACCTGGCCTAATGCGCCACCAGCACCTGTAATTAAGATAATTATACCAGCTGAAGAAACACCTTCTTCCATCCTTTTTATTACTTCAGACCGAGAAAGTTTCGGAGCCAGACCATAAATAGCAATAATAAGACCAATACCAACCGCTATTACCGGATTACCAAGGAAAACTAGGTAACGCGCCCATAGTTGGTTTATTTTCATAGCTGTCAATAACGTATTGACAAAGATTAAAATTAAAGGAATAACAACAGGAGCAAAGGATATAAAGGCAGAAGGTAGGTTGCCATTTTTAGGTAAATCTTCTTCGGTAATCTGAGAAGTTTGATAAGGAGGTCGTTCCCATTTCTGACCGTCTTCACCGGGTAATTGATATATTTTTTTACCCAACCATTTGCCGTACAAAACCCCAGCTATAATTATTGGTATAGTAAATATAAGTCCGGAAATAATTACCATACCCACATCAACTTTAAAAATGCCTGCTACTGCCAGAGGTCCCGGTGTTGGTGGTACTGCACTATGGGTAGCCACCAGACCGGCTGCCAGAGCGACGCCAAGAGCAAGTACGGATTTTTTGGTACTACGTGATAACGCTTTAACCAGAGGTGTTAAAATAACAAAACCTGAATCGCAGAAAATAGGAATAGAAATAACATATCCAGTTGCGGCCAGCGCCCATTCTTCTTTTCCACGTCCTAAGTACTTTAAGAAAGTATAAGCCATACGTTCGGCAGCCCCGGATATCTCCAGCAATCGTCCCATCATTACGCCAAAACCAATTACAAGACCGATACTTGCTAAAGTATTACCAAAGCCAGTCGTGATTGATTTAGCAAGGTTAATATCACCTGTAGATGGCGACATGCCCCCAATTAGCCCGATTATGGAAGCCGCAATGATAAGAGCAGGAAAAGCATGAATTTTGGTCCTAAGTATTAAATATACAAGTACAAAGATACCAACAATCAGACCAATAATTATCTGAATTCCGGAAATGCCTTCCATGAAAATACTCTCCTTTCTCTGTTTAATTCTTTACCAAACACCGCTAAACTCTTTCTACCTATACCCCTTCCCCGATTTGGCATTTAAATCCTATCACAATACTTAGGTTCGCGTCATTATTACCCCCATTTTCAAGGCATCCACCATACTTTCGGGGTTGGCTGTCCCCTTTCCAGCTTTACCAAAAGCGGTACCATGATCAACTGAGGTCCGTATTATTGGTAATCCTAAAGTGATGTTTATCCCGGCAACCGATCCCCACTTGCCGGTGGCATTGTCGTATTTAAAACCGATTAATTTGGTCGGAATATGGCCCTGATCATGGTACATAGCTACTACAGCATCATACTGGCCACCCTGGAGTTTAACAAAAATAGTATCTGGAGGCACCGGGCCATCTACCTGGATTCCCTGCTCCCTAGCGGCAGCGATAGCCGGACTGATTTCCTCGATTTCCTCGCGGCCGAAGAGACCATCCTCGCCGGCATGGGGGTTGAGTCCAGCGACCGCAATTCTCGGTATTGAAATTCCCATTTTTAAAAGAGCATCGTTAGTCAATTTGATTACTGTAAGTACCCGTTCCTTTTTTATAAGTGATGGTACCTGACTGAAAGCCACATGGGTAGTCACATGGGAAACCCGAAAATTCTTGTCAACGAGCATCATGCAGTAGTCCTGCGTTTTCGTCAGGTCGGCAAAGATCTCCGTGTGCCCGGAGTAATGATGTCCGGCCAAGTTGATAGCTTCTTTATTAATGGGACCGGTGGTGACGGCATCAACTTCCCCGGCCAGGGCGAGTTCGATGGCTCGGGTTATATACTGGAAACTGGCTTCACCCCCCATGCGGGTTACTTTGCCGTACTGCAACTGGTTCAGGTCAACATTTTGCATGTCCAGGACATCGATGGTGCCATACTCATACCGGCCTTCACCAGGACTGGTCACGGCTCGAACGGACAGGTTAACTCCCGCGATCTTGATAGCTTCGCCCATCAGGCCGGCATCGGCTATAGCCAGAGGCCGGCATAGATCATAAATCTCTGGTATGGCCAGGGCTTTAGCAGTAATCTCAGGCCCAATGCCACAAGGGTCACCTACAGTAATAGCAATTAATGGTTTTACCATCTCATACCAACTCCATTTCACTTTTCATTCTCTGTTGAAGAAATTCATTTACTTTGATCAGGGAATCGGGGGAACCAAAACCGCCGGCTTTAGTAACGATTGGAAGTCCATCACCCCGCCCCCCTTCCAGATACCCCAAGGGAATACCCGGCAACAAATCGGCCGCCAGGTTAATTCCTCTGGCTTCCAGAGCCCGGCAAACGTGAACGGCAGTATCTCCGCCAGTAACTACCAGGGCACTTATCTTTTTCATATTTAAGAGGCGGCTGGTGATAGTGCCAAGGGCTAAAGCTATGGCTTTGCTTCCTTTGTTGGAAACCTTATCTCTATCAATGGTCTGGAAAAGGCTATCTACGGCTATAATAATTAAACCCGTGTCTGCATCTTGAGTTGTAACTTCCTGCAACACCCTTTCTATTTCAACAGCCGGTTCTCCGGTAAGTATAGCTTCCGTCTCTACCTTTACAGCCTGACACGCGCTAACCTCAGCCAGGCGTTGCACCTGGGCGGCAGTGACCGGGTTGCGCGATCCAGCAACCAGGAGAATAGCTCCCTTTTTATTTAATGGATTATTAGGTACTGGTTTTAGGTTCCAGGCCAGAGGTAAATAGGCGGCCATGCCGGCGGCGCCGGCCACAATGACATCCCGCTGGAAGCGGCTGATTGCCCGGGCGATATTTCTTAGGTCCTCTTCGTCGGCGGCATCAAGGACCAACACCTGGCTGTTTGTTCGAGCGGTCTCCAGGGCAGCTACCAGTTCTTTCACTCCCTGGCGTACAGTCGCCAGGTTAATCTGACCTACCCGACGGCCCATCTCCCCCTGCAGGACGGTAGGGATGTGGCAAAGGGCTATCCTGGCATCGCCAGGAGTAAGGCTTGTGGAAGCTACGGCCATCTCCGTGCCCTCGCTTATCAACAGGTGGCCGTCAACCACTAACCGCCGGTTGGCCGGAAAGGCCGGCACCACCAGGGCGAGGTCCGCCTGCCAGGCGTCCATGACAGCCTCCAGCTCGGCACCTGGGTGGCCGCGCAGGGTGGAATCAATCTTTTTGTAAACCCGGCTGATGGCAGCTTTTTTTAGTTTTAAAGTGATCTCATAAACTCGCTGGTAGGCTTCAGGTGCTGCCAGGTGGCGGGTGTCGGTGTTGATCGCCCAGACATCTTTATCCTGCCCCACCCGCTCTACGTTGGCAGCATCTATAATAACCATGGTGCGGAAACCGTGCTGGCAAAACTGGACGCCGGTATCGTTGGCTCCGGTTAAATCGTCGGCGATGATGGATATCTGTTCCATTTACTACCCTCTCTCACGGCGCAACAGTCACCAAAAAAATAATGCAAAAAGCGTGCCAGGGAAGTATTGGCGTACAATTTTGAAGGATGCTTATCGTAGTTGCATTTATTATAACTGACAATATTTCATTCTGAAAGGTTAAAAAGATAAAGGCCAGATTAAAAAGCTAATCTGGCCATAATACTTGCTCATTTCATATTGAATTTTAGTATTTCATCTTGGAATATAGCTAGTTTCTGCGTAACCATGCTTGCCCCTGGTAACAGTGCTATAAGTTCTCCGGGTTCTTGGAAAACATGACCGCACCACCATCTTTAGCTGCCACTGACCCTACGATGTCCCCCCTCCTGCCAGCTTTTTAGCCGCCGCCAGAGGGTGGTTTTACTAAGCCCCAGGCGACGACAGGTTTCGTCTTTATTGTTATTGGTGAGGGCCAGGGTCCGGCGGATGATTTCCGCCTCCATTTCCTCCAGGGTGCCCCGCAAAACAAGCTGCAAGCCGGGCTCCGGCTTATTTTCCACCGGCCCCAATATCTCCTCCAGATCGGCAGGCTCCACCTCCTGGCCGCTGCGCAGGACCACCAGGCGCTCGATGATGTTTTCCAGCTCGCGAACGTTGCCTGGCCAGTCGTAGGCCTGTAACCGGGCGATGACATCCTCGCTGAATAACGGCGGTAGGCGCCCGGAACGCCGGCTGACTTTTTCGACCAGGGCTTTGATGAGTAACGGTAAATCTTCCAAACGTTCCCGCAAAGGCGGTAGTTTTATATGCAGCACGTTCAACCGGTAATACAGGTCACGGCGGAAGGTTTCCCTGGCCACGGCCTCTTCCAGGTCGCGGTGGGTGGCAGCAATGATGCGCACGTCCACCGGCAGCACCCGGTCACCTCCGACGCGCATTATGGCCTTCTGTTGCAGTACCCGTAGAAGCCGCGCCTGCAGGTTTAAAGAAAGTTCGCCGATCTCGTCCAGGAAAAGGGTACCCCGGTGGGCCAGTTCAAAGAGACCCTTCTTACCACCTTTGCGCGCACCGGTGAAAGCTCCTTCCTCGTAGCCGAAGAGTTCGCTTTCCAGCAAGTTTTCCGGCACGGCGGCGCAGTTGACCGCTACGAAAGGTCCTTCTCGCCGCTGGCTGGCGTTGTGGATGCTCTGGGCCACCATTTCCTTACCGGAGCCGGTTTCGCCGGTGATTAATATTGTCGCGTCGGCGGCGGCAAACTGGCGCGCCCGCTCGATAACGCGGGCCATGACCGGGCTACAGGTAACGATATCATCGAAGGTAAACTGGGCTACGTGGCCTTTGAGATACAATTCCTGGCGGGCTCTGGTTTCCACGGCCTGGAGATGGCTGACATCCTGGAAGGTAGCCACAGCCCCGACAATTTCCCGCCCGGTAATTACCGGAACCACGTTCTCGGCAACCAGGGTATTGCCGGCCCGGTGCAGTTCCCCCAAGCGCTTTTGCCCTGACTTCCGCACCTGGTCCAGGGGAACGCCTGGCAGAACCTCCCGCGCCGGCCGTCCCACTACCCGGGATGCCGTCAGGCCCAGGATCTTTTCGGCCGCCGGGTTGACCAGGGTAATGCGGCCTTCCTGGTCGGTGGCCACAATACCCTCATAGGCGAAATCCAGAATGGCTTTGAACTGCTCGGCTCGGGCCCGCTCGCGGCGGCGCACCAGCGCCACCTCCCGGGCCTCGCGTATGGCCTGGTTGATGGCCTCTTTGCCGGAAGTGACGAGTATCGCCTGGAGACCCAGTTCCCGGGCCGACCGGACGGATACGGCATCGCCGACGATAACTTCCAGCCCCATAGCCTTGCCTTCAGCAATAATCCCGGCTGCGCCCTCTTCGGCCTCAATAATTAACTCTTCAATATGGACCCCCAGGACTGATTCCAGGCTTTTGGTGCCGTAAATGACGTTACGGAAACCGGCAACGCCGATATAACGGCCCAGTTCCCTGGCCTCGGCCAGGGCCCGGACCAGGTCAAAGGCGCTGACGGCAATCTCCACCACCGGCACCTCTACATGGCGGCTGATAAGGGTGGCGGTGCCGCCGCGGCTGATAATAACCTCCGCACCTCTAGCTGCCAGTTCCCGGGCCACCTTTACCCCTTCCGCCAGGTCGCCGATGGTAATGGTTACGTCCTCTCCCAGCTCCGCGCACACCTGCCTTGCCAGAGCCGCCAGGCCGGCATAGGGAGCCACCAGGCCCAGGTGGGACATAATACCACTCCCATAGACCCTAATCCTGCTACCATCGAAGTATTAGCAAAACACCATTTTCACCCGCCATTACCATTAACTTCTACTTTCGCCTTCTTTCTCCCGGGCGATCAACCTCTGCTCTACCTGTAACTTGAACTGCTCCATATTAGCAATACCAGTAGCTAAAAAATCTTTGATAAGTTCCCATTTTATGTCCAGGTTAGGTGCCATTTATACCGACCCCCTGATTTTCATCCGCCAGCGCCACCAGTCAAGTAAAAACTGTTGGAAATCTTCGGCTTCACGGGAAATATCCAGCATATACTGGATATAAAAACTTTGATCCCGGATAAAGAGGGGCTTCCCCTTTAAAACCGTCCATATCAGAGAGGGCGTTGCTTCATTTAGAACCAGGAGATCCACTTTAAGGCCCAGCATATCCTCAAGTTCATTCCATATCCGGTAAATATCCTGCCTGGTATAGCCTGGCTCGAGGTATACTCCCACATCTGCATCTGACCCCTGCCGGGCCCGACCTTTGGCCCGGGAACCAAATAAAAAGGCCATACGTATATTTTGTTGCTCATTTAAAGTAGCTTTTTAATTGCTTATAGATTTTTTATCCATACTGGTCACCTTAACAATAAAAGGGGCCCTGTTATACCCGCTCCTATTTAGCCAGAAAGACTTTCACCAATCCGTAGAAAAGCTGCCTGGCCTATCCAGAAGGCAAACAGCCTCCATGTAAGCCGTGTTTCCATGGCCGCAATTCTGGCCTCAATATCAGCTTTCGTTTCTGCCAGCCGACGTTCTATCCGCTCAGCGACAAATTCAACAGTATCCTCTTTACAATACTCATGCAATTTATCACGCTCCTTTTTTTAGTTTAGCATAATTTCCAGCTGAATAAAACGTTACTTACAAACTGAGAGCGGGTCCCGCCCCGCTCTCGTAAGTCACCGCCCTACCATGGCCCAGGTGAAGCTGCCGTCCAGGAAACTGACGATATATTTTTCCTTTACCTCCCGGCCGATAAGGGACTGGAACCCCCCAGCGCCGCTAGGTGAGCCGATGGCGACCATACCGACCAGCCGCCGGCCCTGGAGCACGGCTTTGCGGTAGCAGGACCGCTTTTCGTCCAGGCGGGTCACCACCTCATACCCCTCTCCCGGCGGGTTGACGATGCCGCCGCTGATGACTCCCAGGCCGTTCACCACCAGGGAATTCCGCCCGATGCCGCCGCGGTAAGCCGTATGATGCCCGGCCATATTGAACCCGGCCAGGCGGCCCTGCTCCACGGCGTTGCCCCAGATGGCGTTGAGGCGCGGCTTCTGCCAGGCGTAGTCGTAAGCCTGGGCCACATCACCGGCGGCGTAGATGCCGGGAATGTTTGTAGCCAGATAATCATCCACCAGGACACCGCGGTCCACGTCGATCCCGCTCCCCTGAAGGAAGGGCACATTGGGCCGCACCCCTTTGCCCACGACTACGACGTCCGCCGGTACCGTAACCCCGGAGCGCAGGACGGCGGCCGTCACTTTTTCCCGGCCTTCCAGCGCAACGACATCTTCCCGCAGGTGGATGGTAAACCCGGCGTTAGCCATGGCCCGGCGCACCAGTTCCGCGCCGGTATCATCGAGAGCCTGGGAAAGGAGCCGGCCTGATGATACCACCAGGCGTACTTTAAGCCCCCTGGCATGCAAGCCTTCAGCCGCTTTAAGGCCTACCATACCGCCACCGACAATTACCGCCTGCCCCCCAGGCCGGGCGAATTTACGGATGGCGGCAGCGTCGTCCAGGGTCCGCAGGGTAAAAACACCGGCGAGGGTTTTACCGGGAAAGTCAATTTGCTGGGGTGCCGCGCCGGTGGCTACCAGCAGACGGTCATAGGAAAGCTCACTGCCGTCGTCCAGGCCAACCCGCTGGCTTCCAATATCGACTGCCACCGCCCGCCGGCCAGTAATGAGCCGGATCCGTTGCTCCCTGTACCATTCTTCACCTGCCAGCCAGAGCCTGTCACGGGTGACCAGCCCGCCCAGGTAATAAGATGTAAGAACACGGGCGTAATAGGGGTAGGGCTCGTCGCCGACAATTGTAATTTCCCCGGCCGGGTCGGCGCGGCGGATGGTTCCGGCCGCGGTCACCCCGGCGGCGCTGTTGCCAAGAATTAAATAACGCATTGCGTCAGCCACCAACTTTCCCTGCCACTCCCCCCAAAAACTCTATCGCAGGCTGGCACTGTCACACTCGCCTCCAGCCAATGCCAGCCAGACATTTTCATGCCTTTTCTGGCGGCCGCGTGCCGCCATAAGGGTTCCTATTAAATTCGGTCTGCTCCTGGAAAAAGAAGGGGCGGGCACCACCAGGACCGCCCCTTCTGTTCCGCCCTGTTACCCGCCGGCAGCCGGCGGAATTATAGTCACCTTATCCCCGGGAACCAACGACGTATTCAGCCCCTGGAGGAAGTTGATATTGCGACCGTTCACCAGGATGGCGATGCCGGTCTTTAGCTTCCCATCCGGGGTCATGAGTTCCCGGCGGAAAGTTTCCCCATAACGGGAGATAAGGGCAGCCAGGAGCTCCTCGATAGTAGCTGCTTCTATATCTACCCGACTTTCCCCGGCCGCCCGCTGTAAGAAACTAAGGAGTTCTACTTCCATTCCTCACAGCCCCAGCCGCTCCCGGGTGGCTGCCGTCACCCGGCCCTCCTCGTCCCAGCCGCGCAGCTGGTAGTACTCGGCCAGCATCTGCGCCAGGGCGGAAGTCTTGCCTCTGGCCGGTCCTTCGGGCATGGGTTCTGTCAGGAGGCGCGGCGCCAGGGTATCATCGGCCTTTGTCAGCCCGGCGGCAAAGTTAAAGAGCCGCTCCAGGTTGAAGATGCGCTCGCCGACAAGAAGGCCGCTTTCCTCAGTGTAGGGTACGCCGGTAGCCGGGGCCAGCATGCCGGCGACATCCGGCGCTCCCAGGGCGAAGGTGGTGAAGAGGCATATGCCGCTGGCATCCACCAGGGCGGTAAGGTCCTGGAAGGCTTTCACCAGGGCCGCCTTGCCTTCGGCGGCAAGGGGATCAGCCTGCACCGGTATGCCCATCACCTCCGCGGCGACGGTATAGCCCCGTACGTGGCAACCGCCGCGGTTGGAGGTGGCGTAATTCAGGCCGATGCCCTGGATGGCCCGCGGGTCATAGGCCGGGTATTCCTGCTTCTTGCTGCTCATGGACAGTTCCGGGTGGCCGTAACGCTCGGCCAGGCGGTAGGAACCCTCGGCCAGGAGGTCGCCGATGCCTTCGCGGTAACCCACCTTGCGCGCTGTTTCTACCAGCACGGCGGCGTTACCAAATTCTAGAGGCAATTCGGTATCCTGCGCCGGCAGGTAGCCCTTCTCATAAAGTTCCATGGCGCAGGCCAGGGTAGAGCCAAAGGTAATGGGGTCATAGCCCAGCTCATTGGCCAGGAAGTTGGCTTTGGTCACCGCCGCCAGGTCGTCAATACCGCAGTCGGCGCCCATGGACCAGAGGGCCTCGTACTCCGGCCCTTCACCGTGGCCGGCAAAAGGACCTCCGGGAACCAGAGTGGCGCGGCCGCAGGCGATGGGGCAGGCCAGGCAGCCCTTCTTGCGTACCAGGTAACTTTCTGCCAGGGCCTCGCCGCTGATTTTGGCCGCCCCGGCAAAGACGCCCGTCTGAAAATTGCGGGTCGGGAGTCCGCCGTGGGCGTTGATGACATTGACCAGCACGGCAGTACCGTAGGCCGGCAGGCCGCCGTGGGTAACGTCATTGGCCTTAATCTTGGCCAGGGCCGCCAGGACCGCCTCCCGGAAGGCCGGCCCGTCCGCAACCTTAACACCGCCGTGGCCGCGTACAGCGATGGCCTTCAGGTTCTTCGAGCCCATGACGGCACCGACGCCCGAACGGCCGGCAGCCCGGTGCTTGTCATTGATAACGCAGGCAAAGCGCACCAGCTTCTCCCCCGCCGGGCCGATGCAGGCCACTTTGGCATTGGGGCAAGTGGCTGCTTTGATAGCGTCTTCCGTTTCGTGGGTATTTTTGCCCCACAGCTCCCCGGCCGGTCGTAGTTCGCAAGCACCATCTTCGATCCAGAGGTAAACAGGTTCGGCGGCCTTCCCCTCCAAAATAATCCCGTCAAAGCCCGCATATTTCAGCTCGCCGCCAAAATAACCGCCGGAGCTGGAGGCGGCAATGGCTCCCGTAAGGGGCGATTTAGTAACGACGTTATAACGGCTGCCGGAAATGGCCGCCGTCCCGGTTAAGGGACCGGTCATGAAAATGAGCTTGTTTTGCGGTGCCAACGGGTCGACGCCGGGATCGACCTCGTCATAAAGAATCTTGCTGGCCAGTCCCCGGGCGCCAACATAATCCCGGGCCAGAACCGGATCAAGCTTCTCCACCTTGCACTCGCCGCTGCTTAAATCAACCCGCAGCAATTGACCAACCCAGCCGTACATCTTAGCCCACCTCCCGTAGAGCAGCCTGGACCCTGCGGGCTATTTGTTGCCGCTTGCTCAATGCCTGGCCGGCCGGTTCTTTATACTCCAGGGCTCCCCAGGGACAGTTAAGGACACACTCCGGTTCGCCCCCGCAGAGATCACACTTGACTACCTTTTGCTCGGACACCGAATAATCTGTTCCGCCAAAAGGACAGGCCATGATACACATGCGGCAGCCTATGCAGCGATCTTCGTTGATCACCACGGCATTTGTTTTGCCGTCGCGGCTGATGGCTCCGGCCGGACAGACGGCCTGGCAGGCCGGCTCATCGCAATGCTGGCAGACTACCGGCAGGTAATAATCATCATCAAGGAAGGCTGCCACCGACAGCCGAGCCGCAGCCGGGTTGAATGCACCGGTATGTTTGAAGGAGCATGCCAGCTCACAGCGGCGGCAGGCAGTACATTTTTCCTGATCGACCACCAGAAGCTTCGCCAAAATTATTCCTCCCTTCGGTATTTAGCATATAAATGCGACATCTCAGCTTAAAATCTAAATCTCCCACCTCCCGTATAACATGGTGGAGGAAAGGTGCGGTAGTTTATTCTGCCGTAGGGTCACTACTGCGGACCGGCCCGGTGGTCAGGTCGCCCGGCCCGGAAAAACCTGCGCCAAACAAAAAGGTACTCTTACCTATTTCTAAGAGTACCTTCCTTTGCCCAATAGCAGGTCAAGGGATTGCTCCCCGGCCCTGACGTTTGCCCTTCCCGGAGGGAAGCGGCAACTCGGAAGCAATTTATCCAGTTGTTAGATATGTATTTCGCCATCCGATAAAAAAATCCTGCCAACCGGATAAAAATTAATTTAAAAATTCAATCTGCCCCCCTGTTAGACTGCCGATCTGCACCAGGGACTCCACGCGAATGCCCTGCTCCCGTAAAGTCTCGCCGCCGCTCTGGAAGACCTTTTCAATAACAGTACCGATGCCCACCAGGGTGGCCCCGGCCTGGTCGATAATCTTTAACAGTCCCCGGGCCGCCTCCCCGGAAGCCAGGAAATCATCAATAATCAACACCCGGTCCTCCGGTCCCAGGTAGCTACCGGCCACTACTATATCTATAACCTCTTCTTTGGTAAAAGAACGCACCCGGCCGCAGTAAGTATCGCCATCCATGGTGGAAGGTTGCTTTTTCTTAGCAAAAACTACCGGTACCCGGAGGCTCAAACCTGTCATGAGGGCTACAGCTATCCCCGAGGCTTCCACCGTCAGGACCTTGGTAATACCGGTACCGGCAAAGCGGCGGGCAAACTCCTTGCCCACCTCCAGCATCAATACCGGATCAATCTGATGGTTTAAGAAGGAATCCACTTTAAGAATATCTTCGGAAATGACCCGCCCTTCCTGGCGGATTTTTTCTTTTAACAGTTCGACCACTGACAAAGCTACCTTGCTCCTCCCCCTGTTCTTTAAACGGTAGTAAGATAAGGCTATTATAACGTAAGCCGGGCCAAAAGAGAAGGTTGTTCGGCAGGAAAAGCCGGGTAAAAGCAACGATCATTGCTGGAGTTGAATAAAGCCTTGTTACCTGCCTGTAAGCTTGATATAATTATCCAGAACGCCAGCAGATACCAGCAGGTAGAAGCCCACCTGAGGAGGAGATACCCGCCTTGGAGAATCTTTTAGCGCCCATTTTTCATGCCATTACGGAGTTCATTGCCAGCCTCGGCTATACAGGTATTGCCATAGGTATGGCCATTGAAAGCGCCTGCATACCTCTCCCCAGCGAAATAATCCTGCCATTTGGTGGTTACCTGGTAAGCACCGGCCGGCTCAATTTCTGGGGAACCGTCCTGGCCGGTACCATTGGCGGTACCATTGGTTCCATTGTCGCCTACTTTGTGGGGCTCCGGGGCGGCCGCCCTTTTTTAAAAAAATATGGCCGCTATGTCTTTTTCTCCGAAAAAGAATTCGCCGTAGCAGAAAAGTGGTTTCAACGCTACGGCGAAGCAACCGTTTTTTTTACCAGGCTGATGCCCGTTATCCGGACTTTTATTTCCCTGCCGGCCGGCATTGCCGCCATGCCCTTCGTCCGCTTTGTCATTTATACCTTTCTGGGCTCCCTGCCCTGGTCCATCCTCCTGGTCTATGCCGGCCGTGAGTTAGGGGCCAGCTGGGAAGCCCTGGGCTCTATTTTCCACCGCTTCGATGCGGTTATCGTCGCGGGCCTTATCCTGCTAGTGTTCCTTTACTGGCGGCGGCACCGGAACCGGTAGGGTAATCTTAATACCCTGATAGGTATAACTATCTATCCGGTAGCGCAATTCCATGGCCGCCATAGGTGCCGGCTGCCCCCGGTAAGCAGGGGCAAAGGCCATGACGAGGTTGATGACACTCCTGACGGGTAAAAAGGTCCGGGGATTGACGTAAACTAAACCCCAGTAAGAGAAGGAGCGGATAAGTTTTTCCGGCGGGTTAAGATAGGCTGCCAGTCCCTCACCCAGGGTTGCCGGTGGTAGGAGTTCAGTAACAGGCCCAGCTGTATGCAAACGGGTATAAAAACTGATCCCCAGGACTTCCTGGCCGGCAACTTTACTTATGCCCAGGTAGCGGTAGCGTAAGTATGGAAAGATGTTTGCCGGCAGCCCCAGGTTTTGCTGCTGGCGCATCAGGAGGGTAATATCAGGAGCCAGGCTTAACCGCTCCCAGTCACCTATCTGGCCAGGAGCCTCTGCAACCCGGCGATACAGGTTGCCATTGCTAGCGACCTGTTCAATGTGCAGGGCCTTACGGCCTTCCAGTTCCAGGGCAGCAACCTGGTGCATTTGCCCCGGAAGGAGAACTTCATTGAGAACCTCTCCCTTAATTGCCAGCCGGTCTATTTCCGCCGTAACCGGCAAACCCGGCCGGCTGTGAAATTTAATACTGGCCTCCCCCCGGGTAGCAATACCCTGTTGCCTGGCCAGGGCCTGGCGACATTTATCCATTAGATCTTTGGCCCGGGGGTCAGAGTTAAAGACTTCAGCCAACCAGCCGGCGGCGGCGGTCGGCGTTAAGAAGGCCATTGGCCCCCCCGGCGGCAATAACCCCTGGCGATGGAAAAAGGCATACTGGTTGAAGCCGTAGGGTATATCGCCTGGTTGCAATTCGGTAAGGGGCGAGCTGATTTCATTGGGCAGTCCGAGTACCCGGGCTGTAAGAATAACCGCCTCCAGGTTCGTTATCTCCTGATCGGGACGTAGTTTGCCGTAGGGATAGCCATGAATCATCCCCTCCTGCCAGAGGGCTTGTAAAGCCGGGGCATACCAGCTACCGGCCGGGACGTCATCGGGCAGGTTGATGTCGCGAACTTCACTTTTAATCCGAGCTGCTGCCACCAGCATAACAGCAAATCCGCCCCGGGTTAATGCTGGTGCCCTGGCCTTTTCCGGCGGTAACAGGGCCAGAAGTGAGCTCTCCGCCGGCCCGGCCCAGGCTGTTCCCCACGGCAGCAGCATGAAAAACATGATAAGACCGGCCAAACTGGCTTTACGCATTTTTCTCCCCTCCGCTGGATTGTATTTTATTTCTTATTATACCATAATTTACCATATAGCGCCAGCAAAAAGCAGGTATCTATTAAGATACCTGCTTTTAAAATCCTCTACTTTTATCTTAGCTGAGATGCCTCGGGTAATCAGCAAAGAGGTTGCGGGCCTCTTCAAAGGTAGTATCCGGTGCCGGCAGGATAAGATCCGATTCTACCAGTTCCGTATCAGGAATGCGTATGCCCCGCCCGCGGATCAGGGACAGAACCTCCCGGAAGCTGTTATCATATTCCTCAGGGTTGCCTGCTTCAAGGGCATCCAGCAGCCTGTCATCTAGCCGGTCGAGTTCGCTCAAGGCCTCCCCTTCCAGCCGGTACTGGCCTTCCGATAAAATACGGATTATCAAGCTTTGCCCACCTCTCTCTTCAAGCGCTCCAGGTCCGCCTGGACCTGGGTGGCAGCGCCAGCCTGCTTCAGCTCCCGCTCCAGAGGATCGGCCGTTTCCAGGGCGTCTTCCAGGACCCCGGAGTTTACCAGCTCGTCAATGGCTGCCGCCCGGGCCCGCATTTGCTCTGTTTTTTCTTCGGCGCGCTGGATGGCCAGGGAGACGTCGGCCAGCTCTTCCGACAGACCGGTGGCCGCCTCGCCAATCTTGACCTGGGCCTGAGCCGCCGAATACTGGGCCTTGATTATTTCTTTCTTAGTCCGGAAGGCTTCCACTTTGGCCTGAAGCTTGGCCTCTACGGCAGCAAGTTTTGCCTGTTCCGCTTCCAGCCCTTTAATCTGTTCCTGCAGGCCATCCAGCTGCTGCTGGATGGCTGCTTTCCGCTCCAGGGCGGTAGTGGCCAGGTCCTCGCGCCCCAGCTGCAGGGCCTGGCGGGCCTGATCTTCCAGCTTTTTTTGACTGTCCTTCAACTTGACGGCCTGGAGTTCCAGACGTTTTTTGGAAGCAACGACATCAGCCAGGTTACGTTTGACGTTCTGGAGCATTTCCAGCTGACGGTTGTAGGAATACTCCAAGGTTTCCTGGGGATTTTCTACCTGATCGAGGATTTTGTTCATCTTAGATTTGAAAATTGTCGACATGCGCGACAGGATCCCCATAGTATAAAACTCCTTTCGTGGATTATACCGGGCAACCCCAGAGGGGGTACCAGCGAGTGATATCCTTTTCCCAGGGAAGTTCCTTATCCATTAAAGCCGCCAGGCGCATTTCCCCGGCATTATCCCGCTTCTTATTGTGCTCATCAACGGGGATAAAGGGATAAAAAGCACCTCTCTTGTAGCTGAAAATGAGATAAAGGACCTGGTCCTTTTTTTGCAGCTTGAAAACTGCCGCCAGCAGGCGGTCGCCGGCACCCTTCTCCTTAAAATTCTGACCCGCCATGTGGGCCAGGGCGACCAGATCCTCCCAGTCACGATCGGCGAAGATGAGCCAGTGGTAGCCATATTCATCCTTTTTACTCTCGAGGCGGCCTTCCATTTCCCGGGCGGCCAGGGATACCAGTTCCTCCGTCTCTTCCTGGGTGGTGGTAAAAAAACTGTCTTCACCGGGCCGCAGGACTACCCCTGCGCGGCCGCAGGGCTGCCAGCCCAGCTCGCTTTCCAGGGTGACAATGGCCGTGCTCAGGGCAAAAAGGGGCTCCGTGCGCGCCGGTGGTACCCGGGTTCGCCCCAGGAGGGCGTCCCAGAAGCTCACCGCCATTCCTCCATTTCCCGTTCCAGTTTACGCAGGTAGGCCAGGCGGCGCTCCAGAGACGGGTGGGTAGAGAAAAGCTCCATGATGCTGTTGCTGTTTAAGGCCGGGATAATGAAGAAGGCGTTAAAGGCCTCGGCCTGGCGCAAATCCCGGTCAGGGATGCGCGCCATGCTGCTGCTGATCTTTACCAGGGCAGAGGCCAGCTGGCCCGGCGCACCGGTAAGGATGGCCGCGCCCCGGTCGGCAGCAAATTCCCGGTAACGGGACAGGGCACGAATGAGGAAGTAGCTGACCAGCCAGACCACCAGGGACACCAGGTAAACCAGCATGGTATTGTTGCGCTCGTCCCGGTCGCGGCCGCCAAAGGCGCCCCAGTAGAAAAAGTTTTGCACGATAAAGGAAGCAACGGTGGCAAAAAAGCTAGCCAGCGTCAGCACCGTCATATCCCGGTTTTTGATATGGCTCAATTCATGACCCAGGACGGCTTCCAGTTCCGGGGGATCCAGGCGTTCCAGGATCCCGGTTGTCACTGCCACGACGGCATTGGCCGGGCTGCGGCCGGTGGCAAAGGCATTGGGCATGGGAGTATCAACAATAGCTACCCTGGGTTTGGGTAAATCGGCCAGGGCGGCCAGCCTTTCCACCAGGGCATGGAGTTCCGGCGCTTCCCGGGGAGATACCTCCCTGGCACCCATGGACCAGAGAACCATGCGGTCGGAAAAGTAATACTGGACGGCCAGCATAATCCCGACAAAAATGATAATACCTGTATAACTCACCCCGGCCTGCCACAAGACGGCCAGGAAAAAGAGATACAGGGCTGCCAGTAAAAACATGGTCAAAAACATTCGCGCCGTTAAACCGGCATCGCTGCCAAGTTGGCGTCGCATAGCCACCCTCCCCCGAAATAGGAAGTCACAAGCAGTGGAGGCGGTTGATGACCGCCATGAGGAGCTCCCCAGAACATGGAATTGAACATATCACTCCCTGAGTTCCTCACGCATACGGTGGTACTCGTCGGTGGTAATTTCACCCCTTGCATAGCGTTCCTTCAATATTGCCAGGGGGTCAGGACGCAGCGCGGGCTGCTGGCCGGTGCGGCGGTTAAACAGGCTTACCAGGCCATAAACCGCCAGGACCAGGATGCCAATTAGTAACACCCACCAGACCAGCATCCAGAGGCCCATCCCCCAGTTGCCATAATATCCCCACATCATATATAATAACCTCCTCAACTATTTTTAGCAAGTTCAGGGTTGAGTTTGACATACCCCCTGCCTGTAGTTGTTTAAGTCCATCTTATTTACTGGCTTCACCTTTGTCAAGGAACTTCACTAAAACTTCAAAATTAGTATATACCGGTGGGCTGTAAATTATATCAAGTATAGCAGCGCATAAAAAGGCTCTTTCAAGGAAATTGTATTAAAAAACAAATCAATTCTTTGGAGGTGCCCTTCATGCCGCGCATTACCTGCAGCGTTAACAACTGCCATTACTGGTCCAGCGGTAACGTCTGTGACGCTTCGCAAATCCTGGTTACTTCCGATGCCATCAGCAATTCTCAACCCCAGAATGTCGATGCCCCTATGGCCGGTAGTATTTCAGCTACCCCCGTAAAGTCTTCGGCAGAAACCTGCTGCAAGACTTTCATTGCCAAGGGTTCTGCTGAAAAGAACGCCGACGGCATCACCCGCAAATAGCTGCCCGGTGAAATTATAGGCAAACGGCAGGTACACCCTGCCGTTTTTATTTTAATAGAGCATATATATTGGACCAGGGGGGCCTGCTGCAACCCCGGGAATTCAACTACAAGCAGAGGGAAGCACCATGTCCGCAACTACTCCCATTATTAAACCGCCGGCCCTTCAAAAAGGCGATACGATTGGCATCATTGCTCCGGCCAGTCCCCTGCCAGACCCGGCGTACCTGGCCAGGGGGATCGACTTCTGGCTCAGCCTGGGCTACAGAGTACGTACCGGCACCCATATCAGCAAAGCCACCGGCTACCTGGCCGGCAGCGATGCCGGGCGCCTGGCCGACCTGCACCAGATGTTCCAGGACCCGGAAGTAAAGGCCATAATATGCCTCCGGGGCGGTTACGGCACCCTGCGGCTCCTGGCTGACCTCGACTACAACCTTATCCGCTACCATCCTAAAATTTTAGTGGGCTACAGCGATATTACCGCCCTGCACCTGGCCCTCAACAGAATGACCGGCCTGGTAACCTTTCATGGCCCCATGCTCTATCCCGAACTGGGCAGTAAGGCCCTCCCCCCCTATACTAGGGAAAGCCTCTGCCGGGCCCTGGCGGTTGCTTCACCCCTGGGCAGCATCCCGCCGGCGCCTGGATTACCCCCACCGGTGACCATTACTCCCGGACGGGCCGAGGGAATAGTCACCGGCGGCAACCTGTCCCTGGTAGTTGCCACCCTGGGTACACCCTTTGAAATTGACACCCGGGGGAAAATCCTTTTCATAGAAGAAGTGGATGAGGCCCCCTACCGCATCGACCGCATGCTCACCCAGCTCAAGCTGGCTCATAAACTGGAAGCTGCGGCCGGGATTGTTCTAGGTTTCTGTACCGGATGCGAAAATCCCTCTCTTCAACCCGGCCTCCTGGAAGTTATAACCGACCACCTGGCCCCCCTGGGTATTCCCTGTTTCTACGGCCTGCCCGCCGGTCACCTGGCCACCCAGGCCACCCTGCCCCTGGGTATCCGCGCCCGCCTGGATGCGGCGGCGCGTACTCTGACTTACCTGGAGGCAGCAGTAGCGCCACCCTAGTCGTGGACTTCAATTTTTCCACCCGTTAGGCTGCAGCGGCAGTTCCTTTCCCGGGGTATCCTGGGGATAGTTTGCATGATGAGCTCTCGCAGGTTCTTGCCGTTCTGGTCCATGATCTCCAGGACCTCGGCATGGCTTAAAGGAGTGGCGGAAATACCGGCCGCCATGTTGGTTACCATGGCTATAAGGCCATAGCACAGGCCCACCTCATGGGCCAGGATTACTTCGGGGACGTTGGTCATTCCCACCAGGTCCCCGCCCAGCTGCCGGATCATACGGATCTCGGCCGGGGTTTCAAAACGGGGGCCCTCCGTACAGGCATAAACGCCGCCGTCGTGGGCTTTGATCCCCAGGGCAGCAGCCGTCTCCACGAGCAACCGCCGCAGCTCGGGGCAGTAAGGAGTGGTAAAATCCGTATGGACTACCCCCGTCTCGCCGCCTTCAAAAAAGGTATAAGTGCGGGTTTTGGTAAAATCGAGGAAATCATTGACAATGACAAAATCCCCCGGCCTGTAGTCGGGGTTGGTGGAACCGACGGCGGCCGTAGCCAGGACTCGTTCTACTTGCAACATCTTCAGGGCCCAGATGTTGGCCCGGTAATTCACCCTGTGGGGAGGTACAGTATGTTTCTCCCCATGGCGGGGCATGAAACCTATTTCCTCGCCTTGATAAGTACCGACCTTAAGCACGGCCGTACCATAAGGCGTCTCAACCCTTTCTTCCCTGATATTGCTTAAAATTCCTGGATCGTAAACCCCGGACCCTCCGATAATGGCTATGCGCACCCGGACCACGCTCCTTCCAACCTGGTATACTGTCCACTATTTAACAATTTTATCATAGAACTAGAAATACTTTAAGAGGCCACCTGCTGCCCAACCGCAAATGGCCTCTTTTTTAGCTACAATTTCTTGATGGACGTGGTTTTCAGGTCGTGGAGGAATTTCTCCCTTTCAGCAGCTATGCCTTCCCTTTCCCGCAAGATACCGCGGGCGAACTGCTCCCTCTTTTGCTCTTCTTCCTCCCCCAGGGCTTCAGCCAACCGCCGCTGCTCGTCGATTTCTCTTTCCTTATCCATATGCACGCCCGGCCTCCTTTGGGGTGAATTTTTTATATTATGCTCATCCGTCGCCCAGGGTAAACGGCTGTCACCTGCTTTCACCGGTTAGCACGCGCGGGATATTCTCTTTATACGGGGGCCTGATAATGCCTTTTTCGGTAATAATAGCGGTCACATAACGGTACGGCGTCACGTCAAAGGCCGGGTTAAAAATGTTGATGCCTTCCGGCGCCGTGGGCCGCAGGCCAAAGTGGCTGACTTCCGCCGGGTCCCTTTCTTCAATGGGAATCTGCTCACCGCTGGAAAGGCTTAAATCAAAGGTAGAAGCCGGAGCTGCTACATAAAAGGGAAGGCCGTGTTCCCTGGCCAGTATTGCCACCCCGTAGGTGCCGATTTTATTGGCCACATCGCCGTTAGCGGTAATGCGGTCGGCACCGACGATGACCGCCTGGACCAGGCCCCGGGCCATGACGGCAGCGGCCATATTATCGGTAATCAGGGTAACCGGGATACCGGCCTGGTGCAGTTCCCAGGCCGTAAGCCTTGCTCCCTGGAGAAGGGGCCGGGTTTCATCGGCAAACACTTTGAGCACCTTGCCCCGGGATGCCAGGTAATAAATAGGCGCCAGTGCCGTACCGTAGCGGGCGGTAGCCAGGGTGCCGGCATTGCAGTGGGTGAGGACGGCTTCGGCATCCTGGAGGAGGGCAGCGCCATTTTTTCCAATGGCCCGGCATGTGGCTTCATCTTCGTCGCGGATGGCCAGGGCTTCTTTTAACACCAGATCTTTCAAGGAAGAAACATCATTGGTGGTGGTGGCAGCGGCGGCAACGGCCTTCTGAACCCGTTTCAAGGCCCAGAAAAGGTTGACCGCCGTTGGCCGGGACGAGGCCAGGTAAGCGGCAGCCTGCTTTAATTCGGTCTCAAATTCCGCCCTGTCCCTGGCCCGGGAATCCTTGATGGCCAGGTAAAGGCCCAGGGCCGCAGCTATGCCGATGGCCGGTGCCCCCCGGACCTTTAGCGTTTTAATAGCATCCCACATTTCCTCTACCGTCCGGGGCCGGATAATGACCAGCTCCTCCGGCAGGCGCGTCTGGTCAATCATTTCCACCTGGCCGTCCTGCCAGCGAATAGGCGCAACAGGTTCGTACTGCAAAAAGGACACCTCCAGGCCAGTTCTGGCTCTTTAATATTTTGCTCGTCCGGGCCGGTACAGGTTAAAACCGTAGCCCCTTTAAGGCGGCCACGTTTTCTCTCCTAACCAAGTTCTTCTACTTTTGCTGCCAGGGCTTTGACTTTAGCCACAATTTCGGGGAACATCGTGGCCCCCGTGAATATGGGGTCTTCGGCAACAGCCAGGCACTCCTCTCCTATTTTAAGGACAGCCGCATCCACGCCCATGCGCGGCCCTACCACTACCTCGGGAGCTCCAGCCCCTGTATGGGGTAAAATGGCCTGGCGGAAAAAATCGTCATTGACTTTACCGATCATGCACCGGACCCCCTCTAGCTAATATAATCCGTTGTTAATTGCTATTATTATAGCACACCGATGGCAAAAAAAGAGCCCGCTCCCGGGCGAGGCTCCCCTTCGATTATTTTCCCTATGCTTTTTATAAAGGCTGCACGGAAGGTAGAGGTTATTCAGGCCGTTTTTCCTGGCTCGGTGCTGCTACCGCTTGGGGTGCGGAACTTGCCCCGGCGGCCTGGTGGAGAAGGTAGTCCTCATATAAATAAATCAATTCTTGGTCGCCAAGGGAGCGCTTTAGCTGCACCGCTGCCGCCCGCACCCGTTCCAGTATGACTGCGGCGTCCTCCTGGCTCAAAGCGATGCCGTATGCGGCAAACTTCGCCTTGAGGGCGGCGGTGCCGGAGTGCTTGCCGATTACAATCTGCCGCCTAAGGCCGACTTCTTCAGGCGCGAATACCTCATAAGTCCGGGGATCTTTGAGGGTGCCGTCGACATGAATACCTGATTCGTGGGCGAATATGTTGCTTCCGACGATCGGTTTCCACGCAGGCAGTTGCCGTCTGGAAGCGCGGGCCACATATGCGGCGATTTCCTGTAACTTTTCCGTCTTGAAGCCGAGCTCGACCCCGTGCAGGTGCTTGAGGGCCATGACCACCTCCTCCAGGGCGGCGTTCCCTGCCCTTTCCCCCAGTCCGCAGATGGTGGCATCCACCCAACCAGCACCGGCCTTGACGGCCGCCAGGGCGTTGGCCGTGGCCAGGCCGAAGTCGTTATGACCGTGAAACTCCAGTTCCAGGTCTATTTTTTCTTTCAGCCAGGCAAGACGCTCAAAGGTGGCGAACGGGTCCAGAACACCCACGGTATCGCAGTAACGCAGCCGTTCCGCCCCCAGTTCCCGGGCCAGGAAGGCAAACTCCAGCAAGAAAACGGGGTCTGCCCGGGAAGCGTCCTCCGCTCCCACTGTCACCCGCAGGCCGTGGTCCATGGCATAGAGGCAGGCCTGCCGCAAGCGCTCCAGCACCCACTGGTGACTTTGCCCCAGTTTGTACCGGATTTGAATGGGCGACACGGGAGCGGAAATATGCACATCACGTACCCCGCAGGCCAGGGAGGCGCGGATATCTTCCCATAGCATCCTGTTCCAGGTACTGATCCGGCATTTTAAGCCCATCCTGACGATGGCCTTTATAGCCTGTTGCTCAATTTCCCCCATGGCCGGCGTGCCGGCCTCAATCTGCGCTACGCCAAGCCGGTCCAGCATCCGGGCAATGGTTACCTTTTCCTCAAGGTTAAAAGCCACCCCCGGGGCCTGCTCCCCGTCCCGCAAGGTCGTATCCACAACCCGCACCCGCATCAGCCTCACCTCCAGGGCAGGGCATAAAATCTCATCCCAGCCTCCCCGCCGCGTCCGCCCGGCAGCGCCGGCAGTGGGACATCTGGTCAATAATGGGCGACAACTTCCGGCGCAACAGGTTGACCCGCGCCGGCGGCGGTGGTAGCAGTCCGGCAAATTCCCCCTGGGGAATCAGGGGAATTATGTTCATGACATGCGCCCCGGCCGCCTTCACCGCCCGGGCCACCTCTTCCAGGTGATGGTCATTGATTCCGGGAATGAGCACGCTGTTTACTTTAACGACCATGCCCGATTCCCGGGCCTGGCGAATACCCTCATGCTGGGCCCGCCACAGCAGTTCCGCCCCGGCAGTTCCCTTATATACCCGTCCCCGGTAAGATACGTAATCGTAAATCCGGCTGCCTACCGCCGGGGAAACGGCGTTCACCGTCACCGTCACCGCCCGCACCCCTGCTTCCCGCAGCGCCGGCAGGCTTTCGGTCAACAACAACCCGTTGGTGCTGATACATTTTATCAGCCCCGGAAAGCGGCGATGTACCAGCCGCAGGGTATGGATCGTGGCCTTATTGGCCAGGGGCTCCCCGGGACCGGCAACGCCTACCACCCGGATGCACCTGTCCCTTTCCACCAGCCGCTGCACGTGCTGCAGGGCTTCCCCAGGGGCCATCAGGTGGCTGGTCACGCCGGGTCGGTTTTCATTGGCGCAATCGTAGAGCCGGGTACAATAGCGACACTTTATGTTACAGTCCGGCGCTACCGGCAGGTGGATGCGCCCGAACCACCTGGCAGCGGCTTTGTTGTAGCATGGATGTTCCCTGGTTATCTCTTCATAGGCTGGATCTCCCATTCTCCTTTTTCCCCCTCTCCACATACCGTACATATTCAGCCATCTTTTCTTCTCCTTCTTCCCGCAAGAGCTCGTTGTTGCTCAACCGCCACACCGGCGCTCCCACCAGGGCCGCCGCTTCCCGGGCCAGATGCACAAAACCGTTGAAGCCGGCATAAGGGCTTGTTTCCTGGGGAAAGACCAGGAAGGGTATTCCCATCTTATGGGCCACAAATCTCTCCCTGGTACCCCCCACCAGCAAATCCGGCCGGTAGCGGTGCCAGAATTCCTCCAGCTCCCGCTGGTGAGCGTCATCGATCAGCGGCGTTCCCCGGCCCAGGCAGCGGCGGGATTCGGTATAATCTTCCTGACAGCCGAATTGGGAGCCGCATAAAACCACCTCCATACCCAATTCCCTGAAGGCCCCGGCCATGGAACCCATACGTGAAGCGCCAAAAAACAGGGCCACCCGTTTGCCCGCCAGGCGTCCCAGGTAAGGAAGCGCCCTCTGCCTGGTGGCTTCCGCCTCCTTTTCTACCCACGCGGCCGCCTCCGGACGGTTAAAGAAAGCAGCGATGGCCTGCAGTGCCGCCGCGGTTGCGTCCAAACCGAAAAAGGATACCTTCTGCCAGGGAATACCGAAGCGCTCCTCCATCCTCCGGGCCAGCCAGCGCCCGGTACGCCCGCAGTGGACGATATTGAGCCTGGCCCGGTGAGCCCGGGCCAAATTTTTTACCGTTGCCCGGCCGGAAACGGCGCAGATAATATTTAAACCGAGTCGCTGCAATAGCTGCTCAATTTCCTTCAAATCGCCCTGAACATCAAACTCGCCCAGGATGTTCACACTATTTTCCAGGGGCGTCCCGGCAGAACCGCGCCCGATAAAATGCTCCAGCAGAGCTGCTGCAGCAACATCGTGCCCGTTACCCTGGCTCACCCCGCCAAAACCCGGGCAGTTGACCGGCACCACCGGCAGGCCCAGGGCAGCCGCCGCCTGTTTGCAGATTGCCTCCACGTCTTCACCGATCAGTCCTGCCGCGCAGGTAGTGTAAACCAGCACGGCTGACGACCGGGGATACAAACTTACTGCTTCCCTGATAGCCTCTTCCAGTTTTTGCCCGCCGCCGAAGATAATCTCCTTTTCTCCCAGACCGGTAGAAAACACCTTGTAATTCTTTTGTCGTACCGTCTGGCTGTAGTAGGCACAACCCACCGGCCCGTGGATGAGGTGAACCGCGTCCCTGATGGCCGCCAGCATCCAGCGGGCTCCGTAAAGCAGGCAGGCCCGCTGGGAGATCACCCCGGGTAAGGTCTGCCGCTCACACGCGGGCAGGTTCGCCGGCTCCAGATGTCCGGTCCGTTCGGGCATTGTTTCAATGAGCATTTGCCTCGCTCATCTCCTTACAGCTGCTGGGTACGGTCATCCGGGTACTGGTAATCCAGCATGCTGTTGACAATTTCCGCCAGGAGCATCTCCCCACCCCGGTAACCGACAATGGGGCGTTTTTGATAACCGAAGCGGTCATAGATAGGAAAACCTACCCGCACCAGTGGTACCTGCAGCTCACGGGAGATGTCTACGGCCCGGGAATTACCGATGATCAGGTCCAGGCGCGATTGTTTTTTCAGGTACTCCTCAAACTCGAACAGGTCACCGCCGTTGATGATCAGCGGCGGTTCACCTTCATACCCTGCCTCGGCCAGGATAGCCTCTACATCGTGGACGAAGGTCTTACTGGCCGTACCACCGGCCAGGGCCACCGGCTCCATACCCATTTCCAGCACGAAGCGAGTGACACCGAGCACGATATCAGGGTCCCCCATAACAGCCACCTTTTTCATCATGGTGTGATGCAAGGTGTCGGCCAGGGAATCAACCAAACGTCCCCTTTCCTCTAAGAGGCTCCGGGGGATGGGTTTTCCGGTTATTTCCCGCAACGCCTTTAAAAAGGCATCGGTGCCCTGTACTCCCACCGGCGGCGGCCCCACCACGGCACGCACGCCGTATTTGCGCTCCAGGTAGCGGGCCCCGGCCTGGCCGGCGTGGGGCTGCAGGGCAAAGGTGGCCAGCGAATTGGCCATATCTTTAATTTCCTCTACCTCAGTGCCGCCGGGAGCCCAGTAGGGGACGGACGTTGGCGGCTCCAGGGGAGCGTCCAGGGTATCGGAAATATCAAAGAGCACTATCGCTTCTATACCCATGTGGCGCAGCAGGTGTTTGATCTCCCGGATATCGCCCGGGTAGAGCAGGCCGGGGATGATATTTACCTTGCCGTTGGGCTCCCCTCTGGTGGTAGCCAGGGTCTCCACAAAGGCACGGGAGGCGCGGTCATAACCTTCCACGTGGGACCCGGCAAAGCTGGGGGTGTTAACCAGCACGATGGGGATCTGGTCCGCTTTTTTCGCCCCGATCTCTTTGCGCAGGTTGGCCCTGGCCATTTTGATAAAGCTGACCATATCGTCGCCGATAATCTCGCTGGAACAGGTGGTCACTACACCAATCAACTCCGGCCAGTAACGTACCACCAGGTTGCGAATGCCCTCCACCAGGTTGCGCCGGCCACCAAAAACCGCTGCATCCTCATGGAAGGAGGCGGTGGCGATAACGGCCGGTTCTTTAAAAATACGGCTGAAAGTATAGCGCACGTAGGTGGTACAACCCTGGGCGCCCTGGACAAAGGGAACTGCCTTTTTTACTCCCAGCACCGCCCACATGGCTCCCAGGGGCATACAAGTACGGTTGGGATTGATCACCACACTCCTGCTCGTGGAGGGGATCAGCTCTGCCGGCCGCTCACAATACTCCGGCGTGGCCGGGACTTTGGCGATTTTTATCTGATCGTAAGGTATGCCTGCAATTGGAATTTCCTTTAGCTGCATGCCCTTCCCCCCTCGTCTTTTAATGGAGCACCGTCAAGGCCCCACTGGAATTGCCAAACCGGTGCATAAAGGGCCTGGTAAATATCCCGGGCGAAATTAACCATACCGACAAAGCCGGCGTAAGGACCTTTTTCATAAGAATGGGAGTTTACCGTAGGAATACCCATCTTGCGCGCGATATACTTTTCTTTTAGTCCCGTTAAAAACAGGTCCGGTTTTTCGCTCTTTAGCATCTCTTCGATTTCAAACTCGTTGGGGTTGTCGATAACCAGCATTCCCTCCGGCGCCCGGGCGTTGATCTTTTCATAGTCGTCTTGGTGGGCAAAGGTGCAGGCGACGGCCACCACGGTCATCCCCAGTTCCTCCATCAGCTTGATCCAGTGCCAGACCCGCGGCCCGCCAACGTAAATGGCCACCCGCTTGCCCTTTAACTTTTCCCGGTAGAAAGCCAGGCTCTTCTCTACCCGCTTCATTTCTTCAGCAATTACCTCCTCGGCCCGCTCCTCCAGGCCAAAGAAGGCGGCCGTTTTCCGCAGCGCTTCCGCAGTCTGTTTAATCCCGAAGAGGGAAACGCGAATAAAGGGAATGTTAAACCCGTCTGCCAGCATGTGGGCGATATACTCGGCCGAACGCTGGCAGTGCACCACGTTTAATTTTACGTCGGGCATCTTGACCAGGTTTTCGATGCGCTCGTTACCGCTAAAAACGGCTGCAACGCGCACGCCGATTTTTTCAAAGAGGGGCTTCACCACCTTTAAATCCCAGTCCATGTTGTACTCGCCAATCAGGCAGATGTCATAGGGCGTTTTTTCTTCTTCGCTCATTTTTAGCTCCGGCCGGCGCTCCCTTAACTGCCGTATCTGCCGGTAAAACTGGGTGTTAAAATCGTGGTGACCTTTTGACTGGCTCACCCCGGAGCAACCAGGTGATTCGGAAGTGAAGATCAGCTTGCCGGTTTCCTTCTCAACCTGCCGGGCTATCGCCTGCACGTCGTCGCCGATCAGGCCGGTGGTGCAGGTGGTAAAAATAATCAGGCCCTTTGCTTCAGGGAAGAGCCGGATGGCGTCCAGGCAGGCCCGTTCCAGCTTTTTCATGCCTCCAAAAACAACGTCTTTTTCCTGCATGTCGGTACACACGCAGTAGCGGCGGTTGAAGGCAACATTGGTCAGGCGAGTGGGCGTAGCCCAGAGATAAAAGTCGGACAGATGGCGCCGCGTACCCCAAGTGTACCAGGCACAACCTACGGGCGCATGAACCAGTTGGATGACGTCGGCAATTGGTCCGCCTACGACCCCGCGGGCACCGGCAAAAGCACACCCCCGCTCGGTCATATCCCCGGGAAGGGTGGCGATATTACAGGCCGGAATTATGGATTTCTCCTTTTCGGTGCGGTAAATATGCTTATCCCGCTCGGGAATCGTTTCGTTGCACTTCATTTTTACCATCGGCATGATGTTCTTCTTCCCCCCTAACGGAAAATATCCCCTACCCTCTCAATCAGATGGCCGTCTCTCCCTTTTCCCCCGTGCGTATACGTACTACTTCCTCAACAGGACATATAAAGATACGCCCGTCGCCAATCTGGCCGGTACGGTTGATTTTGATGATTGCCGCCACAACCAGGGACACGTCTTGATCGTCTACCACCAGGGAAAGCATCCTTTTGGGCACGTATTTCATCCCACCCTCCTGGTTTTGCAGTTCGGGGCTGACGGTGAAGGCTACTTCCCCAAGAATGCCTTTCTGCTTACCCCGCCCGACTACCTTGCAGGCGTTCATACCCGGAAAACCTAACACGTCAAGGGCTTTTTTGGTAGCGTTAATTTTATTGGGCCTGATGATGGCAACTATTTCTTTCAAGGAGATCACCCTTTCCCTACAGCCCGGCGGAACCTGTCCGTACGGTGTAGGCTTCTTCCACCGGTGTGACAAAGATTTTGCCGTCACCGAAGTTTCCGGTATGGGCTGACCTGGTAATGATCGCTACCACTTCTTCCACCTGGCTGTCTTCCACTACCAGCATGATCATTACTTTGGGCAGTTCGTCGTAGTAGATACTGCCCATATGAATACCTCTTTGTTTACCCCGCCCGACCACATCCATTTTGGTCAGGGCCACGTATCCGGCTTCAGCCAGGGCATCTACCACTTCTTCGCTTTTTTCGGGACGAATGATAGCCCGGAGCATTTTCATAGCTATAACCCCCGTATATAAATTTTCATCTTCTCTTGAGGCTTCCGGTTTTTAGTCCAGCAGCCCGAATTTGACCACCAGGTTCTCCATTTCGTCCATGGTCATCGGTTGCGGAATGACGAACATATCGTTATCAATGATTTTTCTGGCCAGCTCTTTGTACTCCCGGGCCTGGTTGCAATCCGGATCGAACTGGGTCACCGTCTGGCGGTTAAATTCCGCTTTCTGGACGATATTGTCCCGGGGAATAAAGTGGAGCATCCGGGTACCGATGCGAGAACAAAACTCTTCCATCAATTCCCTCTCCCCATCAACGTTACGGCTGTTGCAGATGATACCCCCCAGCCTGACGCCGCTCTGTTCGGCATACTTGACCATACCGCGACAGATATTATTGGCGGCATAAAGAGCCATCATTTCCCCCGAGGCCACAATGTAGATCTCCTGGGCCTTACCTTCACGCACCGGCATAGCAAAACCGCCGCAGACAACGTCACCCAGTACGTCGAAAAAGATGAAATCCAGGTCCGGTGTATAAGCACCCAGCTCTTCCATCAAACTGATGGCCGTGATTACACCCCTGCCGGCACAACCGACGCCCGGTTCCGGCCCTCCGGACTCGACGCACCTGATCCCGCAAAACCCGGTCTTTACTACCCGGTCGACGGTCACCGCATCTTCTCCGAACTCCCGCAGGGTATCCATCACCGTCTCCTGCGGTTTGCCGCCGAGAATCAACCGGGTGCAATCCGCCTTGGGATCGCAGCCGTGAATCAAGACTTTTTTCCCATAGAAGTAGGCAAGGGCGGCAGCGGTATTTTGCTGGGTGGTGGATTTGCCAATCCCACCCTTTCCGTAAATGGCGATTTTTCTGGTCATAATCAACCCTCCATATTTATTGTTTTTAATGCAAAATCCTAAACCTGCATTTGTTTATACACCCCAGCCGCTGCAGTTTCCATGCCTGCTGTAACGGCTGAAGATGACCTGTATCTTATCGTCCGGCCGGACTTTCCTGCAAAACGTAAAAAGGGTGCTTTTCCTGGAGCAGCTTTGCTCCTTTAAAGCACCCTTGCACTCGTTTAAAAAAGGTTTAATAATCCTGGCCGATAGAATGCCAATAGAATAAAAAAGCGCTATTTCAGAAGACGGAACTCCTGAAAAGCGCCTTTACCTTGCTTCCATCATTGGATAACATGTTTGGGCAATATGAAACGCCTCTTGATAGTATCTCCCGTCAACAAGCGTCCTTCTTTGGATCAATACTCCTCTCGTTCTGCCTTAGTTGATATTTTAAGCCAGGGAGGAACTTTTGTCAACCCATTTTTTTCATTCCCCGAGGTGCTTATCAAAGATTGGGATGAAGAATGGCCTCTTGCCCTTAAAGTTACCTCGTCAACTGATGCTTTATAAAGGCTGCACGGCCACCAGGTTGCTGCCGTCATAATAATCTACTTTAGCCTTAAATTTTTCCATGACAAATCTTAAAGGGACGAGGGTACGGCCGTCAACCACCCGGGCCGGGACATCCAGATAAACCGTCGCTCCGTTTACCAGGGCTTTATTGCTCCCTATTGCCAGGCGAATGGTAGAGCCCTTATTGGTAATTACTACAACACCATTATCATAATTTACCTCTGCGCCCAGCCCCTCGGCCAGGAACCGTACAGGTATCAAGACCCTGCTGTTTTCAATCCGGGGAGGAACGTCAAATTGCAGCGCTTTCCCTTTGATAAAAACCTTTACCTGCAGTTCACCGCTGGCCGCATAAGCCTGATCTAATTGCCGGTAAACCTCTTCGTCATCAGGCTCCTCCTCAAGTACGTCTTCCAGCAGTTCCCGGGCATCCTTAAACTTGCCGGCCTTAAAATACATCATGCCCAGCTGCTTCTTAATTTGCGCCCGGGTGGCAGCATCAAGGGTCGTATCGGCTTCGACGGCATTTTCCAGCTGCTCCGTGACGTCAACAATCTCTTCTGCGTCCTTCCAGGTATCAAGCTGCGCCTTGGCTTCATAAACTGCTTCGGCTACGCTCCGTCCCTCCAGGATTGCTGTCAAAGCAGCACGTGCTACCGGATTTTTCACATGTAACAGGGCATTCTCAACGCCTCTATATACGTGCTTCGCCACACTTTTCCCGTTCTTAACCTTTATTTGTTCCCTTTCGCGATCCCTCTCCCTCGTTCTTTCCTGCTCCTGGTCAGCATCCTGCTGTACATCATCCTGTAACCCGGCTTCCAGTTCCAACTCATACTCCCACGTCCTGCCCTTTTCTCCTCCTCCCCTGGCCCAGGCAGGCAGGACAAAGGAAAACACCAGAGCCACACCTGCTATCAGAGCTAGAACCTTTTTGCCTTTTTGCATATTGACCCTCCCAGCTTTTTAAGGTTTCACCATATTTTTCGCCCCGGCGTTCAATTTTAGGAGGGTCCTGCCAGCCAGTTGCGGCCTAAAGCAAGGAAAATACCCGTCATTATACCCAGGACCAGGGCCACAGCCGCATTGAGTAACAGGCGGGGCCTGACCTTTTCCGGCTCGCTGATGTCATCGATAATCCTGGCCGGGTGCATGGCGGCAAGCCTGTCCTGGAGGGAAAGATACTGCCCTATCAGTCCAACCTTCTCCTGGGCCTGGATTCCCTGTAACTGGACCAGCTGCAGGGTATAAAGTTTCTGCTCGACTTCGCTTAAAGGTGCCTTTTCCAGGCCGGCGATAAGCGCATTAATTTTTTCTTTCTCAGCATTGGATTGTTCCAGATCCTGGCTTATTTTTTGTAGATTTTCTTCCAGCGACGCCCGACGCTCCTCATACACTTTATTCCTCTCTTCAATAAAAAGGGCCACCATTTTAGCCGCCACGGCTGCAACCTGACTGGGATCCCGGCCCTCCAGGAAAAACTTGAGGTAGTTGGTATCTTTGATCGCTTCCCCCCGGGTCTTAAAACTTTTAGGGTCCGCCGGGACTGCCAGCTGCTCCAGGGCTGTGGTTAAGAGAGCCTGGCTCTCAAGTATTGCTTTTCCCTCATTTTGTTGCAAGGCTTTTGCGTCTATCCTTTCTAATTCTATCAGAGCTTCTACTCTATAAACCGGGGGCAACACTAGACTGGCAATGATAGAGGCTAATACGGCAGCCAGAGTGATAAAGGTAATCATCCAGCGCTGGCGCCAGAGGACCAGCAAAATTTCCCTTAAATCTATTTCGTCTTCGTATTGCCGGGCGGGTTCTGATAAGGGGACGTCCATTGTTGCTTCTTAGATCTCCTCCCTATTATTCAACAGCCTGTTACTTCCATCACCTAGCAACCATTTCGTTTCTATTCGACAGTTACAGGAAATCTCCTGCCCAGTTAAACATTAATTAAATCTAACCGCTCCATGCCTCTTCCTTATGTGATATAATTCACTAATGTAGCTGGCGTAGAACCGTAAAATGGACTAAAATGGGGTGCCTCCAGCTGCCCGTTAACATTATTTAACGATGGGACCCTCGCCCGTGCCCTGGCCAAAGTTCTTGAAACTACCGGGCTTGACCGTTACCTGACAGGCCAGAACGCCGGGCCGATATTGTTTCACCACAGGTTCAAGGTGGCCGTGGCCGGTTGCCCTATGCCTGCTCACAACGCAGCTTCGTTCCCCCGCTTCCGGCGGTTCAGTGCGATGCCAGGCGCACATAAATAAAGTCAGCCTTAACACCCGGGCTGACTTTATTACATTGATTCGGTAAAAATACCGGGGTCCTTTAAGTTTGAGTTTGGGTAAGCCCGCGTAAGTTCTCCAACCGGCCCGTTGCATAAAGATAAGACATTATCAACAGGTGGATACCTAAGGAGAGAATGAAAGTTAAGGGCAGGTTCCAGTTGCGATAAAGCAGCATGCCGTTGGCCCGCAGGAGCAGATGGAGTAAGGTGGCACCCAGAGGAAAAGCCAGCAGGATAAGCACCACCGGCAAAATGCTCCTGTACTGGGCCAGGAGATGGCTGAAGACAATTATCAGCGGGAACCAGCTTGCCGCCAGGAAAAGGGGTATGCCGCCGATACTGACCAAATCAACGCGGCGGAAGGTCCAGAAACCGAAGTAGTTTTGCATCAGGTAAACTACCAGGAAAGCCAGGGCTAATCCGCCCACCAACCCGATGAGGGCCAGTTCCTTAACTCGCTCCCAGGGTACAACCAGAAACATGAGAATCAACCCGCCCAGCAAAACAATTGGTCCCGCCAGACCTTCTAAAACCATTTACTATCACCTCAAGGATATTTTCCCCGGAAAATCTATAAATATACATAATGGCGGATTAGCCTCGCACTACTCTGGCGAAATAGGACGCAAACATTAGGCGAAACGTCCGTCCTCATTATCTTCTACCTCATCCTGGAATGTGTAACCACATAAACAGCAAAACCGTCAGAAGGAATATTTTTATCATACAACGAATTATCTTTTAATCATATGCGAGGCTTCGCCAATACTAAATACGTGGACAGGTGATGTAGAATGCAACAGCAAAAGCTGGCAATAATGGACGACACACTTGCTATCTGCAGGCTGGACAGGGATGCTCCACTACCGGAATGGGCACAGAGGAGCAGTTTTTTCTCTTGCACTCGAACCCATTCTGAGCTTTCAATTGTCTGTTCCCAGAAAGATGTACCCGTAAATGTCCTTTGCGAAAAGGGGTGGCGATGCTTGAAAATAGAAGGTCCCTTAGATTTTTCTTTGACGGGAATTTTGGCATCACTGGTTACCCCCCTGGCTAAGGCGGGAATAAGTATTTTTGCGATATCGACCTATGATACGGATTATTTGCTGGTTAAAGAGGAACAACTTGGTTTAGCAATCCGTGTCCTTAAGCAAAGTGGCCACCATATTGAGTGATTGACCGTTTCCTATCGCTCAGACTGACAGTTTTTTCTCTCCTGACGTAGACTACAGAAATACCTCTGTGGGGTACATCATAAACAACATGCCCCAAATTACCATCTCGTCCTTTTTCTGAGTGCCCAGTTCCTCCTTGGTTTGATTTCGCTCTGCAGCCTAAAAGGAAAAAAGATAAGGGTGTTTTTCTGCATGAAAGCTGTCTTATATATGACAGGTTTTCAAGTAATAAATGCTGATTTGTTTGTGAGGGAAGTGGCGGCGGTGTTTGAGGTAGGAAGGTAAGAGTTGAAAAAGGGATATTTGAGGGAGGAACCTTTATTGCCATCTAACAAGCGTAAGGTTATCCGGGTATTTTGTGATGAAAGCCGGCAGACAAAAGCCAGGTATATGGTACTCGCTGGCATTTGGATACCTCAAAAATATATACCTGAATATGAAGATCATCATAAAAAAACCATTGAAGTCACCTTCAAGGTGTCTGTGGATTCAGATGGTGGAGGCGGGGCGCATACTTTCAAATCCACAATTCAAATCGGTAACATAAGGCATAAACTGTAAGTAATGCCCCTTTAAATCTAAAATTCTACCTCCTCCTCTTCACTGGCGAATTTAGGTATTTTCACTTTACCTGCCTTCTTCTTGCTGATTTGCCTAAACCTGGAATCCTAAAAGGCCACCATCCTCTTGGTCATTCAATTCTAGACGAACCGCTTCACGAAATTGGTTTTCAAAGCCGGGGGAAAAATCTCCCCAGGGAACATCATCCCGATTAATTGTCATGATATATTGGAATCCTAACCTTCCCGCTTCTTTTGCAGCTAACTCTATAGCTTTAGCTTTTTGGCGGTTATCAACACCTTCGAATATCAGGCTATCATGAACTAGGAATTTGGGAAATCGGTTAATGCGTGGAAGCTGCATTAACATAAGGTCATAACAAAATATCTTCATATTACTGATGCCTTGACTGCGAGCTCGTTCGATCTCAACCTCAAACTTATAGCCACTATCGGTAACTTCAATCAGCAAATCCCCAGGTACTTCATAAAGTACTTGGGAATTTTGGTTAAAAAGTAAAATGGCTTCCTTCCGAAGTTCCTCTCGCTCTGATAAATCCATCTCAGCCTTTTCTTTAAGATCCTCGCGTTCTCGCCTGATTGCACTTTTTCCCTCTTCTAGCTCGACTCTTTCATTATAAGCTCTTTCAACTTCCTTTAATTCATCCAAGGTTGCATAGTATTGCCTTTCTAAAGCCATATAGTCCTCTAATGCTCCACAGGTTGACAACACCGCTAGAATCTCGGCCCTTCTATCAGTAAGTTTTTTTATTTCAACGCGGCGCTCTTCAATAGTAGTTTTAAGTTTTTCAA
This sequence comes from Moorella sp. E308F, assembly GCF_006538365.1. Classification (NCBI taxonomy): domain Bacteria; kingdom Bacillati; phylum Bacillota; class Clostridia; order Neomoorellales; family Neomoorellaceae; genus Neomoorella; species Moorella sp. E308F. The sequence continues at coordinate 1,116,512 of NZ_BJKN01000001.1, read as the reverse complement.
TCTCACGTTCAACGAAATATCGTCTATTGGCTATTACAGCTTCATGAAACGCTTTTACTTCTTCAAGTCGTTTACGAACCTGATCCGGAAAAGCAACACCCACTTCTTTATAAATTTTTTCCACATCGCTAGGATTAATGTCAACCTCTTCCTCTCTACTAACTTCTTGATAATGCGCAATTAGTTGCTCATCACTAATATTATCATTAACTAATTGGTGGATTTGCTCGGTCAAGTTATTTGCTAGTTGCTCCATCGCTTCATATTGTTCATGTACTCTAAAAGTATTAAGAGCAACTCGATCCTTTTCCACCTGCTCCTTTAAACGTGTTAATTTAGCAAATAAGGCCGCTTTAGTAACCTTTTTACCGGTTGGTAAATTAATGTTTTGTATTTCACCTAATACCTTAAAGCGTTTCTCCTTATCTCGGAGCGCCTGCCAGCGGCCAGCATAATCTGGATTTAAACGTAAAAGAAAAGTAGTACAAACTTGCTCATCCCATTGTTGTTGCTTCCGGTTATTGGAAAATGGCGAATGATAGGCATCTTTACCTACTCTAATAAGATAAGAAAGTAAAGAACGGAATTTTGGATAATAGGGTTCGAGAGGTTTTAAAGGAAGGTCAAAAAATAACGGCCCTGCTGCCTCCGTAAACGCTGAACGAGTTATTGTTATTCTTTTTTCTCCAGATGGTAAATCGACAGAAAAATAATCATTAAATCCGTGTAGTGGTATTGGGGTTTCGATAGTAATAACATTACTTTTATTTCCTACAGGCCGAGAAAATTTTATTTCTTTACCCTTATAGGCCATTACTACTGTGAATATCCAGCCTTCCAGTGCAGACTTTTTAAAAATAGATTGCTTATCTTTAGACACATCCTTCCCAAGGCAGTAATGTATAATCTCTAGAAATGTAGTCTTCCCCGCTCCATTCGTCGTGTCGCGTTCTTTAGCCTTCTTATCACGATCAGCAAGTATAACATTTAAGCCGGGTTTAAAGATGGCTTTATTGGCCTTAAAACGAGGATCATTTGCGAGTACTTGTTTTATCATCATAGGGTTTCACTCCTAGTAAGAACGCCTCCATACATCCTGATAGTACCTAGGGTAAAAAGCATGTCAAGGCATAAAACAAATTGAGCAAAATTTGGTTTAGAGCCGCATAACTTATCTGGAGCTAACTCTGATAGCTTTTCCCATAACGATGATACCGTTTGTGGTCTATCTAAAATTTGGAGGATAACAAAACCAATTCCTAATAACGATCTATAGTTAGCCATGTGTTTACTGGGCAGGATCATGTTATTCCCTCACTCGTTTCAAACACATCGCAGGTAACAAAGAAATAAACCAGGACAGCAAGCCCTGCACCCTGAATTCTTGTATCTTGGGAATTTATGGATGCAAACGCTAATAATTTACCAAAAATTAGATCGGGCTCATCATGATGTTTATCCCTGAGGTCAAGGTATTCCTGTACAAACCGTTTTCTTAGCACTTCTCCTACAGCAGGGTTTGGATGTCGATTAATATAATCCTCTACTCTATAAGATTCACATATACCGATGCGGATTAGATTTTCGGAGTGTCTCCCCAATCTATTGTATTTGATTTTTTTATCAGGAGGTACTAATGTTCCAACCGGAGTAGCATCCGGAGGTACTGTTGATAAGTAATCCACTATAACCTTTAATTCTGCAAAAGTTACATTCTGAACTTCACCACGTGAGGGAACTGGGCCAAGAATTTCATTCCGCTTTTGAAGAGGCAAGGCTTCAACTACTTGCCATAATCTTTGCCGATCCCAAAAAGTAATATGTATTTCAGGGTAAGTTTTTTTAAGTTGGTCGACATAGTTAATAACTTGGGCAGGTAAACCTACTTTAGCATTATGAACCAAAGTCCACTCTTTAACTGCTGAACCCCATTTTTCAAGGCATCCTTTTAGATCGGTTTTAATTTTAGCAATGAAATTTGTTACCTTTAAATTATCAGGTGCATAACATTGGAAATACTGCCCGCCCTTGCGTCCATCGCATTTCCAGTCTCCTTGGTTTCCGTAAGCCCTCACTGGTTGAAAATCGGTGGGATAGGCTCTCATCATAATTTGCTCAAAAAGCGTTTGAAACGCAGAGCCAGATGATTCCAGAACCCTATTTTGGAAAACGTGGTAATGAAATAAGCGTTCGATAGTATCTCCTGAAGAATGCATTGTTTTTCATCCTAAAAGTATTATTCATTACCATAACCAATAGCTTAAAGGGCCAACTTTGGCCCCCTAAAATCTATAATTTAGACATGGACTTTATAAGTTAGTTCTACATTAAATTAAGAATCCCTTCTATTTGGTTAAAAAAAGTTATCACGGAAAACATTTCCCCTATCCCAATAAGTAAACAAAAAGCCCCCGGGCCCGCAGTTAACCTGCGTCCCAAGGGTTTCTCTTATTACTACGTTTGTACTCCGATAACATGGCCAGATCGGCCACACCGTCGGCAATATAGTCCCGGGTGGAGACGTCGTCCAGAGAGACTCAATTGGCCGAGGTGGTAGAGGGGTTCTTACCTCAGACCATTTTTTCAAGCCTTCAGACCCTGCCTTCCGATCTTAGCAGCAGCATTTACCTCCCGGCTGGAAGGCAAGGCGGTCCGAAGAGTATGGCTAGGTAATTCCAAGCCACCATACCGAGCCAATTCCTTGATCCACTGATAACTCACTATTCCCCTCGTTTACCACGGGACAACGGTTTTTCCGCTACCTGTGCTTCCTGTCTCCATAACTTCACCCTTATCTTGTAAATTTTCTTCCGCCAAAGTTTCTTTTTCTCCATTTTCTACTGGTTGCTGGCTCAAGGGACCCTGGCGTTCCTCCTCATTTTCACTTTCGTTAATCTCATCTACGATCTTCTGATCCATTTTTTCTTCCCTTTTTACTGTAACTATAACCTTCCTCAACTCCTTCGCCTCCGAGAACTGCTCATAATCAAGGATCCTTAACTTCGCCGGCGGTGTGCCGTCGGGGAGAAATACCAGGCAAAACTTTGAGCGCATTTTCTGGATCTCGTCCGGGGTCATCAGTTCCCGGCCGGTAATACCGAGGCTACGCCTGTCGTCAAATAACCCCTGTCCCCATATTGGGTTAACTTCCCGGGTAGCGCTTCTTGTTTCCACGGTACTTTCCCCTAGCATACGGCTTACGTAGCGGGCGGTAGTATCATCTTTCACGCCTATAATTAACTTCGTGTCGCAGCAGGCCATTATTTCCTCCCATGTCCGTCCATATTTCCTTTCCAACTGGGGAATGCTCTGGACTATAACATGGCAGTCGAGGCCGCGGCTGCGGACGGTGGCGATTTTCTTTTCAAACTCCGGAATGCTTACGATATTGGCGAACTCATCCAGGAGAAATCTGACCTGCACCGGTAAACGGCCATTGGAAGAAGTATCAGCAACCTCCACCAGCCGGACGAATAAAAAAGTAAACAGCAGTGAAGCCAGAAAATCAAAGGCACCGTGGGTATCCGGGGTAATGATGAAGTAAGCGCACTTTCCCTTGCCAGGTAACGTTAAGTCTATATCGCTGTCACCAGTTATGCGTCGCACCATTTCTTGCTGAAAAACTTGCAACCGGGTACCCAGCCCGATTACCACCCCACCTTTGACGTTATCGCCGGCCATGGCATAAACATTATACGGTCCTTTTGCTGGATGGCCCGGTGGAAGTTTGGTGAACAAGGCATCCACTTGTTCAAAATCACCTGCAGCTAATATATCATAAAGGGAGCCAAAATTGCGTTTATCCGCAGGCAGTTCTGTGGTTACATAAAGGGCCAGTGCTTTTAGCAAGTTCTGTTCAGCCCGGTCCCAGAAGGCGTCACCGCCCTTTTTAGGCCCGGTTTCAGTTGTGCTGATAACCACCTGGGCAAAAACGTCGGCATCCAATGGGGTCCTGATCTCCCCCAGAGGGTTCCAGTGATCCGATTGTTCCATTTGGACCAGGTTGAAGCCCTTAACCGTGTACCCTTTTGACTTTAACCAGCCGGCCATGCTGCGGTAAAGCTCGCCCTTGGGATCCGTCACCAGGACGCTCTCCCCTGAACGGACCGCCGCGAAGATATTGGGCCGGACATAGCCACGGCTTTTGCCGGAACCGGGGGCGCCGACCACGAGCACATGGCGGTTCATCCAGGTCTTGGGTTTAGGGGGGATACGAACCGGCGCTGCGCCTAAAGCGCCCAGTATTATTCCCGGGCCGAAGCCGAAGTCGCAAACCCGCGCCAGGTCGCTTTTCACGGCCCACCTGGCGCTGCCGTAGGTGGCATCGTTCTTTTTTATCTTTATCCCGTTCCCGGTGGCGTTAATTATCGCCCAGTCAAACTGCCAGGCTATCCGGCGCAGGGTCCATATTACCGCGATGAAAACATTGAGGCCGATCCACCAGGAACGCACTTCAGGCTGGGAGATATGGCCGCCCAGCCAGGCCCTGGCAGTTGCCACCGGGTGCTGGAAGTACCACAAGGCTGAAGTATAATTGGGGTGCCCGTGCAGGCCCCCGGCCAGCCATTTATAAGCTGCCGCAAAGATGGCGGCTACAGGACCGAGCAACCACACGTCGATGATGTACAATACCGCCAGGCTCGTTATGAAGCCGACTGCCAGCAAAAGAAACCCTATGCCGTTATTGCCGGTTTTCTCCGTGAAACTTGCAAATATCTTGTTGAACATAAAAATCACCTCCTAAAAAGAAAAGGCCCGGGAAATTAACCTTCCGGTGCCTTTTTACAAAACTTTTACAAACAAAAGGTAAGCGTCAAATATAACCCACTTTTTGCCCTTACGTAAGATAAGAATAAAGAACCCCCACCGATTTCTGAGATGGGGGCTAAAACAAGCTTAATTATTCATCCGGCAAATGGGGGGCAGAGTT
>NZ_BJKN01000001.1:1094830-1111572 GCF_006538365.1 Moorella sp. E308F | reverse complement strand
AAGGTAAGCGTCAAATATAACCCACTTTTTGCCCTTACGTAAGATAAGAATAAAGAACCCCCACCGATTTCTGAGATGGGGGCTAAAACAAGCTTAATTATTCATCCGGCAAATGGGGGGCAGAGTTTCCGACCACGGCAGGAGTTGTTCCAGGGCTTCTTTATCCTGCGGGTCCAGGTTGGGCAACCTTTCGAAGAGGTAGGTAAGGTAGTGGAAAGGGTTCAACCCGTTTTCCTTGGCTGTTTCTATTATGCTGTAGACAATAGCGCTGGCTTTAGCACCCCGCGGAGTGTTGGCAAATAACCAGTTCTTACGCCCAATGACGAAGGGCTTTATAGAACGCTCGCTGCAGTTGTTATCAATTTCTAAACGCCCGTCTTGTAAAAAGGCGACAAGTTTATCCCATTGGCCCAGGCAATAGTAAACCGCCCGCCCAAAGGCACTTTTGGGCAGCACCTGCGGTTTCTGCTTCTTAAGCCAGGCTAAAAATTCGTCCAGCACGGGCCGGCTGCGCTCCTGCCGGATTTGATATCGTTCTTCCGGGGTTTTGTCTTTAAGCTCGCGCTCTATGGCAAAAAGCCGGTTGCAGAACTCCAGCCCCTCCCGGGCTGTCACTGCTGCATGGCGTTTTTCCTCCGGCAGGGCTTTTAAGGCTTCGTCAAACTTGCGCCGGGCATGGGCCCAGCAGCCCACCAGGGTGACCTCTGAAAGTCCATTGTAGCCTTCATAGCCGTCAACATGCAAATAACCCTTAAAACCTTTTAGAAACCGGCGGGGGTGTTTGCCGGCCCGGGTGGTCTGGTAGTCGTAGAGGACGATGGGGGGACCGTCCCGCCCCGTGCGGTAAAGCCAGAGAAATGATTTGGTGGTAGGCTCTCTTCCCGGTTCATGAAGTACCTGCAACGTGGTCTCATCGGCATGGAGAATGTCTCTTTTGAGCAGGTGTTCATGGAGACGGTCGTAAATAAGGGTTAAGTAGGTGTTAGCTCCATGGAGCACCCAGTTGGCCATGGTCTGCCGGGAAAGGTCTATACCCCAACTTTTAAACTGCTGCTCCTGGCGGTAAAGGGGTAATCCTGCCCCGTATTTCTGGGTCATGATGTAGCTAAGAAGGGAGGGAGATACCGGGCTTCCCGGAAGTACAGGAGCAGGCATGGGCGCTGTGATAACCGGGGTAGTTATTTCTTCTTTCTCACAGCGGCGGCAAGAATAGACGTAGCGCACGTGCTGAACCACTTTCACCTGGGCCGGGATAATTTTGAGCTCTTGCCGTACCTCGGTGCTCATTTCATGTAAAGGGCCACCGCAACACGGGCAGACCCGCTCCTCTTCCGGTAGGCGGTGTTCTACCACCTCAACCGATAAATCTTCCAGGTTCATCTCCCGGCGGCCGCGCGTCTTACGGCGCTGGTAGGTGATGGTCTCCAAATCCGGCTCAGCTTCCTCCGGCCGGGCTTCCACTTCCGCCTCATTAAAAAGCAAAAGCTGTTGCTCTTTTAGTGCTTCAGTCCGCTCGCTGGAAGAACCGAATTGACGCTTCTTGCTTAAACGGAACTGCTCCATAAACCAGTTTAATTTAGCGGTCAGTTCGGCATTTTGTTGTTCCAGCTGCCTACACTGCTCTTCCAGCTGAAGGCAGTGGCTTTGCAGCTCTTCTATGGTCATGGTAGCAAGAGACTTAGCAGTGTTCATGCCTTAATGATTCGACAAATCAAGCCGAATTCCTCTAGAATCAACCACAAACAAAAAATATTTCTTTCTAGCGATTTCTTTTACAAGATGGTGCGCGCTTTTACCTCAGGATGGGCTTTAGGCTGGTTTAAGGGAAGGCCGTCAAGCAACCAGCGCAACTCCCGGCGGCTTATGGTGATGGTGGAAGAAGTAGTGTCTTGCGGCCATATGAATTTCCCCTTCTCCAGCCGGCGGTAATAAAGCCAAAACCCGTTGTGCTCCCAGTGGAGGATCTTTAGTTTGTCCCTCTTACGGTTGCAGAAGACAAAAAGGCAAGAAGAAAAAGGGTCTAATTCGAAGCCTTCCTTGACCAGTACCGCCAGGCCGTCAATAGATTTGCGCAAGTCTGTTGCGCCGCAGGCGAGGTAAACCCGGTCGATACCCACTTCGTTTAGCATAACGCCATCAGCACCTGTACTACCTGGGTGAGTAAGGCCGGGTCAAAGCCGGGTCTTACCTCGATGCTGGCCGGTCCTATTTTGACCAGTAGGGCCTGCTTTTGGGAACCTTGCTCACTTATTTCTACCGGCAGCCACCGGTTGGAAAGCTCCGGAGGAGTTGGGGTTTGGTTCTTAAACTTTCGCAGCCAGTACCATAACTGCCTGGGGCTAATGCCCTCATGAGAGGCGCACCATTCTTTAACGCTTTGCCCGCTTTCCCTGTATTCGGCTATGCGAGCTTCCCACAGTTGCTGTAATTCGGCTCTGGTCATAAGGGGAAATCCTCCTCAGTCCGTTTTCTGAGGAAGATTATCCCTTAAACGCGAGCCCTGTGCCAAGGTGGGTTGTATTTGACGCTTACAACAAAAGTAGCAGGCGCACTATGCATCCTGCTACTACTTTACTATCCTTGGGCTATATCTTCCCCTGGTAATCTTAAAGGGAGGCTCCGGCTATATAACACGTCCGGATCCAAATCTGCGCCATTGGGCCAGGTAACTGTCCCTGCCTCATGGTCTACCTTTACCTGTTTAAAATAACTTGGATCTTTAAGAGGTTCAAATACTGGCCCTTTCAGGAATTGACGCAGGTCAACAACTTTGTATTCGCCGTTATCAAATTCCAGAATAAGGTGGTAGTCTTTAACTGGATAAGCGCTTTTAATTTCCCGTAACATTATCGTTCACCGTCCTCCTGGAGGTTTTACTTGCTGTAATACCTCGCCAGCTTCTGCCCTCAGCCAGTTTTGCATTAACGCCGCGGCTTCCTGTCTTACCCACATTTTTGCTACTCCCTGAACACGCCGGGGAAGGGTTCCCGCCAGTACTTTCCCATCTGGTATTGAAAGTGCCGCCCGAAATCCTTTACCTATGACATGAATATGTGGCGGAGAATGATCTTGGTAGAACATATAGACTTTACAGCCGAGAAATTCGCATATCGTTGGCAATATGAACTACCCTCTCTTGTAAAATATTATAACCTCGCTCAAGGACTCATGATAGATGTAATCGTGATGTTTTTATCTTTTCCACTCCGATCCCAGGTAAATTTTTGTAACTTCTGGCCGGTTGTGACCCAGTTTTTCCGATACTTCCGCCAGGGCTCGCCTTATTTTCTTCACCTCGCCCACCTTTACCCGGAACTGCTCCCGGGCGTAAGCGTGCCGCAGGCCGTGAAAAGTAATGTTGACCTCCTTTCCTGATTCCATTACCTTATCCCGGTGCCGGCGGATGAAATTCTGGATCCGCTTAATAACCAGATGGGTTTTTTCTCCGGGGGGTACAAGGAGTTTGTCGTTTTCACTTACCGCCATTTCACAGGCTTCTTTTAAGGCCGCGGCTGCTTCCGTCGTCAAGGGGATATCGCGTTCTTTCCCGCCTTTGCCCTTCACATGCAACATGCCGGTAGCCAGGGCCTGTTCAGCGTCTTTCCGGGACAGGCGGGCAATTTCGTGCACCCTCAGCCCGGCATACCTGGCCAGGCGCATGGCCAGGGCCACCTCCGGCCGATCCAGTCTTTCCGCCAGGGCTATCATCTTCTTATATTCGCCGTCGCTCCAAGCCCGGTCTGCCCGGCCGTCCGGGGTTGAAGCCAGGCCGAATTTTTCGTTCCCAGACAGCTGAAACCTAGCGCCCTCGATATAGCGGTGAAAGAATCTGACCGCCGCCAGGTCGCTTTTTATCGTTTTCTCGCTTGTTTCATTCCCGCGGCGGTAATCGATGTAGGCCTCCAGGTGCTTGTCGCTGATATTCCGCAGGTTTTGCAACCGGAACCTGGTGGCGCAAAATGAAAGGAATTTTTTCATGCTGTCCCGGTAACGAAAATGGGTCTTTATGCTTACCTTGCCCTGGGTATCTTTAACGGCCTGCCGGTAGACTTTCTCGAACTGGATTTCGAGATTGTGAAATAAGCCGCCGCCTCCGGGAGTGGGTGATTTTATACCGGTACCGGACTTCTTCGCAGTACGTTTTGTCATCCAATTTCTCCTCCAGTTCAAACAGGGTCTTGTTATCCGGCATTTCGTATTTGCGCCAGGGGATCTGGTTGTGCCACCACCTGATGATTGATACTTCGGCCAGGATCGTCTTTTCCTGCACCCCCGCCTGGCGGCGGTGGGCGATATAGGCCGCTACATGGCGCGGCTGGATGTTGCGGATGTCCTGGGGTTCGAATTGAGCCGCTAAAAAGCGCAAAAAGGCGCGGTAGCGTTCATACTTCCTCACTCTCGTCTGGATAGAACCGCCCCGCGCATACCTGGCCACCCGTTCTACAAATTGCCCGAGGAGCCTGTCATAAGCTTCATTGCCGGTCGGCTTCCACTGGATGCGTAACATCCTGGCCATTCCCCCGATCTAAAAAAAGTAATAGTTATGTAAGGCATCCCGCCCTGGCGGGATGCGTTTCGGCGTTTTTTTGCGGTAAAAACCTTTTCCCGATTCCCACATTGCCTTATTTTACGAGGCTTCGCGGTTTCGGCGCCTAGCCCGTCTCAGTGCCCCCCTCCGGGGTGCCTGAGACGGGCTGCGCCCGTTTCCGGCCCCCGTATCCCCGCCGACCTCCCGGCCGGCGGCGATCCGGGTGGCCCGCCTTAACGTTGCCCTCCTGCCGTCGGTCAACGTTAAGGCCGTTTCCCGTTTTACCGCCCTATTCGATTGTCCGCGTGTTCCTGCCGGCCGCTACGTCATCGGCTTGCCGCCTGTGACCGTGGCTGGCCTCGCACGCCGTACTTTCGAGTTGAGTATTCATACTGCCCATGCCGCCTTCGGCGGTGCAAGCCCTAGGCTTGCGGGGCAGATAGCAGCCCTTACCCCCATGGGGGGCGACCCGGCCCTGGGGCCGGGTCAGGGCTGGCGGCGATTTGACAGCGCCGCTGCTGCTTTAAGGCCTTCGGGCTTATTCAGCCCCCGCAGGCCGGCCATGCCTGCGAAAACCGTTCATGAAAACCGTTCAGTACACTTCGTCTCATTATTCCAGGAAAGGAGTAACGCTCTTCACTTTCCTCTTATCTGCATTGCCTTCAGAAAAGCTTGGTACCCATTTGTAACCATACATAGTTTCGGTCTCATCCTCATAAACCGTTATATGGCAGCCCTGAATATCGCCTATGCAAAGCATTAACTTGTAGCCGTTGCAACACTTCTCGGCATCTTCTTTGTTAAGCCACCAGTGTTTGCCACTCTTGCACCGGTACATACCCTTAACTCCTTTCGCCCTCTAAAGTTTTTTCACCGGCCTCTTTACCTGCATTGCCGCCAGGGCGGCCCGGTACATTTTTGTGTCCAGGACCGCTATGGCATCGCCGACGTTGAATAACGGCCGGTCAGTCGCCCCTCCGAACAGGTCCACTGCCAGGTTCACCATGATGCGGTGGCCTGAACTAAGGTCAACCTTTTTAAGGAGGTCGAACCACCTAAAACCGGCGTCGCTGAAGTACCGCTTGGCCTTAGGGTACAATTCCGGCAGGGCCAGGATGTAACCTGCGGCCCGGTACTCCCTGTTGCCTTTCATGCTCTTCATGGAGGCGCATAACTCTTTAAAATTTCCTTCATGCTCTTCATCCACAAAGTAAATGAGCTCCTCCACCATTACACTCCCCTTTCTTCTTTTACCGTTATTTCGCATCCCGAAACCAGGGCGTCGTCAATTCCCTTTTCCTGATTCCAGGAGGCTATAAATACTCTTATGCCTTTTCTTCTCAAATTTACCTTTAATTCTCTTTCCGCACGCCTTACGGCGTCTTTCAAGTTCTTATCTCGGTCATAGGCTATTACAACTTCCCTTGCTCCCAGTTCCTGGATTGCCTCTACCGCCGGGCGCCAGTTGCCGGCGCCGGCAACACCGATAAAAACGGAACCCAGATATCGGGAGGCGATGTCGGCTTTAAGCGGCCCTTCAGTCACCCAGACCCGGCGGTCTTTTAGTTCCTCCGGCCGTACCACATGGCAAGGGGCACCGGATGAGGAACCGCTGGTTTTATTGGGGGTGCTGAAAAACCGGTACTTGCCGGTCCCGTCCGGTTGATCCAGTCGTACCTGCAACGCCTGGATGCGGCCCTCGCTGTCGCGGACCGGGATAAAATATCCCGGCGGCGCTTTAAAGGTCCAGTAATGGCCGCCATAGCGGCCCCGGGCCTGATAGAAGCCCGGGACGCCGGCCAGGTCGTATCCTCGTTCCTTTAGCTCTTTGCATAGCCGCCAGCGCTCCGCTGGCGATGGTACGCTTTTATAACCGTTTCTTTTGATTTCTTCTTCGGATAAACCGCGCCGCAACAGATCTTTTTTATGCTCCGGCAGCAGGTGTAGGCAACTTAAAAAAGCCCGGTAGACGCGATTCCTTGTTGCAATTGGCGCCGCAGGGTTGGTTCCCGCTGGCGAATAGACTTCTTCTTTTACCACACCCGGGGCCAGCTTATGCAGCCAGCCGCCGTTGCTTACGGGGTAATCGCTCTTGACCCTCATACATACCGCCAGGCGGGAGTTAATCCCGCACCAGTCGGTTTTGCCGCAGATAGGGCAGGGTTCCCGGCGGGAAACCCGCCGGAAAGGCTCGCAGGTATCCTTTAACGCCTGCATCGCTGGCCCTCCTTCCTTTTTTAGACCTCGCAGTCAGCCGTGTTCCGCGCTTCGTTCCGGTCGCTGGTCTCCGCCACCAGGCGGATTAACTGTACCAGCCTTTCACCGCGGGCAATCTCTTCCCGGAAGGAAAGTTCCCGGAGACCGGACATGGCCACCCGGTAAACATCGCTTTCACCGGGGTTTTGCGCTTCGTATACCCTGTATACTGGTTTCATTATGCTTGGGGAGGGCCACAGGCCCGCCCCTTTTCCTCCTTTCGTCAGATAAGGTTCTCGCTCGTTGGCCTTTAGAGCTTCTTATGCTGGCATTATTGGCATCAATAGCCTTTCTTTTAATGACACCCAACCGTCATCCGCTATAATGATATGGTCTAAGACTTGTATCCCCAGGATATTGCCAGCTTCCACCAGCCGCCGGGTAACCTCGATATCTTCTTTGCTGGGGGTGGGGTCGCCGCTGGGGTGGTTGTGCCCCAGGACTATCGCTGCCGCGTTGGCCAGGATAGCCCCTTTGAACACTTCCCGGGGATGGGCCGGTGATGAATTCAGGGTGCCGATACTAACGATCTCAACGCTGTTGATCCTGTTCTTGCAATTCAGGTGGATAGCTGCCATGCACTCCCTGTCCCTTCCGCCCAAAAGCTTTCTGAACAAAGGGACCGCCTCTAATGGCCCTAAGAGCCTTTGCGTCTCATAGGGTATGGTGTTTTCTTTTACCATTGATACGCGCACAACCTTAACCGTTTCCGGAAGTTTGGGCGCTACTGTTTTTTTCCTTTCATAACCCTCTGTCGCGAAAAATGTCATCTGCTCCATATTCTCGGGCGGGCCGGCGGCCCGCCCTTCTCCTCCTTCCGTTGGATAAGGCCGAGCCGGATGGCCCATAGCATTATGCCGCTACCTCTTCTTTTCGGGCTTGTTTAGCCGTAAATACTTTTCTTAAGCATTCTTCCACGTCAGCTAGGACGCGGAAAATGGCTTTTAACGCTTCCTGCGGGTTTCCTTCAGCATAGTGGTTTATATACTCCCAACTGTACTGGTGGTACCCTCTTACGCCGTGGACCTCGCACATGGTGGCCGCGAACACTTCGGCCACTATTTCCTGTTCCGGCACCTGGCCGCCCTGCAGGGGGCGGAAGGTGTGGTGGATGGCGTGGCCCAGTTCGTGGAACCATGTTTTCACGTCGTGGGTGTGGAGGACAATCTTCTTGCCGTTGCTCCAGGAGTAAAAGCCGTAAGACCCGCCGTCTCCAGGCGCATAGATGATTTCCTGCACCCCGAAGGCCTTCGCCACTTCTTGCAGCGGTGGGGGTTCGGGAGGGTCGTATTTTACCTCCGGCAAGGGTTTGCCCTCGGTATCTTCGTAGCGGAATACCGGGATGAACCGGAATCCCACGATTACCCTGCGTTCTTCTTCGCGCTCTTCGCCAGTTTCCGGGTCGGTGACCTTAACGATCTTTTTGACCGTACAAGGGGCAAGGATGTGAAAGGCTTTAGCGCCTTTTTTAACCCTGCGCCCCGCTTCCTGCCACTGATGGAAACCCCGGGCGTCTTCAGTGCCGGCTAAGTACATCAGCAGCCGATTACCCAGGCTCCAGGTGTCGCTCGGTTTGCCCTGACCGCCTTGGGGCCGAATCAGGGTCCTGGCCACGGCAGGGGGTAGGTCGCCGTTCGCGAACATGGCCAGTAAACGGTTTAAGGCTTCCCTGGTTTTCTCGGTATCGTACTTCATCCTTCCGGGCGGGCCGCCGGCCCGCCCCTTTCCTCCTTCGCGAGTAGAATTAGGGCGGGCCTTTCGGCCCAGGTTTTCCTACGAAAAACGAAAGAGGACGCAAAGGTTGTTTAAACCTTGACGTCCTCTTTCATAGTTTGAGGCTTATGCCGTGTTAATCTTTTACCGCAGTCCCAAGGCCAGGGTGACGATTATACCGCCGAATCCTACCAGCATGGTTACCAGCAGGCTGAAAGCCCAGCGGTTGATGCCACCCATCTCCCTGTGCATATCATCTAGCTTGGCGCTTAACTTTTCGTCCAGGCGGTCGAGTCGGTTCAACAGGAAGAAAAACTCTTCCGACACCAGGCGGTGCGGATGATCTCCTGCCGTTGCCGTCTCTTTCTTCGTTTCTTCCACGGCAATCACCTGCCTTCACCTCCATCTTATTACGCCGATGGCGCTCTGGCAAGGTTAAATTGCCTCGTCTTCCCCTTCGGCCCCGGAACGTAAATCTCGGAACCTGGCGGTGTAGTAAGCCCGCCCGTTCCTTGATTTTACCCGGCTGAAGGTCACTCCAATTATGTCCCAGCTTAAGCCTTCTTCTTCGAGCCCTTCGGTGATCTCTTTAAAACCGTTGACGACTACATTGCCACCGGTGCGGTAGTAATGCCGGTTATCGCCCTGGACGGTGAAAATCACGTTTTCGGCGCCGTCATTGTAGTTAGACTGGACAATGGCGGCATTTTCCAACGTTACTTCCCGCCCGATCAGCTTCTCGAAATCACCTTTCTCTCGGCCGCGCAGGAACCCTAAGCCGCTTCCTTCCCGGTTGGCATTCTTAATGCGTTCTTTTAGGCTCATTTTTGCGGGTACGGGCCTTCCCGGCCCGTACCCAATCCTCCTTTCGTTGGATTGGTATTTTAGGGCCGGTAGCCCTTGAAGCCCTATAAGCTCAAAAGCAGGCCAACTTTCTTTTTGACCCCGGCAAGGGTTCCAGTATCAATATGCCCGATTACTATTGCCGATGCCTTGGAAACCACCGTGATATGGTCGCAGACCACCTTGGAAGGTTTCATCAGGCCCGCTTCCGGCCATTTATTTATTCTTACATCCCAGGAACTGAAAGCTCCGGTGCCGGAGATTTTGGCGACCACCAGGTCCCGCCTGTTCTGGTTGTGCTCATACGAGCTCAGTACCAGGGCGGGCCTGGTCTTGCCGCCGCCTTCATCCGCATATGGGATTTCAGCGATCACCACGTCTCCCGGCTTGAAGCCGTTCCTGTCGTTCTTTTGCTTTTTCCCATTTTTTGCGGTAATACTCGTCCAGTTCTTTGTCGTCCCAGTCGTCCCAGGTTTCAGTCGGGTCATAGAAGGCCACCGCCTTGCCCTGGAACTGCGGCCAGAACCGCCAGATGATCTGGTTCATTAACCAGATCTGGTCCTCCCGTGGTAATTGCTCGACAACACGCGCTACTTCTTCCCTGTTCATAATAATCTCCTTTCATCCCGGCACGCTCCTTCTTTATAAATTGAAGCGCCCGGGGGGTCTCCCACGGGCGCTTGAAAGCATGCGCCCGTAGGAGGGCCTTGTAAAAGCAAAAAACACCATGACCTTGCAAGTAAATACTGAACTTGCTTTCTTAGGCCAAAGTGTTTCCTTTCATGACTCACACGGCTTTTTAAGCTGTTGAAGCCGCCAATCTTTACTTTTCTTACATGTTTGCGCCGCTACATACGGCTCATCCTGCCCCGGTTTGGTAGCTTTACGCTAAACTTGTAACGCCGAAGGCTGGGGGCAAGCCTTTTTCCGGCGCTTAGCCCGTTCTTAAAGGAGGCAGCCAACCCTCCTGCTCTTTGCACCACTGGAGATGGGCAGCTCCGGCCTGTGGCGCTTAGGACGGTTAGTTACAAGGGTTACTACGGCTTGCCTTGGCAAGTGTCCTCCTTGCCGCCGCTGCGGCTTACGCCGCTCACCCAGGAGCCGGACCTGTAGCGCCGGCCATCTTCCGGTTCGCGCCGCCTGCTCCTCGCCGTGGCGGTCGCGCCATATTGCCCGCTGTATCGGTTGGGTCCCACCGGTGCCGTCTGCTCCTCGCTATGACGGCACATCTGGAACGCCTGCTCATCGCCGTGACGTTCCCGCTTCACGAGTACACCCAGCTCTTCGCTATGGGACTTTTCGTGAAGCACCTCTCACCAGCGTATCCGTCTCCTCTTCGGCATGACGGCCGCTCCGGGGCTTTCACCCGCACCAGCCAAGGCAAATGCTGATGGGTGAGGGTATGGTTAGTAGGTATGTTTATCTAGTTATTACACTAGCAAAGTTATCCAAAGGTGTCAAGAAAAATTTTCTATGCCAGTTTAATTTTTTCCTTTAGCATCCCCGGCCGGAGAAGCAATTCATCCAGGGTGAATTTTTTTCCGGGTATTTCTCCTTTCCGCCCTTCCATGGGTAGTATATACACATCCGCCGCCGGGTTTATTTCTTCGTCCAGGCGCGGGGCATCTATTAACCATTTTTCCGGGCCGTTAGCGCCGTTGAAGGCCATTTGTGCGTGGAGGCAAGAGTTTTTGGCTTTCACCAACTGCCAGTTGAACCCCGGCACTTCTTTTTTGGCCAGGGAAAAGAATAAGCCGTAAACCGCCAAGCGGCAGGCCTCCTGGGCGTCCAGGGGCGGCCGGCTTTCCGCCGGGAGCCAGAGGCGGAATGGGCCCACTACAGTGAATACGTCTACCCACCTGGCCATACCGGCGTACCATAGGGTTTTTAGGGCTGAATTAGCTGTTCGGCGGCTGCATTTTAATATATTTGCGGAAGCTTCCTGGGTAAGCGCTTTGGCCTCAACTAACGCGCTTAATAATTCATAAGCGCGGCCGCTAAAATCCCTGGCGCCGCTGCCCGGCCCCAATTGGCCAGGGTGCAGGGCAATGCCCCGGGCGTAGGGGCTGATCCATTCATTTGCTCTGGCCGCTGCTTCCTTCACGCCTTCTGGCATGCAACTTCCTCCTCCCGCGTATGCGTTCTGGGTCAAAGACTACCATGTGCAACTTTTTCCCGGCTTTATCGTAGTGTAATACCTGAAAAGGGAACCGTTCTCCTTCGGAAATTTTTCTACCTACCGGGTAGCCGGCGATGCCAACTATGCCCTGCCGGACCTCAACAAAAAGGTTTCTCCCGCGGATCATGATAATTTTTCCTGATACGATATCGCCCCTGCTGAAGTCCGCGTTTTCCCAGGGGTCTTTAATGCCCACCTCTATTCTTTTGTTTTCTTTATCTATCCCTTCGACTACCGCCGTAACCAGCTGTCCCGGCTTGTATATGGCTTCCAGGGGCAGTGATTTTGAGTGCGCCGCTTTAGTATAAGGCACGGGGATGATTACGCCGCCGCCGATATCGAGGCCCACGTTGCGGCGGGATATGAAGCGCACCAGGGCCGGCACCTCTTCTCCTTCCTGGAGGGTATTTAACAGACTGGCACGGGCTTCTTCGACCACTTCCCGCCTGGTGCAGGCCACGATGCCGTTTTTCTTGTCGATATGCCGGATTTTTACGTTTACCTCCTGGTCGATGAAAAAGTTCATCATCCGCTCGCTGGGAAGCCCGGTTTCGGAGGCCGGCACTATGCCACGTATACCGTCCCCCTCTTTAAACCTTAATTCCCAGTAAAACTCTTTCAGGGTTTTGGGGGTTACAACCGACGTGACAATCCCGCTCAATACTTTGCCACGGTCCTTGGCGTCGTAAAAGATATCCCAGCAATCTAATTCTGTTCCAGCGAATCCTTCGGGTGTTAACCTCATGCGTTCTCCCTCCTGTTTTGTTCTTTGTCAAAATCGAATCCTACTTTCCCGTCCTTACCCAATATAAGTGCTGCATCGAATTCCTTGCCGTTTTTGGATTTAAAGCCTTTAATCATCCCGGTCCTGCCTTTTTGCAACATCTCCTTCGCCTGGCCGGCGGTAATCTTTTTACCGGCGATTTCTTTCCAGATGACAAACTTGCAGCCTTCTTTCCAGCCGGAACAGCAGTATCCTTTCTGGGACTCGGTAACGTCTTTACCGCAAAGCGGACATTTCCCCAGGGTTTCGCCATTCCTTTCGGCAAATTCAAAGTTAACTTTGCCCCCTTCCCCCAGGGTCAGGGCGGCGTAGAACTTTTTGCCGGTTTTAGACTTAAAGCCTTTGATTACCCCGGTTTTCCCTCTCTGCAGTAGTTCCTTAGCCTGGTTGGCCGTTATTTTTTTGCCGGCGATTTCTTTCCAGATGGCAAATTTGCAGCCTTCTTTGTAGCCGCTGCAGCTGTAGCTTTTTGGGTATTCCATCACCTCCCGTCCGCATAGGGGGCACCGCCCCAGGACTTCCCGGTCAGGCTCGGCCCCCGGGGTGGCTTCCTGTTCCCTGGCCATTCGTACCACCTCCGTGGTGAAGTTTTTTATTCCTTCCAGCCATTCATTAAAGTCGCGCTGTCCTTCCTCGATCTCTTTTAACCCTTCCTCCCATCGGGCTGTTAATTCGACTGACTTCACCTCCTTCGGCACCAGGCCGATAAGGGTTTCGCCCTTGGCGGTAGGCAGCAGGTTTTTCTTTTCCCGCCGGAGATAGCCGACCTGGATAAGGCGCTCGATAATTGCCGCCCTGGTGGCGGGGGTGCCGATGCCGCCGGCGGCCTTCAGAGTATCAGCCATCTCTTTGTCCTCCACCAGGCGGCCGGCGTTCTCCATGGCCGCCAGGAGGGTTGCTTCGGTATAGCGCTGGGGCGGCCTGGTCTGCTTCGCCTTTACTTCTACCCCCTGTACGGCGACTTCTTCGCTTTCCGCCAGCTGGGGGAGGGCCTGGCTTTCTTCGTCTTTGCTTTCTGCTTCGCCTTCTTCCTGCCGGCCGTAGACGGCCTTCCAGCCCAGATCCAGTTCCACCCTGCCCTGGGATAAAAATTTCTCGCCGCCGGCGGCGGTAACTACTCTAGTCACGGCGTACCGGGCGTCCGGGTAAAAGATGGCCAGGAAGCGGCGCACTACCAGGTCGTATACTTTTTGTTCAGCCGGGCTTAATTTGCTTAGATCGGGACGTGAGGCCGTGGGGATGAGGGCGTGGTGGTCGCTGACTTTGCTGTCGTCCACGTAACGCTTGCCCAGCTGAGGCAAGTTTTTAGGGACCAGGCCGGCGTAGTCAGGTATGCCGGTCAGGGCTTCCAGTCGTCCTGCCAGGGTATCCCGGACCAGAGCCGTCGTTAAGTGGCGGCTGTCGGTGCGGGGGTAGGTTAGGAGCTTGTGTTTTTCATACAGGGCCTGGGCCGCGTCCAGGGTTTTCTGGGCGGTGAGGCCGTATTTTTTGTTAGCTTCTTTCTGGAGGTCGTTTAGATTGAACAGCTGCGGAGGCTGTTCCCGGGCCTCTTTCTGCTCTATCTTTTCGACTATCCCGCCGGTGCTTATCTGTTTAGTCAGGTTCTCGGCTTCTTGCTTGTCCTGCAGCCGGTCCTGCTTTTCCCGGAACCATTTGTGCCCCTGTAGGTTTCGCCGGTGCTTTTCCGGAAGGTAGCCCATACCTCGAAGTACGGCTCCGGTTTGAAAGCGCGGATCTCCCTTTCCCTGGCCACTACCAGGGCCAGGGTGGGGGTCTGGACCCGGCCGACCGAAAGCAACCTGTTGTGGCGGCAGGTGAAGGCCCGGGTGGCGTTGATGCCTACCAGCCAGTCGGCCTGCGCCCGGGCTTCGGCGGCGGCCGCCAGGTTGTCCAGTTCGCGGCTGTCGCGCAAGCGACGGAATGCTTCTTTGATGGCCGCCGGCGTGGCTTCGGAGAGCCAGAGGCGCTTGACGGGTTTCTGTCCTTTGCACCAGGCGTATATTCGGCGAAAGATGAGTTCCCCTTCCCGGCCGGCGTCGCAAGCGTTCACCACGGTGCTTACGTCCGGGGATTGTACCAGGCGCTTGATGGTTGTCAGCTGCTTCCTGCCGCTGCTGATGGGTTTAAGGGTGAATTCAGGTGGGATAAGGGGCAGCTGCTCCAGGGACCACTTCTTGAGTTCCGGGTCGTAGTCCTCCGGTTCAGCCAGTTCCAGCAGGTGGCCCAATGCCCATGAGATGTAGTACCGGCTGTTTTCCAGGTAACCGTCCTGGCTTTTAAAACCGCCCAGGACTCCGGCCAGGTCGCGGGCGACTGATGGTTTTTCAGTTATTATCAGGGTTTTGATGCTGCCCGCCTCCTTTTGCTAGTTATGAGGGTATTCTTCGTATGCGGCAAAATACTGGCACGCCGCCAGGTATGGGTTAACCTTTTTGCCGGATAACCCGCAGTGTTTGCGTCTGGGATTGCCGTAAAACCGGCAGGCGGCGCAAATTTGAGGGGTTGTTTTGAGTTGTTCGGAAATAGAATTTGCCGTCATCTTATCCCACTCCTTCCAAATCAGACTAATCTGTATAATTCCCGATATTTATCATAGTCCTTACTATGCGCTGATAGCCCTGGCGGCTTTTCTTTTCCTTTCCAGGTTGGCTTTCCGGCTGGTTTCGGCCCCGGCAGGTGCCGGTAGTCCTCCCGGCAGGCCTCCAGCAGCCAGCCCACCGTATTGGCTTTTTCTTTGCCGCTTTCAAGCATCTTGATTTTCTGCTCCACGTATCCCGGCGGGTAACCTACCAGTTCGTTAAGTGCGGCTTCAGACAATGGATAACCTGTGGTTTTTATAAATAACTCTTGGATCTTTTCAGCTGTTTCCGGTTCCGTCTGCCTTTCCGGCTGATCCGGCTCGCCACCGGCGCCAGTTTCTAGCACTGTTTTAGTTCCGGCCATACCCGTAAGGGTTCCCCCCAGGACCCTATCCCCAGGATGTTCTTTGGTGCTATCGGCGCATCCAACTTCTCTTTCCCTGCCTCCTGCGCCGCCAAGGTTTTGGCTGACGCCAGCCTTTACAACAACAACATCTTCTTCACTGGTTATTGTTAATTGGTTATTGTTAGTGGCTCTCTCTGAACCGGGGTAGGTTCTATGTGAACCTACCCCGGTTCTGTGTGAACCTACCACCTCTGGGGGGTAGTAGGTTCTGTCTGAACCTACCCCTGCAATTTCGTGACAGGGTAGGTTCTGTTGGAGCCTACTACCCCTGACTGGTATTTCTTTACCCTGCCCTGCTGTTGTATCGCTGGGGTCAAGGAGTGTATAAATATTGCTCCTGTATTCCCCGTCTTCGTCCTGACGCGTTTCTTTTCTCAGAAGGCCTTTTTCTTCGAGTTCAGCTATAGCCCTTTTGACGGTAGCCCGGCTGATGCTGCAATGAGACGCGATATTGGCAATCGACGGCCAGGACTTGCGACCCTCACCCGCGCACCTGGCCAGGTACAGCCGCACTACTATGGCGTGGCAGGAAAGGCCGAGGTCGAAGATAGCATTGCTGTCCCAGAACCAGTTTTTTCTTCTGCCGTCATGCAGTTCATCCCTGGGTTCTATGTAAGCTGTTTCCATTCTGTTCATGCGAAAGCTCCTCCCCCAGCCTTTTTCCCTACTACAGCACAAGGCAGGATTTCCCGCCAGCCCTTAAATCTCGTTATCCCTCTTCCCCTGACATGCCGGTTATATGGCCAGTCCTTCAGGAAAACCCGGCTCACAACTCCTTGTAAGCTTTGTGCCTCCAGGGGGTCGTCCTCAAAGAACCAGTCAATACCGTAATTAAGCGCAAAGAGCCCTTTGTAACCCCTGGGTAGAAATATTAACGCTCCTCCCGGGAAGCCGTTTACCGTCAACCATTCCCGTGTCGCATCGGCAGCCAGGACCGGCCTGCCGGTCACGTAAACAACCTCGTGCCCTGCCCTGGTAAACCATTGCAACACTAGCGCCGCATAAGGAATGGGCGCTGCCTCGTTTAACAATTGCAAGCCTTCCGGGCTACCAAAAAAACCCGCTGTTATGATTGGGGAAGGATAGAGGTTTAACGAAAACCCCGTGAACCTTTTTGCCAACTCCCGGTTTACATTGGCGACAGTATTACAGATGTCAACGGCGATACGCATCTCTTTCAACCCCCACCGGCTATAACGCAAGTATCTCCCCAACCGGGCCGGGGCCTCCCTAGCAGGTAGCCCTGGCCGTATTCAATCCCCAGGTCCCGTAGCACTTGGAGTTCGCCCGGCTTTTCGATACCCTCGGCGATTACCCCAGCCCCCAAGTAACGGCATACCTCCAGGGCCTGGGCCAGCAGCAGGCGGCTAGAAACATGGCAGTCGCAGCCCCGCACCAGGGAACGATCTATTTTTACAAAATCAGGCCGCAGGTACAGGGCCGCCCTAAGCTGG
>NZ_BJKN01000001.1:915423-1094820 GCF_006538365.1 Moorella sp. E308F | reverse complement strand
GTAACGGCATACCTCCAGGGCCTGGGCCAGCAGCAGGCGGCTAGAAACATGGCAGTCGCAGCCCCGCACCAGGGAACGATCTATTTTTACAAAATCAGGCCGCAGGTACAGGGCCGCCCTAAGCTGGCCTATATCCGGCCCCACGTCGTCTATAGCTATCCTGGCGCCATTCCCGCGCCAGGCACTTAAAGTACCCGTTAATTGCTGTATATCCCTTAAGCCATACTCGGTTAACTCGATGACTAGCCGTGGATTCGCATAGGCGCCGGCGTCAATAGCAACCAGCCCTGCCGCCGTCACGTTAACGCTTAAGTACCCCTCCGGCGGGTAGCCGCCGGCCAGGGCGGCCAGAAAGCAGACCGTATCCAGCTCGCCCAAAAGCCCCCAGGCCGCGGCGCTTTTAAAGAGCCGCCCCGGTTTGGCAAGAATTCCCTCACCCCGGACCAAAGCCTCATACCCCCATAACCGCCCGGACGTAAGTTCCACTATCGGATGGTAGTAGACCCGTATCCTTTCGGGGTGCCTTATTACCGCTTCGACGTCGCTTTTTTTGAGCAAGGGAATCACCTTCTTTCCGCCAGGGGCTGTAGAGTTTCCACT
The DNA here is from genome assembly GCF_006538365.1 of Moorella sp. E308F. NCBI lineage: Bacteria > Bacillati > Bacillota > Clostridia > Neomoorellales > Neomoorellaceae > Neomoorella > Moorella sp. E308F. The sequence continues at coordinate 1,094,220 of NZ_BJKN01000001.1, read as the reverse complement.
TGCTGGCGAAGTATTCTTCTACCTTTTCCATCTGGGCGGGACCGATATAGTAAACAGTCACGGGCGTCTGCCCGGGCGGCTTTAAAACGATAATTTCGCTCTCAGGTATAAGGACCAGTTCTGATACCTGCACGTGTACTGGTACAAACGGGTTCTTCTCCCCCACCTCTGGCCACCACCTCTCCTAAAAATCAAAAACCCCCGCCAGGGTTTCCCGGAATTTGATAGGGTCAATTTTCTTCCCTTCCCCATTGTCAGCGCCTGAAGCAGAAGGAACAGCCCCCCGCTCTTCCAGTTTGGCCAACCTTTCTTCTATGGCCGCCAGGCGCATCCCCAGGTCCAGCCATTCCCGGGCCACTTTAGCCCTGATGCGGGGCGGGTAACAGAATACGGGATGGTTTTGTGGTAACTGCAAATTAAGGCGTTTCAAGGCACCGGACAATATATTTCACCTCGTTTGTTACAAACAAAGAATGCTATGTCCTTACATACTCACTATTGTTACAAAATCTCTTTTAAAACCCCTGTTGTATTAGCAATTGCAAGGCTTAATCATTGTTACAAACCATCTTAAGATAACCCATAGCATTGGCGAATAGCGGTTCCTTAGCCACCCGCGCCCCCGGCAAGGACCGCAGAAGTTCTTCTCCAAACAGGCAGGCCCCACCGCCGGCAAGAAGCGTCATGGCCACAAAGCTGGCCCGGCTGCTCCAGGCGGCCAGTACCCCCTGGGCGATAGCCTGGGCGACGTCGCGCCTGGCCTTTAGTAACTTTTCCTCAAGATGGATATCCTTGCCTGCATAGTGAATGGGCCGCCCGGCTAGTGCGTCTTCAACAACCTCCTGGTACATGGACGGGGCCAGGGGCGCGCCCGTCTGGCGCTGGAACTCGGCCGCCAGGGCGCGGTGCAGGAGGTTCACGCCGGCCTCCAGGCTGCCGCAGGCCTCCGGTAGGGGGCGGGGGACACCATCACCCCGGTCTTCAAAGAGCAGGTAGTCGATGGTGTATGTTCCCACATCGACCACTCCCAGATAACCATTCCCGGGCAGGACTACATCCCCCGCCAGCACCACCCCCGCCCCCTGGGGGAATACCAGCACCTTGCCGAAGCTAATATACCTCTCTTCCCCACCGTCCACGCTCACCCAGGCCGCCAGGCCCTCCAGGCGCTTCTTCAAAGCGTCCTTCTGGGCGCGGAAATAGGCCAGGGGCAACCCCACCGCCAGGTCAACCTGTTTGGGAAATGGTCCTTTATCCCCGGCGCCCGCCAGGTAGGCGGCCGCCAACAGCATCAGATCATGGAGGGATGCAGGTTTCTCCCGGCTTAAGGTGGCAGTGGCCGCCAGGGATCGCAGGGCCGCCTCGCCGACAAGTTTTTCCTCTACCTCCCCGTTAGCCTTCCGCACCCGTACCCTGTGGCCCGTCCCATCGTAAAACAAGCCACTTAGGGGGTCCTCAATATAAGGCGCCACTACCGAGGGGAAGGAAACCCTGGCCACCGGCGAAACGGCCTTGACAAAACCGTACCCCACATCTATACCTACGGCCTTTGCAGCAGCCAGGGACATTGGTTGGGGATTAGTTTGAATTGCAAACATTAGATCACGCTCCTTTAAGTATTTAGCCTTCTAAAAGAAAAAACCGGGATCTCCACTATCCCGGCTTAACAATTATGAAGTATCTCTCCCCTGTAAGACCACAAACCAATCGTTGTAGACAGTCCCTTCGGTGACCACCACGCCGTCCGCATAGGGCGGCGCGTCCAGGGCCGCGCTCCCCGCCGCACCCGTGCCGGTAAGCTGCATCGTGACCACCGTGCCCTCGGGCGTGACCTCTAGGCTTGGGTCTGTCCATATCTCGACCTGCCACGTCTTGTTGGTGCCGTTAACCGTTGCGGCTACCGGCCCGGACCCTATCGTGGCCTGATGCCCCGCCTCGTAGGGGAAGACCGCCGTAACCGCGTCAAGAGGACCCACGCTGTCTATCAGCAGGGTTACTTTTGCCCCCGCCTTCACCCTGGGAAGCTGGGCGGCGGTCATACCCGGAGTTATGAGGATGTGCGTCGAAGGGTTGGCCGGATCCGGCGCTGCCTGATCCGGAGGCGGGCTGGCTATCCCGGCCACCCTGGGCCGCTCAAAAGCCATCACACAAATGTCAGCCCAGGCAGACCAGTTGGAATCTACTCCCGCCTGGTCCCACACCATCACCCTCACCTTAAAGCGGTAGTCGCCGGAGGCCCACAGCGGTCCGTGGACGTCCGGCGCCCCGCTGGTGGGGACAGTATACTGGGTACTGCTCCCCATAACTTTGCCGGTGTCCAGCACCACCTGGAGGTCGGAAGCCCGGACAATCTGTAGCTGGAAGGCGCTCTGGCTGTCGCCGGGGTCGGGGTCAGAAAAACTCCAGGTCAGGGTGGGCGTTGTGGTAGTGTAGCACGTCCCAAGGGTGTCGATCACCGGCGGGTAGGGTTTGGCGTCCGTGTCCCAGACTACGGCTACTCCGTTAAAAGCTACTATTTTGGGAGTTACGTTCGGGTCGGAAGTCGCCAGGTCGGCCTTCCACTTTACGGCCCGGCCGGGATTCACCTGCGCCCAGAGCCGGGTATCAACAGAAGCAGGAGAAACTGCCGAAACGTCGCCTATGGCCGTCCAGGTGGCGCCGTTGTCGGTAGTGACTTCAGCTACCGGGCCGGATGGCGTGCCCCGCACCCGCCAGACTTTGGCCCAGGTGGCGCCGTCGGCGGTGAGCGAGAAGGTTATCGAAGTCTTGTCGGGCACGCTTACGTAGGCCCGCACCCGGACGTAATCCACGCTATTGCCCGGGTCTTTCGCTTGCGATACCACCATCGCCGAAGGGGCGTAGCTGCCCAGGTTGGAGAGGCCGGCCACGGTAACGGACATATCAGGGTTATACACTAACTGGGTGCCGTCCCACGAGTAATATTTCACCTGGTCGCCGTCGATGATAATGCGGTCGAAAGTTCCCGGCCTTACGGCCACGCAAACGGGATTATTGAGTCCGGAAGTGACCGAAAGGGCGGCGTTGTACCGGAAAGCAGAGCCGTCGAAAGAAAAGTGCTTCGCCTCCTTACCGTCTATCACCATCAGGTCTTTTTCCCCCGCGGCGGCTATCGCCACGGGAGAAGAAAGGCCGGTCACAGCCAGGGCAGGATTTTCTGTAAGACTTGAGCCAGTGAAATTAAAGTACCGCACCTGGTTGTTATCCAGGACAGCCATATCGTAGTTCCCGGCCACCAGGGCAAAGTCGATAGGGTTCGACAGCCCGGAAGGCTCCAGGTAAGGCACTTCCACCATGCCCGAGCCCGTGAACATGAAATCTTTGACCGACTTTCCCACCAGACCGGCGACTTCCCCTTGCCGGACGCCCACGGCCACCGCCCCGGCCAGACCCGTAACCGAAAGGGCCGGGTTTTCGATCATCGCGGAACCCGTAAAGGAATAATGATAAAGCTTATCCTTAGTGGCCACCACCACGTCCGGGTAAGTGTCACCTGCCGCTACAGCCAGGGGGTTAGAGGACAAGGACACGTCAAGGATGGTGTTCTCCACCATTTTCGTACCGTCGAAGCTGTAATGAATCACCTTCCCAGGGGCCATCACCACGTAGTCCGGCCCGCCGTCCGGCCAGAAGGAAGCGGCGTTGGCGTTGTACTTCGGCAGCCGGATCTCGTGCAGGGTGGTGTCCACGACTGCCGTAGTGGCAGAGCTGTCAATGGTGGCAGGAGTGTCGGAAGCAGTTATGCCGTACTGCCAGGATGCCGCATTCGCCGGTCCGGCCCGCAAGAATAGGACGCCAGCCAGGACGGCCAGGACAAGATAAATTTTCCGCGTCGAAAATCACCCCCCCTCAACCAAAAGAAAAACCCCGGTGAACCGGGGTGATAAGAAATGGCTATATCCTGAATGCCGTTATTGTTGCTTGTGAAGTATTTCCAGCCAAATCTTTGACTTCAACGGTAATAGTATGGGCACCGGAAGATGAGAGGGTTACCGGTATTGCGTTGCCAGGAATATTGTACCACCCAGTCCATGCACCCCCGTCAACTTGGGCGCGGGCTTGAAGCTGGCCAGCCCTGTTATCAGTCGCCTGGACGACCACGGAGAAAGTTCCGGTAGTAGTACAGGTGGCTCCATTCAGCCCCTGTACTTTCTGGATTACCGGCGGCGTAGTGTCTGCACCGCTTTGGGCCGCCTGGTAAGCCCAGTAGGCAGCGGATTGGCCGTTGTAAATTGTATTGGCAGCAGCCGCCGCCGCTGAAGTTTTAGCTGCGTTGGCCGCATTATAAGCGTTCTGGGCGTTGGTAGCGGCAGTTGCCGCACTGTTCTTAGCGGCCTCTGCAGCACTGTAAGCGTTTCTTGCCGCAGATAGTACTGTACCACCAGCGTCCTTCACTGCATCGTTATCTGCCACGTCAAAACCTACATAAATGATCCCATTTTTAATCCCCATTAGGCCAGATTTACTTGTTTTTTGTGTTATTACAGTAATATTACTCGCGGATAAATTGGAAACATCAAAAGACTGATTATAATCATCAAACTCAGCTATAAGATTTCCATCTGCATATACATATAAAAAACCGTAATGAGTAGAAAAACTCGATTCACCAGAAATCCTCCAGACCTTAGAACCATTGGGCGCATTGTAGCTGTAAATAGTCCCGCTATCGAAGCTTGAACAGGTAAAAGATACTGTTGTAGAAGGTATAATCGCCGCATGAACAAGTGGAGCAACGAAAAAATTTGCCATAACAACAGTAAGCAAAATTATCATTAGCTTTCTCCATAAGTTAAACCCAAATATCACCTTTTTCATGGTCGAATCTCCTTTCCATAATTACCTGGTTTAGCCATCGCCTTTAGGCAAAAACAAAAGTTTAGAGGCTGCTGTGTGATATTACTGGGACATTTATTTCATAGGTTAAATCTTAAATATGGTCGTACTTGCTGATGCAATATTGCCCGCCTGGTCTTTTACGTTCACGGTTATCCTGTTGGCCCCTCTGGAAAAACCGGAAACAACGATAGTGTTTTTCGACAAGGGTACCCAAGACGACAGGTAGCCCTCGTTAACTTGATACTGATAGTACAGCACACCACTTATATTATCCTTGACGCTTATTTCCAACGTTGCGCTATAAGACGTAGTAGCAGTGGCCCCATTTAACCCCCGCAAGGACTGGATAACCGGTGGAGTCGGGTCTACCACCACCAGAAATTCCTGCGGCGATGATGCGACTCCGTAGGCGTCCTTAACCTGCACGCGAAGCCGCGTCACGCCGGAAGACTTGACCAGGTAAACATTTTTTGTGGAAGTATAGGCTTCCCAGTCTCCCCAGATACCCGTGCCGGGATCAAACCGCACGTAGGTAGCTCCGGAAAAACCCAAGCTGAGAGTTGGGGCGTCGCTTGAAGTGAAAAGCGCGGCATTGCCGTTCCACGTGCCGGAAGAGCCGCCCACTATGGTAACTGTGCCTGTCGGCGGGTTAGGATTGTAGCCTATCTCCGCCACGGCCAGGGTCACATTCTGGGCCTGGTCACAAACCTGGGCATAAACTTTCTTTATGCCCGGATTGGTGTTGCCACCGTAAGCAGAAGCGGTTATATCCCACATCTTGGTCTGGGCAAATGGCTCCCAGGGTGACCAGAGGTTGCCGTCATTCGAGAAGCGCATCTGCATCTGGGAAGTAGTGGAAGCGTTGTCCTGAACGCTTAGGGTTAGGGTAACAATAGCCGAAGTGGTAGATTCAGCCCCGCCGTTTATCGTAAGCGTCAAGCTCGGCGGAAGCATGTCCTCGGCTAGGGCAATGGTATCCGTAACCACTTTCTGGTTCCCTACGGCGTCTGTAATACGCGCGTAGACTACTTTAGTCCCTGCACCGAGAGGAACGTCCCAATCAAAGGTGTTGGCGTAGTTCGCTACCCCGGTGCCGTTATCCGGGTTCAGGGGCGCTTCATACTTTATTGTGTAGCTAACTCCGTCGTTGGAGAGTTCTACCCGGCAGATGCCGCTTAAAGAGTCACCAACGTTGACGGTAACCTTTATCCTGGTGTCATAGGTTTTTTCCAGCCCCTCGCGGGATACGGCATTTATTGAGCCAGTCGGTTGCTGGTTATCCGTAGCGTTGGGCAGCGTTGGCATATAGGCGTTACCGTAAGGAGATTCTCCTGACTCGTTGTAGGCAGAGATCCTGAACCAGTAGTTATGCCGGTCATCATAAGTCGTGCCAACGGTCTTGCAGTAGAGTATGTTGGGATCGTCCTGTAGATCAAAACCCCCGCCGGCATGGTTAAACGGATCAGCTCCTATGCTATTATCGGCCTGAGACGCCAACCAATTAGGATCCGGATAAATCCTGGCCTGGGAAGAATCCCAGGTAGTCGTTGCCCCAACGTCGAAGGCCCGGTATTGATAACCGTCAAAAACCCAAACCTTGTAACCCGTAGCACCTTGCACACCAGGCCAAGTTAGAACAACTTTGCTGCGACCAACAGTTTGAGACCAGGTTACCCGGGAAGTAGTTCCGCTCGGCGCTTGCGGAGTAGGCGGTACGGTACGACAGCTACTTATTGCGCTATATCCACCGTACCATCCGGGGTGTTCAGCACGAACGCGAAAATAGTACCTGGTCCCGGGAGATAAACCTGAAACCGTGCATGAAGTTGCCGTGCCCACATAAACTTCTGTCCAACCGTCAACTCCATTGAGGCTTAGCTCTAAATGGTATTTCCGACTGGAATCCGTACCGGTAGGAGGACTCCAGCTTACCTGAACGCTACTCTGGGAATGGTTTGCAAAGGTAGGAGCTCCTGGCGCAAAGTTGGTATAGCTAATATTCCCATCTTTAGTGACAATGAGCATTCCATCCGAGCGAACGAAGGATGTATCATTCAAGCTACGATAATAATAAACGTTGTAATCCGTAAGAGTAACATTATTATAAGGTCCAGGGTTGATGACTGCATGTTTACCTTCATAGTTCACATACGTATTGACAAGATAAGTTACATCTCCAACGCCTTCCACTATTTCATAATCCGGACTATTTGATCCTGCTTTTCCCGATGCCACAGATTGGCCGTCTTTAGTAAAGATGAACCACAGACCATCCCGGTCTAGAGCAACAACCGTGTTATCCGAACGAACCTTTACATAAGACAATGCATGGTTATCGACTACTTCTTTTTTAAAATACCAGACATTGTTGGTGTTCATAAGTGCAATTTGCCCATCATCGTTACTATCCTCACCAACAGCAACAATAGTGCCATCCGGGAAAATATCCATAGCAATAACGTAAAAATTGGAATTTGGTCCTGGGATAACACTATTGTCAGCCTGGATTATTCTTACAGAGCCTCTTGAAGTGAATACCACAGAATTGTCTGGTCTGGCTATGGCTGTTCTTGTAGAACTAAGATACAAATCATGATATTGCTTAGGTCCTTTGGTGAGGTTTGGATATAACACTTGAAAATAATTACTAGCTATTGTTACGATTTCGCCATTCGGCCGCTTTATATAAAGGGCGGCATTTATGTCCATTGAACCAGCAGGACCCAGTGTGTTGTTGGTATTGAGGACCTGCCAGTTCTTACCATGATACATAAGTACTCGGCCGTCATTTAGCAAGATTCCACTGTATGCTGCGGATGATGTCCCACTAGCTCCGAGACTCATATTGCGGTTGAGTATCTGCCAATATCCTTGACCAATTAGCACGCACGATCCATCCGGTCTTTCGATGATTTGATTAATCTCTACGGAGCCCCACGCCCAAGTAAGCGCCTCGCTTACTGATGGACACGCCATCAGAAAAACTATACTAAGAAAAACAACAATGAATAGTTTGTTTCTCATAATCTTATCCACTTCATACCCCTCCAGAACCGTTCCTTAGTTTAGTTTGTGTTTAAGTGTTTTGGACGTCTAGAAGTCCTTCTTAACCAAGTATTTCAATTATTTTCCATCCGTCTTTAGTTTGATAGAACAGAACCACCGCGGAGATATTCCTCCCGTCAGCCTTATAAGTAAACCCAACTGCCATTTCCTTGTTTCTTGCCCAAGTCAAACCTGCCTGCAAACCCTCAATCCTGCTAATTACCTCGCCTTTACCCAATATATCCCGGCTGGCCTCCTGGCTCTTCCTGGCCGGCCCAGCTAGATATCTAACCGCTTCATCCCACTTTCCCGCCGCCAAAGCCTCCAGGTAATCGGCAAAAACCTCCTTTGCCGCTTCCACGTGTCCATCCCTGCCCAAAACTAAGCTCCAACCGGACAGGTCAGGCGCACCTTCACGAAAAGAAACAACCTTCCAGCCGCCAGCTTCCTTCATAACGTCAAGCTCGTACCACCCCACGTCGGCCGTGCCATCCTGGAGTGTCAATTCCACCGTCGCCCCCACCCTGGCCCAGCCGCGTCCCAGGGCCTGGAGGGAAGTAGATACCTCGTCCACCCGGGCGGTAAAGTTTTTACCTTCCAGCTTCCCGGCGGCCTCCGCCGCCCTGCCGGTAGAAACCGCCTTCGCCCCCGCCACGTCCCCGGAAGCCAGGGCGCGGAGGTAAGTTTTAGCAATTTGCCGGGGCGGCAAGGCCATCGTATACTGCCACGCCAATGTCAACAGCAGCCCGGCAATCACCATGACTGCTGTAAGCAAAATAATTTTCTTCCTCATGGTCCACAACTCCCATTGGGGCAAACTATTTTCGCCGCCGCCCATCTTACCGGTGTGATGGAAGTTTTACCTAAAATCTTATTGACAGAGGTATTAATAACAGCCACTACTCCCGGCATATCCAGAGAAGTTTGCAAAGTACCCCCGCCGCTCGGCAGTACATCGCTTGATGTGATCCCAAAAATATAAGGAAACCCGGCGGCTGCCATCACACCGCCACCCAGGCTGCCGCCGCTAAAAACATACTTATAAGCCGCCTGCGCCCCGCCGGCGGCATAAGCATCATCGCCGTTATAAACCACCAGCACGTAGTCCGGCCTTGTTTTCATAGCCGAACCTTTTAAAGGTGTTAGGGTATTGGGGTCCAGGCCCAAGTTTTCGGCAAGTTTTCTTCTAAAAACAGCGTGGGCCGCCGCCGTGTTTATCCGCGGTTGCCCATTCGCCTGGCTGTCCGGGGTCACCTGCATGGCCGCAGCCCTGACGGCCATCTCCAGGGCTCGCTGCACGTCAATGTCACTTTCCGTGGTCGCCTGGGTATAGTCGGCCAGGTAGGCCATCGCCAGCATTAGTACGGGTAAAAAGACCAAGAACCATATTAATGCCGCACCGCGCCGGTCTTTCAACAAGCGTTTCAGCATGTCAATCCCCCATTTCAATCGCGGCCGCGATCACGGGCTGACCCGTTCGCTCAAGGCCGAACCGCCTACCTTAATCGTAAACCCGCTGGGGACAGTTCCGCCTATAATCCTGCCTATAAGCAGTGGCTGGGGCTCCGGCCTGCAGGTGACCTGGAGGGACAGGGTACTGGCATCCATGTCGGCCGGATTCCTCAGCACCCGGGCCGCGCCCTGGGACTGCCGCGGCCCCTGGATATCCTGTACCGGGCAGGAAAAGGCGTTAAACCTGGCCTTTAAATCGTTTTCGTCGGCAATTGAGAGGTAACCCTCAACCTCCATACGCTGAAGGTAGTAATTGACCAGATGTTCGGCGTACTGGTGCTTGGTCAGGATGACCCAGTAATCCACCGCGCCGAAGGTCAGGAATACCAGGATAAAGAACACGATCAAAAATTCCAGCAGGACAGATCCCCGGACATCCTTTAAAAGCCGCCGCCCGTCAAGTTTTGAATAGTATTGACGGCCGAATTGTGGGTCGCCGCCAACTGGCCCTTCAACGCAGCGGTTATGGCCAGTGCCGCTCCGCCTACTATCAATCCCAGGATTAAGGCCTCCAGCAATGTAAAACCCCGCTGGTCTTTTTTTAAATCTTTTAAGCGCCGCCACATCTAAATCCCCCCTGTCAAGCGAAGGTAAACGTGCAACAAAACCACCGCTAGGACGCCGCCGAAAACAAATATCGCCCCCGGGACCACCGGCAGATCCGTATTGGCCCCGGCCATTTCTCCCGCCTGTTGAAACACCCTGAAGTTCTTATATCCCAGGGCCGGCACACACCCCAGACGGATTTCGCTGATCCAGGTGCCTTTCACCATAGCCGCGACATTCCAGTCATAAATCTTCAGCCTGACAGCCAGGGCCATAACCCATCTCGCCAGGCCCGCGCCTACAAAATACACCGGCAGCAGCTCCGGCCCCAGCCAAACCCCCATGCCGGCGGCCAGCTTGATGTCACCCTCGCCAGGGTTTAGAAAGATAAAGGTGGCCGGGATGGCAGCCAGCCCGGCCATCAGGGCCGGTAGTACGCCGGGACCGATAAGGACAGCTTTCACCAGCCCGGCAAGGAAGAATGGAATGGTAAGCCAGTTTTTGATCAGGCCGGTCTTTAAATCCGTATACAGCGCAGTAGCCGCAACAGCCATCATTATGAAGTCTGGCCACCAAGTCATAGCTGGCTGCACCTCGGGTCGTTGGCGTAGGCTGGATCAGAGCATTTGATAATCAGCACGTTCTTGCCGGCCAGCCCCCGCAGGGCGGCCGAAACACCGTAGCCGACAAACGATGTTGCTCCTGCAATAATAAGCGCCCAGATGATATGCTCCATCGTTAGTACCGCGCCCCTTTCACCCAGCAAGAAATTCTTAACTGCCTTGAACATTAAAAGCACCTCCCGTAAAAAAGAAAAGCCCCTCCTTTTCAGGGAGGGGCCTGCAGTTAAGTTTAGTTTCCAGTGGCACCCGTGGCAATTCCGGTGGCGCTATCGGTAGTAAGGGTGGCGCTGTAAGTCGAGGTGTCGCTCACCGCCCCGCTCATCGCCTTCATGCTCTTTACGGCGTTGAAAATAGCCCCGGTTTTGCCCCGGAAGAGGGCCGTCGCGCCGTAGCCCACGAGGGCCACCCCCCCGCCTATAAGCAGGGTGTAACCGATGATTTCGGCAGTAGTCACCGCTCCCCTTTCGCCTTTCAAAAATTCGACGATACCTTTAACCATATCAAATTCCCCTTTCTTTAAGTTTTTCAACCTACCCGCATACTGCTGATCATGCTGATGGCCCTGAAGGCCAGGGGCCCCAGCATCATCCCCACCAGTGCGGCTACCGGCAGGAAGATATACACCGTCGAGTAAACAGGTTTGGCTGCGATCCGCATTTCACCCAGACTCTGCCGCAGTTCGTCCAGGCGAAGCGCTTCTTCTTCCATTACCCCCGTGAGTTTCGCCACCCCTCCTTCCACTATTTGCATCAAGACTGCAATCAGAACATCAGCCTCTTTAAGGCCGATGTCGCTGCCCAGCTGCTCAATGGCCCTCAAAGCGCCGCCGCTCCAGCTGGCGATGCACTTCTCCACCGCCGGCCTTAAAAGGGTAAGCAGCGGCAGGCTTAATTCCATGGCCTGGCGGGGAGTGAACCCCGCCCGGGTAAAGAGGTCGATGCTTTCATACAGCACCGCAGCTTCCCTGAGCCTCTGGAAATGGGTACGGCTTTGGTAAAGTCTGACAGCTACCCGGCTGGCTAAAAAGCCCAGGGCAGCGCCTACCGGGACGGCTACCAGAACATAAGGCATTTTGGCGACAATCAACGCGGAAAAAACAGCCCCTCCAAAGGCGAAAACGACAGTCCAGCGTTCGCCCGCAGGGGCTTCCCTTTTAACTTTAACCCCTATCTTTTGCCGCTCTGGCCCTACCAGGCTGGACAGCCGGGCTGCAAGTTTAGCCGAAGGGGTAAGGCGGGCGACAAGCAGGAACAAGGCCCCCGCCGCCAGGCCAACACCGCCACCAAAAAGGGCAGGCAAAACAAGGGTCACGTTTCCACCCCGCTCAACGCCCGGTCTAGAAGCATCCCCACCAGGATGGACAGGAAGCAGACCACCACCAGGAGCCTGCCGATGGGGTTGTAGACCAGGAAATATCCCGTTTCGGGGATCAGGGAACGCATGAGCAAAAACTCCGGCAGGATCAGGGCATTGACCAGCATCCCCATAAACCTGCCGTAGGCCATACCGGAAGCGTTTTTGTAAATTAGACCCTGGAGATTGGCGATCCGCCCGGCCAGGCGGGTAAACAGCGGCCGCACGGCCGCGTCGTCCCAGGCAAGCCTTAAAAGCTGGACGAACATCCTGCCGTATTCAAAGTCCAGCTCTTTCATAAGGAAAAGACAAACTTCGTCTATGCTTTTCCCGGCCGCCAGGTCCGTGTCGGCCTGCCGCAAGATATCCCCCAGGGGAGAAGGCACCTTCCTCGCGGTAATGCTTAAAGCCCGGGGCACCTGGGGCGTGTCGCCGAACTCGGCGGCAAAAATTCTTACAGCCGCCGCCAGCTGCTCGATGATTTTGTTGCGCCTGTTCTGCACCCGGCCGATAAGCACCACGTCCGGGGCCAGGGCGATGACCAGGGCCAGGATAACGGCCGCCGGCAGGTTTTTCATCAGGATTACGCCGGCAACAAAGCCACCAACACCACCGACCAGGAGCCCAACTAGATAGCGCATCACTGGGACCCGTACTCCCGAGCGCTTGAGCATAAAGCTTGTCCTTTCCGACCAGCGCTTCAGCCACGGAGGAAGTTCGTCTTCCTCATTCTCTTTGTTCAAAAAACGGCGCAGGACCAGCGGCATTTCCTCCCTTTCCCGCCGCGGCAGGGCCAGGTGCGGAATTTTCGCCAGGCGCAGGATATAGTAGCTGAAAACGCCGGCGCTCAAACCCAGCCCGGCACCAAAAACGGCTGCCGCGGCAAGCCGCAGGTAGTCCATCAGGCCACCCCCGCCCTGGCAAGAAACTGGGAAATGTTTACCCCGAACATGCGCAGCTTCTCCTTCAAGCGCTCGCTGGGAGGGTTGACAAATTCCCAGTCGCCGTCAAAATAGTCATATTTGCCGGGCCGCCAGACGACAAGATCGCGAAACTTGACGCCTGCCTTCTCCGTCCACACTTCGGTGACCTGGACGATCTTTTTCATCCCTTTGGTGGTGTCGGCGAACATCTGGATAATCACATCAAAAGCGTCGGCCACCCAGGTCTCGGCTATCTCCAGGGAAAGGTTCAGTCCTTCCTCCAGCATCATCTTGGCGCAGCCAGTCACGGCTTCATATGGCGAACTGAAATGGATCGTCGCCATGGAGCCGTGATGGCCCCGGGTGCAGGCTTTGATGGCCTCCACCGCCTCGCCCATACCCCGGATCTCGCCCACCATGATGATGTCCGGAGAGTAACGCAGGGTCGTCCGGAAAAGCTTTTTCATATCGCAGTTTAAATCGGCGTGTTCCTCAAGCTCGATTATGTCCCGGCCGCAGTAGTGCTCACATAGGCGCAGTTCCACGTCTGTTTCCAGAGTTACTAATCGCAATGCCTCGGGGATATAGTTGATCAAAAAGCGCATCAAGGAAGTTTTGCCGCTGCCGACGCCGCCGGAGATAAGGATGTTGGCCCGGCCCTTGACCAGGGTGATCAAGAGGTCCAGCAGTTCCTGGTTCAAAGTGCCTGCCCTGATGAGGTTTTCCGGGGTCATCTTGAAAGTGTCGTGCTTCCTTAAGACCATGGTCCACTCCCGGGTTACGGGCGGGCAGGTGGCCGTCAGCCTGGTGCCGTCCTTGCGGATGGACTCGACTATGGGCGTTGAGGCCGTCAGGGCCACGCCCCGGTCGTGGAACAGGAGCCTTGCGATGATCTTTTTGACGTGCTCGGTATCTTTAAATTTAATGCCGGTCTTTAAGTTTTTACCTCGCTTCTGGATAAAAACGGCGGAAGGACTGTTGACCCGGATCTCATCCACTTCGGGGTCGTAGTACACCGGCTCCAGCACGTCCAGCCCCCAGGCATAGCTGAATATTTCCCTGGCCAGTTGCTCCCTCGTCATCCCCTCTACTTCCACCTGGTACTTTTCCAGGATTTCTTGTATAAGCTTCCTGGCCTTTTCTATCGCCCCGGGTAGCCCTGCCTGGGCGTCTTCAAGTATTTCTTTATGCCGGAAGGCTTCTTCTCCCCACACCTCGCTGTTGGTAATGACGTCCTGGACGAATTTCGTAGCCTCTTTCAAAGTGCGTTTGCCCAGCCTGAACTCCTGTCTCTTCTCTTTTTCCTCCGCTTTCTCAACCCTCTTGCCTCTAAAAATGCCAAGCATCTTTTCCACCTCACGGTTTCATTTTTTTGACCAGAACAATCCCTTTCGACCCGGTGGCCGCCCCCCGGACTACCTGGGCAACGTCTGAAGGGTTTACCGCAAGCACGGCGACGGCCGGGGTCCTGGGCGCCTGCGCCGCCTGCTGCAGCAGCCCCGCCTGCTGATTGGGAACAATAGGGTTACCCTGGGCGTCTACTAACTGGAGAAGCCTGGCGTTGCTTGCCAGGATGGCCCCGGGCACATTTTCCGTCTCCGCAAAGTACACATCCACCAGGTCTCCGGGAGAGAAATATCCCCCGCCGCTCCTGGCCAGGTCGATATTGACGGCGATCACCTGCCTGTCTTCATTAGCAGCTTCTCCTACCCGTTCCAGGCGCACCTGCTCGCCCTGGTACAGCTCCGCCAAAGCCACCTTGCCTATCAGATCGTCCGGTTTTCGCGCCGTTCCAGGCTCAACGGCGCCCACCGGTACCTGTCGCCAGGTAAGATCGCCGGCTTTGATCAGGCTGTAGGCGTTGATGTTGTGGGCCGGAACTATAACCTGGGTCATCGCCTGGTGGGTGTTGATGTACCGCTGGTAATATAACCCCGAAGTTACGGCCACCCCCAGGCCGAAAATAATGGCCAGGATAACCGGGACAGGTATCGAACGCCCGGAACCGTAATTTTTGTTCCTGCCGAAGATTTTCAACCACCTCCCACGCTAAAATGAAGCCAGAAACATAAACACCCACAACCCGGCCGCCAGGCAGGTCCCAAAAGGAATGGCATCTTCGGGTATAGGAGCGTTTATATCTTCGGGTATTCTTTCTAGCGCCAGGGCTCCTTTTATGCCCCCCACAAAGGTAAGATAGGCTCCCTGAATTAAATAGAGCAGGCGCTCTTTGAGAGCCCCCTGCTTTGCCAGCTTGCCCAATCCCCAAACTGCCCCGATGCAGGAAGCTACAAAGATAACGGCCAGGGCGCCGTGTAACCCCAGCCAGGCCCCGATGGCGGCCATGAGCTTGACATCACCCCCTCCCATGCCGCCGAAGGCGAACATGGCCAAGCCCAGGAGAAAGCAGGCCGATGCGCCAATAAGGCTTGCAACCCAGTTGCCCGCCCATACATGATAAAGAAACCCCGCCCCCAGTAAGGGCAGGGTAATGTAGTTAGGGACGTAGTGGCTAATAAAGTCGGTTACGCCGACTAGCGTGACTGCTAAAAAAAATAGCCATGCCGGCCAGGTCAATTGATCCACCCCCAAAATATGATTTTTCTTCCTATCAACAGAAGGGAATTTCTAGCATACGCAGAAGAAAACCATATCATCTAAAGAGACTAGAAATGATGGAAACAAATGAAATCTCTTTAAGCAATGTGATTAACATCCATAGCATGATTAACAATATGCCAATATTACTTAGTGTTTCTAGCCCAATTTGGAGGGAATGCTGATGAGGGTTTTGTTTTACCTTTTTATAGTCTTCATATTGCCAATCATTCCGTACTATAGATTTATATACCTGATTTTTACTATATTTACTGTTTGTTTCCTTTTTATTCATACTTACCTTCCACGAAATGGACGAAAGTTTATTATAGCTCAACATAAAGACCCCCTCTACGTTTTTCTTTTAAACTTGATAGCAACAATCATTTTATATTGGGTTTTTTTCCTTGATATTCAAAGGTACGGCTTTGTTAACTTTTTCTTTGCATCAAGGACCTTTGTAAGTACGATAGGAAGTATATTGGCAGAATCGGCTTTAGTTTTGATAATTGACGCGAAACTTACTCTAGGAAACATGTTTTACGATGGAGCCGGTATTTACAGGAATCACGTAATTGTAAATAAGGGACCCTATGTTTTAGTTCGCCATCCAATTTATCTCGGGTATATAAATTTTTATGGTGGATCTTCCTTAGTAGCCGACAGTTACATATTTGCGATAACGTGTGGTCTTATAACATTTTGGGCATATAAAAGCCGAGCAATCCGTGAGGAAAAACTACTTTTGAATTGTGAAAATACCCGCGTAACTTATCTTTCTTACAGCCATACTACTCCCATGTTCGTGCCAACCTGGAAAACGATTGTCAAGTATTTGAAGGAATAACTTATCCCTACCTCTACAAACATAAAGAAACCATACGGCAAGGAAAGGCAGGATAATAGACTATAATCGCTGCTGCTGTAGCTAAAAAAGCTTACCCCAGGTTTCCATCGCGACCTTTTTCCTCCCTAGTAACCTATTTTGTATCCCCAATTAATTCTTCCTCAATGGCTTTAGCCCCCTCGGCTTGGCTTACCTGGCCGTTATCCAGGAACACCAGGGCGGGAACCCCCTTAACGCCTTCAGGCGGCTTTGAAGCCAGGTAAATCGTTACCCCTTCTAATCCGTTTCTTTTAAGCTTCGCTTCAATCTCTCCCTGATCATTTCCCCGCAAATAAGTAAATACCAGGTAAGGCCGCCTACCTTCCGGCAGCTGCGCCATCTCCTGCAGGGCCTCGTCGCAGTGTGGGCACCACCAGGCGACAAAGAGAGCCGGGCGCGCGGCAAGGTCCAGGGTTACCGGCCTGTTATCCATTGTTGTGACCACAAGGCCGGAATGCTTATTTGTATCAGTTTTAACGCTGGATGGAAGGCTTTTTGAGCCTGTTGATATCTTTTTTTCTACAAAGTCCTGCTTTGGCAGACTAGCCGTCTCCCCTTTTTCAGCCGGTACGGAAGAAATGACTTTCGCCGGCGGCACAGCAGGCGCGGCCGCGGCAGGGACCACCCGGGGATTAAAAGCCAAAAGGCCTGCAACCATTATCAGCCCGGCCCCAGCAAGAACGGCAGGCACCAGAAAAACGCGCCTGGGAGGGTAAATCGTAACATAAACAGCCAGAAGGACTTCTACCAGCAGGAATTTCAGACAGACAGGGCAGAGCTTCCCCGTCCCCCGCCAGGCCAGGAAAAGAAGTAAGGCATGGGCGGCCGCCCCACCGTAGATAATTGGAAGTGCGGCCTTCTTTTTAGTCGCAGTAAAACCGCCGAAGCAGAGGACGGCGGAGAGGGAATAATAAGCCGCCCCCCAGAGAAGCAGGGGGCGGCCGAAGATATAGCTTACGGCACTGCAGGCCGAGGATGGGCAACTATAAGGGTTAAAACCGATTGACCATAAGCAAAAAGAACCCAGAGTTAAAAGCAGGTAAATTAATCCAGAAAGCATTTTGTATTCCCCCTAATTTTGGCAGGAAAAAGGTCTTAATAGGAGTATTAAAAATAAAAAAGTTTCTTATCTGCTCTATAACATTGCTTTAAGAAGATAGTAACAGTAAACCAAGATAATAAAAGAAACACCCGCGCAAAGAAGTGCCCATCCTATCAAAATGTCATATACTGATATCCATTCAAGGAGGCGTTTTGATAATTGTTTAAGATTTTGTGGCCTTTTGTGGTCATAATCCCCTTGATCGTTCCTATGCCTATTGTCCTCTTGGTGCTCACGATTTTGATCATTATTAGTCCTATAATAATGTTTCGTTATAGTCATCAAAAAAAGGTTTTTCTTAAACGCACGGATGTAAAATGGTGGGTATCTACCATATTTACTTTGGGCCTGATATGTACTTTGGGGTTGTTCTTTGCAACCTGCAAAGGAATTATCTACAGGGGAAATATACTTCGCTTTTCTTTCTGGCTGATAAACGTCGGATTGCTTTTGCATTTACATTCTCTCCTTACCCTTAAACAAATGTTCCATGCTGAACCAGCGATATTAGAGCGACAAACCATAGTATCCGATGGACCATATCAATTAGTACGGCACCCTATTTATCTTGCATACATATTGCTTCATCTTGGAATGAGCCTTACTACGGGCAGGGTATTTATTGGGCTATTGCTAACCACCCCCACAGTATTCTGGGCTATTCAAAGGGCAATGCTAGAAGAAACGCTCCTTGCAGACGGGGAGACAAAGGATTCATATCTGTCTTACGCTTCTTCGACACCAATGCTATTTCCTACAGCGCGTAGTATAATAAGGTTTCTACAAAAAACCTATGGTAGTTAAAATCACCGGCAGGCATCCATGGGAGCGCTGTTCCTGCCCAGGAGCCAGCCGTTTCTTATAACCGAATAAAAAGTGCCCGCCTGCGAGCAGCGGCTCGAACTTACATCCTTAATGCCGGCCAACTTGAGAAACGTCGTTTTAATCATACCGGCAGCCCTGGCCACAACCGAAGGGGAATACGGTCCGCTGTCATATATCTCTATCTTGTCGCTCAACTTGCCGCCACCGTATTCCGGACTCATAAACCGCGGCCAGTTTATATCCAGGACTGTACTGGCAACCGCAGTAGTATTGGATGGATATTCAATCCACCTCTTTTCATAACCCAAAAAACGGTCACAGCAGGTACCGCGCTTCCAACCCCCTTTTTCAACCAAATCCTTTTCCGGTCCGGTCAGGGTTACCGGGGGATCGCATACGCAGCAGCAGGAACACCCGTCAAGGCCGCAGCATGTCTCGCAATGGCCATATCCCACGGTAATGGTCACATAGCGTACTCCCTGCCTGGACCCGGCCAGGGCCGCTGCGTCCACCGCCGTCTGGAGCTCTTCCCTGGCCACGTAAAGCCTGGCAAAGTCGGTAGCCAGGCCAGCCAAAAGGAGAAGAATGGCCAGGAGCAAGACAGTCATCAGCAGTATTGCGCCGTGCTCATCCTTTTTCAAGGCTCGTATCTGAATACCGCGGAACCGGTCACCTGTATGCTCTTTTCCCATGGAGCACCTCCTAAAAGCGCCGTTATTCCAGGCAGGAAAACTGGAGAATTGCAGGCGACCTGGGCGGTCACCAGGTTTTGTCCGGGAGAGTTAGGTGTAAGAACTACCTGCGCCCTGGCAGGGTTTATTCCTGCCGCGCTTAAAACTTCATACCCCACCTGGGATGCCTTACTTATGTTCAGAGTCACGGCATAAGTGCGGCCAGCTTCCCTTGCCGCCGCTACCGCCCCCAGTTTGTCTTTGAGCAGGAGAGACACGTTTACGATTCCCATTAAAATGACGATGAGCAAAATGCAGGAAAGGACGAACTCCAGCATCACCGGGCCCCGGCAGTCTTTATAAAGACGCTTCAGCATTTTACCAGCACTCTCCACTGCAGGAGCATCCCACGCAAACGGGCCGGGTACGATCAGGCTCCATGCGGTTGCGGTACTCCACATAATAGCTGCTCTGCTGCTCCAGGGTGATTTCGTTGTCCATCGCTTTGCCGCCAAGAAAGGCGGCGATCCCCGGCGCAAATACCGGAGTTCTGTATGTAACCGTTGCCGTCACCCTTTCGTTTCGGCTTCCCAGGCCAGACACACGGACATCTCCCTTCCCCTGTCCCAATCCTGCCGCTTCAAGGATTTTTTGCCCTTTGCTCAAGGCGTCCGACAGCCTGCCGGTGACTGCCGCCGTCCGCCCAGCATCCCTGGCGGCAGAGGCCGCCACAATGTGGTTGTTGAGCAGGATGGCGAAATTGATTGTCCCCAGGACCAGGGCTATAAATATAGGGAAAACCAGGGCAAATTCCAGGATCACGTTGCCGCGCTCATCTTTATGCAGTCTCATAAAATCCCTCCCATCAAAAAAGGCCGCCTTGCGGCGGCCCGGATAAAGAAGGAACTCCTAGCTTATCAACTCCACACTTATCTTGCTGTCCGGCGGGTTAAAGCCGGGCAGGCTGCCTACGGGAACTGTTACCGTGTCGCTGTTGTTTCCCGGGCTGCAGTCTTCGACTCCTAAAGGAGTAGCAGTCACCTTAAAAGTATAGCTGCCTGCCGCGTTGGGCCTGATAACCCAGCTCAATGTTGTGCTGCCGCCCCGGTTCAGGGAAATATATTTGGTGTCATATATGCCGTTGCCGGATATGGTGACCTTTACCTGCACCGGCCCGGCCGGGCCTTCATTATCCCGGCTGATTGTGGCTACCAGGGCGGTATTCATGCCAGCATACCTCTGCTGGCGGGGAGAATAGGTCAAAGATGCGCTTATATCCGTGCACTGCACCGCAGGCGGCATGTAAACCTGTTTGCTGTTGTTGCTCCAGTCCACATCGTCCGGCGGATTGACAGGGTGGATCTTCGCCGTCAAGGTATTGCCGTTCTCGTCGCCGTGCCAGGTGAAGGTGAAGGTCTTTTCTTCCCCCGGCCGGAACTCCACCGGCACCTGCTCGTTCAAAGGCGTGCCGTCGGATGCCGTCGCGCTGTAGCCGTTATTAGTCAACGATAAAGTCGCCTTCACCGGCACGGGGTAGTCCGCGGCCAACCCGTAGACTACAGTCCCGGTGTAGGCCTTGCCCGGTTCGGCTTCCGAAGCTCCGGGATCCAACAATTTGACGTACATATCGGGGGCGATGGGTTTAATCGTCACATCCACGTAATTGTCTTTATAGGTGGATTCCAGCAATCCCCCAAAGGGATTCACAGCCACCCGTACTTTGTAAGGTGTGTCTTCTACTTTGAATTTTAAAGTCACCGGCGCTTTGTCCCACGCTTTCACCGGGACTTTGGCCGCCGTGACATATTCCCCGCCCTCACGTTTTACTCCTACATCAGGGGTCAGATCAGCGGAGCTTTCGTCAGTGAGCATGTATTGGGCTTCCTTCTCTTCGCCCGGAGCCCCGGTTATTTCAACCGGCCCTTCCAGCTTTAAGTTCGCCCACGGCGCTATCGCCCCGATGAAGCCCGGCACCGACGCAGGACTGTTTTTCAGCTGGTCGCTCCAGTCTTTGCCGCGGTAGAAGCCCGTACCACCTGGAGAGTTCTCGTCATAATAAGGGCTCGTCTGCGCCGCCACCTGCCAGTTGTTTGACTGGGGCCCGGGGTTTAAAAGCAGGTGGTAGTAAAAGGTCGCACCTTGGTTGAAGGCGTCCAATGCCCGCAGAAACTGCCTGCTACCGTCGGCGGAAGGTATCAGCCCGTCGGGATACGCCTGGTTTGCCAGAAAAGGCTTCCATTTTGCCGCCTGAACTTCATTCATCCCTTCCTCCTGTGACAAGAAGTCCTGACGTGCAGGTAGGGGAATGTTAACGTACAGCCCCGAAGAGGCATCACCCGCCCAGATGTTATTTTTATCAATTAACCGCGTCTGGGCGGACACGTCAAAATAGTCCGCCAGGAAGCTCAACACATCAGGATTGTCAAAATCGGAGTCCGGCAGGATGACCTTTTTCGTCCCGGACGCCGGGGCCGGGGTCATACCGGGGTTGATAGGGATGTAAAGCTCGTTCAGGCCGTACCGGCTTCCCTCCTGCGCCCATCCCGGCTTGGTCCAGAGCTCACCCCAAACCAGATCCACGTCGCTCAGGCTGATTTCACCCTTATTTCCCTCCAGACTGGCGGTAACAGAATTGGGGTTATACAGTATCACCGGCACGCGGCGGACGAACCAGGTCATGCCGTTGGAGAGGGGTGCATGGGAGTCGGAAGGGGCGCCTTTAGAATATCCTTCACCCTCAACGAAAGCAAAAGCCGGGCTGGCCAATGCCGCCATGAGAAGCAAAAAGAAAAAAGCCCTGAAAAAGGCTTTACGCAGCATGAGAAATCCGCTCCTTTAAAGTTATTTCATATAGCCTACTTGCCGCAGGTATTTTAAATCCCTGTTATCAGGCGTCCCGCCTTGGGTCAACATCCAACGACCGTCAATTTTCTTTAAACGTGCGATAATAATGCCTTTATAACCACTCTCATTTTCTATTTTGCAAACGGCGTAAGCGATAGCATTATGTTTTTCAGCCACTTTGGTTTCGTCAATTTTACCCTGATAATTTTTCCTCCCATCATTTCGGTTGTCATACATAAACCTCCGTGCGCCCTCAAAGTAAGCCCTGGTCACCCGTTTGTAGGGCAGCTTATCATAAAAACTCAAATCTACATTACGCCGGGCTTCAAAGTCTGCTATATCAGCGTTAACGTCTCCTATAGCTTCCATCATCGCCTGCTTCAACTCATCGTCACTCGGCAAATTATTATCCACGCTCTTAGCCACCCTGAGCAGCAGCACCGCCGCCTCACCCCGTAAAAGGTTCTGGTCGGCCCCCAGGACGCCCGGGCTGACGCCTTTCATCAGGCCAGTCTTGCTGGCGTAGATGGCGTCCGGGTCGGAGGTGTCCGTGAAGGTCGCGCCCTGGTCCTTGACCGTCACCTGGTAGACTTTAGCCAGGCGGCCCAGCCACTGCGCCGCCTCCAGCCGGGTAATAGCGGCATCCCAATTCCCGCCTTTGTCGGAGATCACCCCGGCCTTCACTAGGCCGTCTACGGCCCCGTCATACCAGTTCGGCCCGGGAGTGCCACCCGCATCTAAAATGCGGTTCAGCACGGCGGCGAACTCCGCCCGGGTCATGTTGTTGTTGAGCCCCAGGGTGTTATCCGGATAACCGGCGTAAAGCTCGAAGTCGATGGCCTCGATAATGTCGTCCTGGCCCCAGGAAAAATCCTTCGTGATGGTATCCTTATCACTGAAGCGGTACTCCATCTCGGCGTGGGCTGGAATGATAAAGGAGAACAGCATTACCACCAGGGCGGCAAAAAGGGCCGGCTTCTTGAACATGGAAATCATCTCCTTTTAATTATTTAGACGAATTTTGGGGCATATTTGTTCCCTCGCCAAACCTTTCGTTGAGCTCCCGCAGCAGTTCTTCCACTTCTTCTGGCGTCAGGACTTCTTCCGGCAAATACCTCACCTCCCTGTAAAAAGGAATTTTTAGCTTTTCTGTATAATTACTGCAACTATCTGGCAAAGTATAGAATTAGAATACCGTACAAACATTATTGTCAATGGGGCTTAAGGCCCGATTCAAAAATTGTTATGAGAAGGCTATCCTTTTAAGGATAGCCTTCATACGTCTCATACCTCTATAGCTGAAGCTCCCGGAGAATCTCTTCCACTTCTTCCGACATAAATAAAAAATCCGGCCTGGAGCCGGATTGCTGAAAACCCATCCTTGACAAGTGTCACAAAGGGTATGTATACTTTAATTAAGGATACGCAAAACTAAGGCTGTGGGCGCCTCACTCAACCGAGGCTTTTAAACGACCTCTTACTTGTAGGAGAAGTAAGAGGTCGTTTATTTAACCAGGTTGATGATTGAGACAACCAGGGATATCAGAAGCAACGTGGCTATTACAGCTTGAATCGCATCTGATATTGTGATCATCCCGCCTCACCCCCCTTGAAACCGAGTCCCCGGTGGAGTGAGGCCAGCTTGTCTTGCGTATCCTGTACTATTTTAGCATATTTTGGCGCAACCTGCCAGTACTATCTCTCTTTAAGGATTTTGTTTGTATAATTCTCTCTCAAGGGTTTTCTATTAATCTCTCATTTTGCTGAGGGCGCTTTTTCCACAGCACCAAAATCATTTTTGCAGCAACGTAATGATTACGCCGGCAAATCCGGCTATCAAAGTGATTACAGCGCCTATTGTCCAAAATTTTATGCTATCTACCCTGTCTTGAACCAAGTCTAACCTATCCTGAAGCCTGTCAATTTTTTCTTCCACATTATCAATCCTGGCGGATAATTTGAGGTCTACTTCTTTAATCTCTCTGGAAAATTTCTCGTCAAGCCTGTCAATTTTTTCTTGCAGACCGTCAACCCTACCGGATAGTTTCTCATCTAGCCTGTCTATTCTCTGAAGAAGAAAGAAAAATTCGGAAGATGCCAGCCTGTTCGGCGGCTCGTTTGTTGCCGCGATTTCTTTCAACACTTCCTCCGGCATGGCGCTCACCTGCCTTCACCTCCATTCTAGCCAAAGGCTGGCAATTTAGCAAGTCTTTCTCCTTTCCCACTTGCGCTGTTCTACACACCCCTTCCAACCAAAAGAAAAACCCGGCAGTATTGAGCCGCCGGGCAAAAACAGATCAATGTCCAAGTTTATCTTTGATATCGCTAAAAACGTTGCCCACGCTAATTCCTAATGCCTTAGTCACTCCCCAGACCGCAAGCAACAACAGTACCGCCAAGCCGGCGTATTCCAGCAAACCGATGCCGCGCTGGTCGACATACAGCCGTTTTAACACATCGCGCATGAACCATTACCTCCATATTTTAAGTTACTTCAATATCTGGCCGAATTGAATTGTCGCGGGAAAAATCAACAAAAAGAGCAGGGGGCCTACAATAAACAGCAGCAAAGGCAAAGTCATCTTGACCACGGCTTCACCCGCCTGCTTTTCGGCGGCGTAGCGCCTCAAAACCCGCATCTGGGCGGCATGTTCGGATATCGCTTCGGCTATGGGCGTGCCGTAACGGTCGGCCTGGATGATAACCTGTACCAACTGCGACAGCTCATCGACGCCGCACCTTTCAGCCATCTTCAGCAAGGCGTCAGCCCTCCGCGAGCCGGAGGCCATATCGTGGGCGGCAAGCATCACCTCCTTGCCCAGGACGCCGCCGAACCATCTCCCTACCTGCTGGAGGGCCCCGTAGACATCACCTCCTCCCGCGCGGATAACGGTGGCCAGAAGGGTGGAAAACTCCAGCATATCCCGGCGTATTTCCTTCTGGCGGGCGGAAATCCTGCCCTGCAGCCAGTAATCAGGGGCGACATACCCGAACACGCCCAGGAGCAGAAACCAGAAATAAGGAATATTAAAAAGCAGGCTTAAAGCCCCGCCGAGGACCAAAGCCCCTATAGCCACCGCGAGTTTAACCGCCAGGAACTCCAGAGCGTTGAGGTTTTCAATGCCTGCCCAAACCAGCTTTTTTTCCGTCGTCTCCCTCACGTCATCAGGGTAAGCGGCCAAAACGACCGGCAAAAGGGCGCCGGTTATCTGCTCCTTCACGCCTGCCTGTCCCATCCCGGCGGCCGCGCTGCGGCCCATTTCGGCGAAGATGGAAAATCGGCCCCGGCGCTTCAGGTCCAGGTAAACGGTAAAAAACAGCACGGCGACGCCAGTAAAGAAACCTACCGGCAGCGCCGGTACAGCAGCGTTAATCGCCATCACCTCCATTTTCGTTTCAGTATTCGATTTCAATTATCTTCTTAATGACCAGCCAGCCCACCAGTATCAAACCCGATGCGGCAAACAGAAGCACCAACCCCGTGGTGGTGTTAAAAAGCGGGGCCATGTAATCCGGCTGGAGGACGCGCATCCCGCCCACGGCGACAAAGGGCAGGAGGGCCAGGATGTTGGCCGTCAGCCTCCCTTCAGAAGTTATTGAGCCAAGCTGGGCCCTGAAAGCCCTCCTATCCCGGATGCCGTCCGCTATCTGATCATAGACCAGGGCCAGGTCGCCGCCGACCTGCATATGCAGTCCCGTGGCCGCCGCTATCACCTCAAGGTCGCGCGACTTGATGCTCTGCCCGGCCTTTTCAATGGCGGTCATAGTGTTGTCGCCGCTGCGAAGATTGTGGACGATCTTGCCCAGGACTTCCCTGGCCGGCGGGACGGAGGACAGAGCCGCCTGTTCAATCGCTTGCTGGACAGACTGCCCGGCCCGGAGAGAAGCCGCCATCTGCCCCAGGATTATTTCCAGCTGCTCCTCGAACAGCAGGGCGCGTCCCCGGATGCGGCGTTCCACCCAGGCCCGGGGAGCATATATGCCCGCCAGAAGCCCAAAAAGACCTAAAAGGGGCTTCCCGGTCAGCGCCAGGACCGCCACTGCTCCCCCGAGGGCTCCCACCAGGGCGGCAATCGCTATATGCGACGCGGGGATGTCAAGCCCCGCCTGGGCCGCTTTTTTCTGGAGAGAGCTCATCCAACCTTCTTCTCTACCGGCTTCCTGGTGGGAACGCAGCCTGGCTTCCAGCCAGGAAGAGCGGGCCTTTACATCCCGGATGCCTAATAAAAACAATATCACGGCCGCAAAAACAGCCGCGCCGACCAAAAAACCAAAGTCCGTCGCCAATTCCTCCCTTCATAATCGACTGCCGGATCAATTCACGCCTGGTGGCAGTTCCACCCCGTACAAAGCCAGGCGGTCCGTCTTGGTAAACTTCTCCTTCGTCCTCTCCCAATCCCCTTTTTCTGGGTTCCAGACATAGATCTTTTTGATCCCCACCGCCAAGCCGGTGTCCCGTTTCTCCAAACCGGTCACTTCGCAGATATGGTCAACCCTCCTCCTGCCGGTCCTGTCCTTCAAAAGCTGCACCACCAGGTCAACCGAACCGGCGATCATCCCCAGGATGGCTTCGTAAGGCAGGCCCATATCGGCCATCTGGATCATGTTCACCAGCCGCCGGTTGACGGCCTCTTCGGCGCTGTTGGCGTGCAGGGTGGTCATCGAACCGTCGTGGCCTGTCCCCATGGCCTGCATCATGTCGAAGGCCTCGCCCCTGCGGCACTCGCCGACGATTATCCTCTTCGGCGCCATTCTCAGGGCGTCGGCCACCAGGTCACGCTGGGTTATTTCCCCCTGGCCTTCCACATTGGCCGGCCGGGCTTCAAGGCGCCGCACGTTGGAATGCTGAAGCCGCAGCTCCGCCGGGTCTTCGATGGTGATGATGCTTTCGTCCTCCGGGATGTACGATGCCAGCACGTTGAGGAACGTGCTCTTGCCGGAAGAAGTGCCGCCGGACACAATAATGTTCAACCTGCCCTTTACGCAGGCGGCCAGGAAGTCGGCCATTTCCCGGTTTAAAGTCCCGTACTCCAGGAACTTATCCATGGTCATATCCATGCGGAACCGCCTGATGCTCATTGTCGTCCCCTCGACGGCCACCGGCGGGATGTGAGCCATGAGCCTGGAGCCGTCCGGCAGCCTGGCCGACACCCGGGGACTGGACAGGTCCACCCGGCGGCCTGTCGGGGCCAGCATCTTCTCCAGCACGTCCCGGCAGTGCTGCTCATCGCGGAATTTTACCGGCCTGCCGTTCTCATCGGTGGCTTTCATCTCTTTACCGTCGATTTCAATGCGGATCAGGTCCCAGCGCAGCACCTTTATTTCCGTGACCCTTTGGGCCATTTCCCCGGTAAAGAAGGGCTCCAGGGGCCCGTAGCCTAAAAGGTCGTTCACCAGTTCTTCCGCCAGGTTGACAAGAGTAGGTTTGGGAAGATTTACCCCGGCCCCCTCAATTAATTCCAGAACGACTGAACGCACCTTCTGGCGCAGGGCCGGAGAATGACGGTCGGCAAGTTCCTGGAGGGTAAACCTGGCCTGGATCTGCTTCTGGGCCTGGGGCCGGATCTGGTTGAAAAACTCTTCTTTGTTAAAAATGCCAACAGCCTCTTGGTAATCTCTCCCTTCCCTGCTGGCATAAAGCCGTTCCTGCAGGCCGCTCATGGGCCGGTTGCTCAAAGGCATAAGCGCTCTCCCTCCCAATACCTCTTAAATCATGCAAAGCGTTTCTTAAACAGCCCAAGGAACCCCCCTTTTCTTTTCGATGTCCCCTGCAAGCTTTCTAAAAAGACCGGGAAAACCTGGTTTAAAGCCCTTTTTACCGCTAAGCTGAATTCCGCCTGCGGGTGGGAAAGCACGAAGGGCTCGCCCCGCTTGATGGCTTCCATGATGCCCGGCTCATCGGGGAAAACACCCAGGGAAGGATAAGGAACGTAACGGTCCAGCTCGCTTATCTTCAATCCCCCAGGTATATTGTAGCGGTTAACTATGCGGTAGCACTTGGAGGCCACCCCAAGGGCCCTCAAGGTGGTGTTAAGCTGGTTCATGCCGGGTATCACCTGCACGTCCGGCGTGACCACGATCAAAATGTGGTCCGCCGCTTCCGTAGCCGCCCAGGAGACGTCCAGCGTTATCGAAGGCGGCAAATCGATTACCACCAGGTCAAAATTATTGCGTAAAATGCTTATCACCTTAGTGATCAGGGCCTGGTTGACTTCCGCTATTTTTTCCGGCAGGGGCACAGCCGGCACTACCCAGACTCCGGAAACGTGCCGGAACATGAACTCCTGCACTTCCTCCGGGGACGGGTTGTTAGATATATACTGCCAGTTGAGGATGTTCCTGTAGCCCATATCCCCGGTCAGGGCTTTTTCTGGCGTGCCCATGTTCATCTGGATGGTGACGCAGCCGAACTCGTTTAGATCCACAATGGCCACTTTCACCTTCAAACTGGCCTGGGCAGCCGCGGCGCAGGCCATGTTCACGGCCGTCGTAGTTTTGCCCACGCCGCCCTTGGGCGAAGCGACGGCGATGACTTCCCGGCGCACACTCTGCACCTGGGTAAGGGCGCCCTGGCCGCCAAAACGGCCCAAAGGCCCGCTGCCCGGGGCCACCAGGGGCAGCTTCTCCGCCTGTCGCCGCATCTCTTCCCTTATGGCGTCCACTTCCTGCTCAATCATCCCGGCAATATCGGCGGCCGTCATGTTTTTCGTGAACACCTGCCGGACGCCCAACGCCATGGCCCGCCGGTACAAATCCATGGAAGGATTGTCAGTAGCAATAAAAACCACCGTGCCCGGCGACACCCTGGCTACCTGTTCAGCCACATCCAGGCCACTCATATCCACCAGTCCCAGGTCTATCAAAGCGGCATCCGGCGCGCCGTCCCGCGCCATACCGATGGCGTCGCGACCGGACTGGGCCAGGGCCGTAACCCTTATGCGCGGGTGACCTTCAAAGGCCCGGCGTATGCGGTCTCTGTATTCAGGGTCATCATCCGCCACCAGCAGCCGGATAAGATTGTCGGCTCCAAAATACAATGCTTTTCCCCCTTTCTCCTCAACAAAACTTTTCAACATCGCCGCAGCCGCTTTAAAGCTGCGGGAAAATAAAAAACATCCAGACTGATGCGAGATGGAAAACCGTCCAGGTTGCTTTTAAAAGAAAGCCCAAGGGCCATAGCCAAAGCAGCGCCAGCGGCAGGGCAAGAAACGCCAGCGCCGCCCAGGCAAACGCCTCAAGGTCGGCAAGGCGGCACATCATTTGATACGCACCTGAAACAAAGAGCGTAAATCCCAACGAGAAAAAACCGAACATGAACGACGATACCCCGATTGCATATGCATACCCGGCGTAAGAAAGCGCCAAAAGCAAAACTCCGGCCGCAAGCATAAAAAATCTCGCTTCTCCCGCCTTCTGGTGCATTCCTGAACCCATCATACCGGCACCCCTTCACTTTTCTTACTCAAGAGGCCGCAGGGCCGCCAGCACTTTCCCTTTTGTAATAGCAAGTACCACCTTCGGGGCTTTTTCCAGGGGCACGGCCACGACTGCGCTCCCGGGCTCGGAATCATCTTTGGGCGCGGGCGGCGCTTCAACCACCATAACGCCTTCGGCCAGGACCTCAGTAACGGTAGCAGGACCTTCACCCGTCACACCGATTATATCCACCCTGTCACCCACTTCCACCGGCAAGCCTTTGGTGGCATCAGGCGGCAATGCTATGGCACGCCAGTTCCCCTGGCCGGTAAGGGCCAGCCTGGCCGCCAGCGTTCCCCCAGCAGGCGAAAGTTCGGCGATATAACTCGTCCGTATCGGCGTTCCGGCCGCCAGGGCTGTCTTCAAGTGATACCCCACCGTTTTTTCGAAATTGTCGGCATTCACCCTGTCTTTGGGCACTGCCGCCGGGGGCAAATTGATCACCTCGATTTTTTCCTCCGTCAGCCTTTCTCCAACTTTTAGGTCCGTCTTGGCCACAAGAACTGGCACCGTGGGTGCGGCCATACGCACCGCCTGCAAGGCAAAGAACCCAGCCACGGCGGCCGCCATGATAGCTCCCAAAAGGAAAAAGGAGCCGGTTCCCTTGCTGACAAATTTCAATTTGCCGTCATCTCCTTTTTGTTTTTGAGCATATCTGCGATCTGATGGATTTCATAGGCCGGGTATTCCGTGCTGCCTGCCCGGTCTTTCACCAGAATGCCTGGAAAGTCGCCGTATAACGGCAGGCGTTCTCCGGGCCTGATAATGGCCAGGGTATGCCCGGCCGCCCTGGACAAGGCTTTAAAATAGGGGAAGTCATAATCACACTCTACTATTATCCACTTACTTTTAAGTTCAACAGCGGCATTAAGCATGTCTCTCAAGATGCTTAGTAAATCTTCCTCTGGCGGCGTATCCTTAACCCAGGGGTCTAAAAGCCAGGCTGCGATGCCCTGCCAGTACCCTCCTACGCTGGCCCCGCCGATGCGCCAGTCCCGATCCCACATCTCTTCACCTGGGATACCCAGGCGCAAGGCCAGTCCCGGATTGCTGAAATTAGCCTCTATAAGGGCTACTTTAAAGCGCGCCTTTTGCAACGATCTGCAAATTTCAATGGCTACCCCGGCAACGTCCGCCCCCGGCGTCACGCCATAAAGAACCACCATATTTTCCATGGGGACAAAGGAAAAGCCGCCGGTTCTCCTGGCAGGGGGAGGTGGCTGAAGCTTAGGCAAAGACTGCGGCACCGGGGGTGGTACTTCCTGAACAGGGGAAGGCGTGGTAAGAGCTGACAAGCGCGTCGTCTCTAGCCGGGCCGGCGTTTCTACCGGGGCGGCTTTATTAACAACAGCTCCCGGTCTTACCGCGGGGACGCTCTGTACCTCCACAGGGGGTACGGGCGAAAACGCTGGAACGGTTTTGTCCCACGCAGCTACCACCCGGTTGCGGCCGGCCTTTTTAGCCCGGTAAAGCGCCTGGTCGGCGGCTTTGATCATGTCTGGCGGGGCCATGCCGGGCGCGGAAGCCGCCAGTCCGGCCGAAAAGGTGCTGGCCACCTTCCGGCCGCCGATGTCTATCACGTGTTCGGCCCATGCTTCGCAGAGCCGTTGCGCCACCGTCCGGGCTATTTCGCCCTCTGTCCGGGGAAAGATGACGGCGAACTCTTCGCCTCCGTACCGGGCCACGATGTCTGTTTCGCGGACGGATAAGCGTAGGAAACGAGCAAACTCCTTGAGAACGGCGTCTCCGGCTTGGTGACCGTAGGTATCGTTCACCTGCTTGAAATGGTCAAGGTCGCAAATAAGAAAAGCTACCGGCACGTTGTTATTCTGGTAGCTTTCCAGCGCTTCCCGCAGGCACTCTTCCATAAAACTGCGTTTGTATAACCCTGTCAGGTCGTCGCGGACGGCACGACTCCAGAGGGCTTCCAGGCGTTTTTTCCTTGCAACCAGTTTCTTAATAACCTCCGGGGTCAATTCGTCTGCATGCTCATCGGCGCCCGCTTCATATATCGCTGCTATATTGTCGCAATCGTTGCACCGGCCTATGACGGCAACCGGTATGGAAGCAAGTTTGACCCGGCGGCGTAAGTTTTTGAGGTTGCCTGTTACGCCGGGAGCGGCGTGGAGGATAATGCACGTTGGATCTTTTATGTTTATGGCTTTTTCCAGTTCATCTATGCTGGCAAAGCAACTTACCCCGGCAATATCGGTTTTAAATTCACCGAGGGCGTAAAGATGAAGTGGATTTTTAGAAGAAGATGGATCTGGTTTCTCTTGTACTGGCTTAGGAATAATCTCTGCCTTTTTTATACTACAGCCAAAGGAGGGTAACCGGATTTTTGGTAACCTATTTGCAAATAGATTTTTGGGGTTATAACCATTACTGTAATTATTTGATACCTCCTTTCCCTTTTCTTGGGTTAGTGTATCACCAAGTATATATTTCACCAATTCAATTAAATTTTTTGCTGTTTTTCCTTTTCCATAAAGCGAGAGGGGAAGGCGCTGCTTTATAGCTTCGTTGTTAGACTTGGGATCATCAATGATGGCTATATACTGTCCTACGTTAAACTGCCGGGCTATATCCCTAGGATGGTAATAAGCCCGGGAAGTTACACGGTTGATTATCAGTTCTGGTTTATATTGCATCAAGATTTCTTTGATGTGGCCCGGCAAAGCTTCGACACATCTTTTGCTCGGTTCAGCCACTAATATGTTTTTGGAGGCCTTTTCCATGACGGGGAATACATGGGGCAAATATATGTCCCCGCCCAGATCGACAACTATTACTTTAAATAACGAGTCAAAATAATCAAGAATGGCTTCGGCGTTTAAATTGTAATCCGTACTTTTGTCGCGTTCCGGCGCCGGGAGAACAGCCAGACCATACTGGGTTTTGATGAGTGAGGAGGCGGGGTCGCTGAATTCCTGCCAGGTTGTCGTTGTTGGGTAAACCTTTTCTTTTGCTTTTTCCACTAGGAACAATGGGCCTAAAACGCCCCTTGCGCTTAGATCTATGAGCAAAGTTTTTATGCTTTTCTTTGCCGTCCAGGCGCCGATATTTGTGGCAATAAACGTGGCTCCGGCGCCTGGTACCAGGGCAAGGGATGTTACTATTTTGGCCATTTTTTCTGGCCTCCTCAGTTATTTCCCGAAGGTATCTTCAGCCACTCTTCCGGGTTGGCCGGTCGGCCGTTGATGTAAACGCTGAAATGCAGGTGGGGGCCGGTGGAGAGGCCAGTATTACCTATATAGCCGATAACCTGGCCGGCCTTCACCTTTTCCCCTTTTCTTACAGCTACATCCGACAGGTGGCCGTACATGGTCATAAGGCCGCCGTGGTCCAGGATTACGCAAAGGCCATAAGCGCCGTTCTCTCTATCCCAGATCACCTTACCATCTTGCACTGCAAATACCGGCGTGCCTTCCGGCGCCGGTAGATCTATGCCGTCGTGAAAGCTGTATTTTTTTAGAATCGGGTGCCAGCGCATGCCGTAACCGTCGGTGACGGTTTTATATTGGCCTGGGAGGGGCCAAATGCCCTGGCCTACCGGCAGCATGGTGGAGGCGTAGGCCGCCGCCTGGCTCATGACCATATCCACGTACCAGTTGGCGTGGTTATAGGCGAAGATGGCTCCCCGGGGATCGATGGCGAAGCCGTCGGCTTTAAGCATGTTGGCGGCGGCGAAGATGGCGTCGTAGGGGTTATAGGGGTCCATCCGGCCGTCCCCGTCGCCGTCCTGCTTGTATTGCTCCCAGGTGGCCGGCATGAACTGCATGAAGCCTATCGCCCCGGCGCTGGATGGTCCCATATCGCGCCCGAAACCGGATTCTATTTTGGCGATGGCCGCAAGTACCGCCCAGGATACCCCGTACCTTTCCTGGGCTTTAAGGAAAATGGGCAGGTACTGGGTCGGTATATCGGCTACGGCAAAGGCCGTTGGTGCGCCGGACCGGAAGCCGGTGATTTTGCCTTGATCGTCCATTCCCAGGGCCAGGAAAAATATGAGGACCAGGGATATAAGCAGGGTTGTAATAAGAAAAAAGATGCCTACCGCCAGATATTCAATCTTTACGGCCAGGCCCTCCCTGGCCCGGGCCGACGTGGCCAACTTACCGACTTTTTTTGCAGCGCTGGTTGATACTGCTACTACCATTGGGTCCATAAAATATCCTCCCATCAAAAAAAGGAGCCCTGTTTCAGGCTCCCTTCTCCGAGGTCGTTTTTACAAAACCGCCTCTTTTACCCTCTCCCCCTTCAGGGGGAGAGATGAAAGCGGCGGCAAAATATGGTGACAGTGGGTCGCCCGCGAAAGCCGGTGCCACGGATAGAATCGTGGGAAGGACCGAGGCTGAGGCCCGCGATGTTGTAGCCAACCCGAAAGGGCGAGGCGAGAGCGCGGGAGAGGTCGCGGTTGCCGCCGGTAGAACCCCCCGGCTTTAGCCGTGGGGAGCATCAGATTTCATACTAGAGGATGTTTATTTTGCTCACCATAACGAATATGATACTTAGGCATAAACATTCTCCCTCTCTTTCCCTTACTAATTTGCGACTAAAAGAAGAGATTTCCCTGGTAAGTTAAACATAATATCTCCTCCCTCTGAGCTTTTTAGTATTTTTCTGCAAAAATATGGAATATCCTTCTATAATCGCAAGTTGTTCACAAGTAGTAGAGGAATCTTTGCTGCATCTTCAGACATCAGCGCTCCTGGGGCTGGTGGATATTATGAGGGGATGGGGATCGCCTACCCAGCAGGAGGCCCCGGTTGCGCCGGGATTTGCGGTTTATCCTGAGTACCAGTTGTATTGGCCGTACCGTCTACCATAGCTTCAGGCCGCCGAGGTTCCCTGGGCTCAAGGAGCGCTTCCTGGTTGACTATAGGCCGGGAGTTGAGATTGACAGGCTCCGGCGTCTGTTTGGCGGGGCTCCAAGTTTGTCCCTGATTTTGAGCTGTAGCTTTTGAGCCTGTCGCCGGCAGCAAATTGCCGGTTTCCCTGCCCCCTTCCAGGCGTACTCCCCCTGCCGGTTGGCTGATGGCTGGTCCGGCTACGGCCCTGGCTTCTCCCTGGACCCCTTCTTTAACTTTCTTGCCGGCAGTTACGGCCATATTTACGGCTGCTGTCGTCACCCCCTCACCTGCAAGAGTCGCGGCCCCATCAGCAGCGGCGGCAGCCTCCTTCTTCATGGCAGCTTTACCGTTGGCCTGCCTGGAGTTGATGATTCCTTTGGGTATCGCGCCGGCGGTATTCAGGGAGGTATCATGAGCATTTTCTTTGTTTACCAAGATAAAGCCAGTTTCTTCATGGCCGTTGCCCAGTTCTTTGAAGGGATAGCCCTGGGGCGGCCGGCCCTCCCATACTTCCGGCTCCGGTTCAATATCGATGGTAACCGGGCCACCGGGCGGCAGCTGCTTGGCGTTGGAAGGCCGGGACGGCGGGGGCGGCATTTGCTCCCATACGCCGCCTAAAGCAGCGTCTTTGTGATCATCATCAGGAGGGTCTCCTCCCCTCCCCCTGTTATGCCTGGCGATCCACCAGTCGCTGATCATATCGGCCAGGCCAAGGCGACGGGCTATGGCGGCGTTGGCCTGGATTATGCGTTCGGAGACTTTTTCGTGATACCTTGAGGCACCTTCCTGGACGCTCTCCATGATGAGGTTTAAAAACTTTTTGCGGAAGATAGCGGCCGCCAGGAATATAGCGGCTTGCAGGATCATGGCTAATCCTAACATCAGCCAATCACCGCCTTAGTGAAGCTGGTGGCCACCACCAGGACCAGGGACAGGTAGACGCCATAAATGAGCTTGACGGCGAAGAAGCCGATTAAGGTGCGGAAGTAGCGGCTGGCCAGGGACCAGCCGGTTTCCGGGATCATTAGGGCGAATAACGCCAGGGGCAGCATCAGTAGCAGGGCCGCCAGGACGGCCTGACAGACAATGATGCTGAGGCCTACCAGACCGATCAATATTGCAAACCCGATGGCCGGCAGGAGGGACAGCAGGGCCGTTTCGATATGGTTCAGGGTATTGGCGGGGTTGAAACCGATCATGGTCCCCGGATGTTGGCCGTGGTCGATGTCTTCCCTGACTACCAATAAGTAGCGTTTATTGGGCCGGCCCAGGATATCGGCCACGGCGTCTCGGGCGTCGCCGCCGCAGCCCAGGAATAAGGTATCAATGCGCATACCTGGCTGGATCTTGGCCAGGCTTTCGGCCGGGAAGGAACTTTTATCCATTTTTTCATATTCGTCCTGGGTTAGTTTTAGTTTGCTTTCGTCCGCCGTGCCGAACATGGCCACCGCCCATGGCCGGGCGATGATTGTATCCCAGGCCGTTTGCCCGGCGACCACCAGGCCCCGGTCGATTGGATTGCTGATGTTTACATCCTGGCCCTTAGCGGTATAGCTGCTGATGGCGCCCAGGAACAGGCCGGCGGTGCTATCGGTGAACCGGGTGAAGTCGCCGATGAGCTTTTCGGCGTTGGCGCTGAAAAAGAAAACGCCCCCTACGCCTAAAAGGGCGATTAAGAGAGACCCCAGGACGGAAACGGCCTGGCCGCGTAAGAGCTTAAAGACGCTGTAAATCAGTAGCAGGCTCATGCCTAATATGAGCAAAACCGGCGTCAGGTCGTTCTGGGGGTTGGTAAAGATATCGGCCACGCCCCGGGACACCCAGGGGATCATGCCGCTGATGATATCGGTGTGGAAAGCCAGAACCATGACGTTGATAGAAGTTCGGGTTATAGATTTGCTCAAGGAAAATATTAAATTGGCGATCATGTCGCCGATGGCGCTGGTGGCATACTGGGCGGTCGGCACCATGCCCAGGTATTTATCCGGTGCGTAGTGGTAAAAAACGTATCTGCCCAGTGGCCAGTTCTCCCAGATGGCGTTTTCCGGCCTGGCGATTTCTGCCAGGCCGGCGGCGGCCACCCCGGTGCCTACTGTCAGGAGCCCGAAAGGTCCGGCTGCGGTGACGGCCGTAGCCGTCGTAGCCGTGTTCAGGAAGGTGATGCTGGCGATATTGAACATCTGGCCTTCAATGGCCTTCTCGGCTTCGATGTCGCCCTGGAGGTTCCAATCTTTGGCCGGTTGATCGCCGATGCCCGCCAGGGCGGCGGGCATTGGGAGGTTAAAAGCTATGATAAGCGCCAGGAGCAACAGGGTTATCTTCTTCCCCACCTAACCCTTCCCCCTTATTTCCTCAATCGCCTCGCACAAATAAGCGCAGTCGATCCTGGCCCGGACGTGGGAGGCCGCCAGGGCGGCCATGTCGCAGATGGCCTTGATGTCGGCGGCGGAAGCCCCTTCCGTCCTGGCCACCACAGTCTGGTAGTCGGTTTCGTTTAATTCGGTGGGCCTGTTCCGGAGGTAGACTTCAAAGAGCTGCCGCCGGGCGCGGGCACCAGGCAGGGGAAGCTCGATCTTCTGGTCAAGGCGACCCGGCCGCACCAGGGCTTCGTCCAGCACGTCGGCGCGGTTGGTGGCGGCAATGATGAATATCCCTTCCCTGCTGGCAAAACCGTCCAGTTCCCCCAGGAGTAGCTGCAGGAGGATGTCCGAGGCGCGGTTTAAGTCGCTGCCGTCGCGGCGGCGGCCGATGGCGTCGATCTCGTCGAAAAAGATCACAGCCGGCCGGTGACGGCGGGCGTGGGCGAAGAGGTTGCGCAAATTGGCCTCGCTGGTGCCGACGTAACGCCCGATAAGAGAAGAGGCGTTAACGGCATAGAAGGAGCAGCCGAAGTACCTGGCTGCCGCCCGGGCGAAACTCGTCTTGCCGGTGCCGGGAGGGCCGTAGAGCAGGATTCCCCGCGGCAATTCCAGGTTGTACTCCCGGATCTTTTCCGGCTGCTTCAATGGCAGTTCCAGGGCTGTTTTGATGGCGTCAACCGCTTTGTCCAGGCCGATGAGGCCCTCAAAGGCCCCAGGATCCGGCCGCCGGGGCGGCAGGTATTCCACTCCCGGCGGGATGTCTCCGGAAGCGCCTTCTTTTTCTCGGTCTATGTTAGGGCCGGCTTCCTGGTAAGTCCGGTAAGCCTGCTGGTAACTATGCCGGTAGGCGTTTTTGCCATTTATCGCCTGCCTGAAGGCGTGCCAGCCGCCGCTAAAGGCTTCGCTGTATATCTTTAAGGCGCGGCTGACAAAATGATAGATAACCTGGGCTGCGTACCAGAGCCCCAGGAGCATGGTCACCAGCTCGAATTCGGAGCCCCTGGCCGGGAAATAGCGGATAAAGGCGTAGGTAATGATGAAGGCGATGAGGCCGACCAATGCGTTTTTTATGTACTGGCGCTTTTTGTAACTGGCCGCCACCTCGGCCAGGAGGACGAGGACGCCCACCGTCAGGGCGGCGTCAAAGGCGACCCTGCTTAAGTTTTGGGCTGCCACCGCCTGGCGGAAATCGAGGATTACGCCCTTTAGCTCAACCACTTTCAATTTCC
The DNA here is from genome assembly GCF_006538365.1 of Moorella sp. E308F. Lineage (NCBI taxonomy): Bacteria > Bacillati > Bacillota > Clostridia > Neomoorellales > Neomoorellaceae > Neomoorella > Moorella sp. E308F. The sequence goes on along the minus strand of NZ_BJKN01000001.1, from coordinate 1,056,517 downwards.
TCCTCTTGCTTCCCCGGCGTGGTATCGAACACCTGCAAGAGGTATTCCGGCCGGGGGTCGATGTATACCTGGCCGATACGGCCCAGGGCGTCCTTCATGAGGCACCAGCCGCTCTCCAGGGAACGGAAGAGGTTAGCCAGGCCGGCCCCTTTCTTCCCTTCCTCTTCTTCTACATCGGCACCCAACAGCTCTATATTACTCCGTATCTCGCTTTTATCCTGCGCCCGGAAGCACAGGATGTAGCTGACGTTGTTTTTTATCGTCTGCATATTGGCCACGTCGCTGGCGTTCTGGGTGGCCAGGATAGGAATGGCGTTATAGCTCCTGGCCCCCATGCGGATCAGTTCGTCCAGCAGTCGGGCGCCCTCAGATATGCCGGCCAGCATCCAAACCTCATCAAAGATCTGGCCTTTGATGACCTGGGCCGGTAGGGAGAAGGCCACCTCCCGGGCCATGGCCGCCGCCAGGTAGAGCATCCCTAAGCCCTGGCGCTCGCTTTCGGTAATCCGGCCGGCCAGGAGGTTCTGGGCGGTGCGCGGCAGGGGCAGGCCTTGGAGGCTGACCACCGTGACCGGGGCGATCTCGTTTTCCTTTCCCTTGCCGAATACCAGGTGGCCCAGGGAACCGTCCCGGAGGGATTCTAAAAGCAGAGCGCACTGGCCGGCCTCCCGGGCGACCTGGGGATGGGCCTTCTCCCTGGCCATCCGGTTCAATTCTTCCAGGCAGGCCTGGAGGTTGCGCTCTGCCGGCGGCCGACCAGCTACTCTCTCCACTGCCTGGGATACGGCTACCCGGCGCACGTCGTTGTCGTCGCGGAGGTTTAAAGCAATGCTTAAAAAGTCCAGGGCAATCCCCTTGGCGCGGCGCTCGTCGGCAGCCAGCATGAAGGGGTTCAATTCCTGGTCCCCGCTGGGAGAAAGGTCGATGCGCTTGATGGGGAACAGGCGCTCGTATGCTCGATATTCGTTCTTTTTGGGGTCGATGACGAACAACACGCCGCCGGCCAGGCGGATGAAGTAGCCCATGGTCTTGATGGTCATACTCTTGCCCCCGCCCAGTCCGCCGGTAATAAAGACGGCGTTGGAACGGCCCAATTCCCGGGCGGCGTAGCCAGGCCGCCACCAGACCGGGGCGGCTCCTGACCAACCCAGGAAAAAGCCCTTGCCGTCGCCCGTTTCCAAAGAGATATGGGGACCGGCGGCGGCGATGAAGCCGGGGTCACACTCGATTAACGGCGCTGCCGGTGGGGCGCCTGGGAGGAAAGAGTACAGGCACTTGATCTGGTCGCCTACCGGCCGGACGGCACGGTAGCCGGAAGAAGTGTACCTTTCTATCGTCCTGGCCGCCGTGGCCCTGACTTGTTTCAGGTCTTTGCCGGCCACGGCCAGGGTAACGGCCATGGCCGCTAAGGGCTGGCCGGCCTGGATTTTGCTTTCCAGGAAGCGTCCCTCGGTCAGACCGTATTCTTCGTCTAAGCTTGGTTCATCCCGGCCACGTAAAGTTTCTTCAATCTGGCCTCTCAGAAAGCGCCGCCGGCTTTCTGTTGCCTTTTTGGCTTTGAAGGGCCGGGTAACCCGGAAATGGACGACGGCATCAATGGCCGCTTCGTTGACATCCAGGCTGGCCAGCCATTCGGCCCCTGTCTCCGGTATGCTTTTAGGCAGATCGGGAAAGGTGATGAAAACCTGGTAATGAGTTTCGTCATTGCCTTCGGTGATAGCGATGTAACTTGTGTGTTCTTCCAAAAGGCAGCCGTCGCCGAAGGCGCTGATAAGGGCCGGGGTGAAGCGGCCGGCGTTGCGGGACGGCAAGGGCGGCGGCAGGACTCCCACCCGGCGGGTGTTGCGCCGGATGATGAAGTCCAGATCGCCGAAATCGGCGCGGCCGGCGGTGATGTTGCGGATGCGGTGGTATAATTCTTCTTCAGCTTCCAGGGCCTCCTGCAGGCGCCGGGGTGAGAGCAACCACTTTTCCGACCGCAGGAAAGTCCCCAGGGCCAGGTCGCGGGCTTCAGCCAGCAATGTTTTAATATCATCTAGTTGTGGATCCAGGCGCAGCTGCAAGACCAGGTAACGGCGCCGGCGGCGGGCGCCGTAGCTCAAAGCCTGGCGCACGGACCGGGCGTGGCGGGAGGCCTCCAGGGCCACTTCCCGGGGGAGATCGTAAGAGACACCGGCCGCCGCCAGGTAGCCACCTTCATCCAGGCGCAGTTCCTCGCAGAGCAGGAGAATCTGGCCTTTACCCTCATAGCCGTAAAAGCTCTCTTCCAGGCGTTTGATAACCATCTGCCTTTCCGCCAGGGGCAGGTGGTTGTAGGCCTCGCCTTTGAGGCGGTAGACGGCGTAGGCTTCGCCCTGGTTATTGAAGACGATGTTGTTCTTGAAGGCATTGAGGGGGAATTTCACGGATATCCCTCCAAAACAAAGAGGCTGGAACTATCTCTTCTTTCACAATGCCTGTCTGCCCGTATAATGGGTGATTGTGATCGCGATTAACATAGCGCACTAACACTCTTCCACCTCCATTACCTGCCACTCCAAGTGCTGACGGCGGTGGCGGGCGATGGCCCGGCCAGAGTAGTCGGTCAGCTTCGGCCGGGCGAGGTATTCAGCCAAGCCCAGAATGAACAAGGGTAAGAACTTGCCCTGGGGATCGGGCTGGGACAACAACACGGCCGCCGCCCCGTCAACGATTACTGCCCCGATCCAGGGGTGAACCGGATATAGTAGGCGGCCCAGGGGCCAGAGAGGCAGGTAGAGTACCGCGAACATGGCCAGGGTTTCCAGGGATAACCCCCGCGGCAGGGTGCGGTCGCCGATGTTATGGATCTTGAACCTGATATGGAATAGCGACTTGTAACTTTTGAAAAGGCGTGTTTCCTGTTTCTCCATAATAGCAGCCACCTCAAAAAAAGAGGCAGCCCGCATAAAGGCTGCCTTATGCCTCAAAAAGTTAGTTCATGGTGATGAGCTGGTACTGCCGCCAAATAATGCAACAACCGCTTTACCAATACTATCCATAACCCCCGGCGTAGTTATTGCGATTAAAACGGCGCCGACAATAATTATGACTATCATGGCCGCTACTTGATTTTTAAAGAAAGCCCACATTGCCCCTACAAGGACACCGATCATGACCAATATCTTGGCCAAATCCAGAATGCTCTGGGCGCCGGCCTTGAGGTCGTAGGCGTAAGCGATAGACGGGGCCAGCATGGCGCCGGCGAAGGCCAGGGTAGCTAGAAGCGTGGGTCCCAAGCGCACTAGAAGGGGAAAATAGCGGTTGAAACGCAAGGTACATCAACTCCTTTGGGAAGTAAAATATATTAAGGCCGCGTCACTGCGGCTGGGCGCTTAGGTCCTCTACCAGATAACTCCCCCTTTCCATTTTGATTTTGAGAAAAATTCTTTGCGTCAGGCGCCCAGCTCCGGTCGCGGATATCGTTGCCCAGACGCAGGCCCTGGTGGGATTAGTGCTGTTGTCTACAAGCACTTCATCGACACTCTCCAGCTTCCAGCCGCCAACGGCGGTTACCGAGGCGCCCGGCGCCAGGAAGTTTGCCAGGGACCCTCCGGTATAATAGAGGTTTAGGAACTGGTTGATGAAGGTTATAAATGGTTGGGAGGCGCTTTCGTTATACCCAGGTTCTTTAATCACCCCTTCCCCCTGATTGTTGGCGATAACCACTGGAAGGCCAACGGCTTGGGCCTGGTTTTCTTTTACCTGCACCGGCACTTCTACCTTGAGCAGATAATCCCTCCATACCGGGATCGCCTTCTGCTGGTCCAACGTCCCACCCTGCTTCCAGCGCAAGAGGTCTTCCTGGGTTACAGGGACGTTTACCGGGGCAGCGGCCTGGGCTTCGGCCGGAGTGACCGGCACCAGCCGGCGCAGGTGCAGCAGGACCTGCACCCGGTACTGCGGTTCTCGGCCGGTTACCGATACGACTGAGGCTGATACCACTTCCTGGATGCCGTCAGGGAGGGTGAAGCTGCCGGCGTTTTTAAAGAAGGCTCCTAGGCGGCGGTTGTAATCATCAGGACTGCCGTTCCAGGTGGCCCATTCTACGGCCAGCGCCCGGGCGACTTCCCGGGCGCTATTGATGGCCTGCTCTTGATTGCGGGTAATGGCGTTAGCTGCAATCTTGCCGGCGGCCAGGCGGACGATGTTGGCGCTACGGATCGATAAAAAGGCGCCGCCGAACAGCAGCAGCCAGAAGAGCCCTCCAGCCAGCCAGCGGTATAACAGCTTCTTTTCCGTTAGAAAACACCCCCTTCCCCGATCACATCCCTGGTAATGTCCAGGGTGTTGTTAAACCCTTCACGGGTTAGATAGTTACGCAAGCTGAAATATTGGTCTTTCAGGTTGCCCTTCTCATCCCGGACCAGGACCCGGCTACCGGAAAGCCAACAGTAGCGGCCGTCCATTTCTGCCGCTTCTTTTTTGGTCCAGCCTTCCAGGCGCCAGGTTTCTATCTGTGCGCTGGATGGATCGGCTATTGCCTGCAGTAAACTCGGCACGGTGTCCATAAGAGCGCCGGAAACCGTGACTTTTATTATCTTGCCGTATTTATCTCTTTCGGCCTGCACCAGGGCGTACATGGCGGCCGGTCCCTCTTCTTCCGGAGCACCACCGCCGGGATGGATAGCCTCCATAAAGGCGTCCAGGTTCTTGCGGACAAGGGGGGCTTTTTCGATATAGGAGTTGTTATAACCGAGGAGGCCCTCATAGAACTGCCAACCACCTACCCCTGCCCGCAGGTCGTTGGTGGCCGCGTTATCTTTAGTGACCACCCATTTGTCGTTCCAGGATTTAGCCAGCTCGGACCGCATCCTGCCGGCCAGGCTGCGGCTGGCATCGTCGCTCGGGTTGGTGATCTCGCCGGCCAGCCGGCTTACTTCTTCAGGGGTTAACCTCCTATCCTGGCGGATACCAGCCGCCTTTTGCAGGCCGGCCAGGACATCTACCAGGTCAGTTACCTGGCTGAGGTTGAATTTGACGATGTGATCGGTGGTGACGGTCTTGCCGAAGGCGTACCAGGGGGGCGTTTCTATCGGGCAATCAGCAATTTCGACTTTGTTGGTTTCGATCACCTCCTCCTTCTGCCCAGGCCAGGCCTGGTACGGCCCTTCCACGGCCACCGTTTTGTTGACGGCTCCGGCCAAGCTGTCGCCGACCTGGTAGTTGACCGGCGCCACCAGGTGAAATTTGCGGGAGTCCACCAGCTGCCAGCCGCTGTTGGGCTCGTAGACGTAGATGGAGCCGAAGATGACGGCCAGGTTGCGATGGGGGTCGAAAGTTACTACCTTGCCAAAAACACGGGCCTGCTTGTAGTAGACGCCGTTGGGGTCTTGATAGGGTTGGGCGGCTGCCGGAAATATGGGAACTCCGATGATAAGGAGCGCAAGTAATAACGGAACGAGAAGCATGGGTTTACGCATAAAGAAAACCTCCGTGGACATTGGGGTAACGAGAAAGGGAAAATAGATATAAAAAACGAATATACAAAAGAAAACCCCTGCTACAAACCTCCTCAATAAAAGCCGGTTGCAGGTTACATGGAAAGGAGACCTGACAGATGGATATAGGCTCGATTTTTAAAGAAATCTTTAATCTCCTTAAATATCCCCCCAGAATTTTACTGGTTATAATGGTTCTTATAATTACCAGGCACTTCGATCCAGATTCGTTCACAGCAGCTTTGGCCCCCATTCAGGGTTCAATTCCCGTTGCCCTAAATATACTAAAAGTTATTACTCTCGCTACAGCCATATACGGTATGATAGGAGGTATTCTCACCCTCTGCTGCTGGATGCTAGAATTAGCAGGAATTTTCCTGGAACGGTATCAGATTAACGTGACGCTCCCCCCTGGATGGCATTATCGGACAATTAACGATATCATCCTATATGGTTTTTCTTGGATGTGGGTATCGGTATCTCTAATCTATTTTCTCGGCGGAGAAATACAGGTTGCGCTGCTATTTAAGGTCTTTTCCAGCCGCCTCCCTTTTGTTTTCCTTATGTTATTTGTTATCCTTCCTGCCATTGTGAGCGCAGTACTTCTAATCCAGGTGATCTTGGATGAGCTAATAACTCCAAGCCCTATTCCTAAACCTATGGAGATTAAAATTGTAGATCCAGTGCCCATTAAAAAAACTGAAAACTTATAGCTCCCCTTCTTCCAAAGTATATTAATCTCCATCGCGTTGGTCATTTTCCCATAACCAATAAATGAAATATATAGAAACCCAAGTTAAAAGGACTATACAGCCGACTAAAAAACGATTGGTTGTACCCAACCCGGGAAGCCAAGCCACAAACGCGCCAAGCATCGTACCTGTAATCGAAGTAAGAATAAACCTGGAAGCATATCGCAGCCCCAAATCCCTCTTAGAGTCATTTTTATAATACATCCCAGGTGGTGGAAAATCCCAAATGTGTTTTAATAAACTTATCACAGCTTTAAACCTCATAAACCTCCCGCCCATCTTATAACTAATAAAGCTGGACCCATTCATGTCAGCCCCAAAAAACAACTCTAGCAATATGCTAGAGTCCATTTTGAGTGGGAAATCCTACGGCTTTTTTACCGCCGCCCTTGCCTTTCTTGAACCCGCTGGTGGCAGGTATATTACCCAGTGTTGATATCATTAACGGCAGGTCCGCCGGCCGACTTGTCGGCTCCAGTGTGCATATGTATTTATTGCGGTTACTGTCAAGTTCATATGCGCTGCCAGCCCACTTCAACCAGTCCCCGCCGCCCACCTGCACCCTCCTGGCCGACATCTCTGCGGCATTTACGGCCTGCTGGTACTGCAGCCAGGCTAACATGGCAGCCTCTTCTTCATTGTTCACTTGTACTCTTTTCCGCTCCTGTCGCCGCCTTTCTTTTTCTTCCTCGCGCTTCATAAATGCCTGCCGGACAGCTTCAGCCTGGGCTTCATCCCCGGCCAGCCCTGGCATTTTCTGCAGGTCCTTCAATGCCTGGCGCACCCGTTCAGCGGCAGCCTTTCGGTCATTTTCGCCTGCTTCTTCCCTGATCAGGCCTGCAAGTTCGGCCAGGACTTTAGTGGTAGCTAAGGGATTATTTACTATCGCCCTGGCCACCGCCCTGGCTACCTCCTGCCGGTCCACTCTAGGAGCTTTGCCAGGTCCGCGCTTGCCTTGACCTCTTACGGGAGGTAACCCATGGCGCTTCCGCCACATCCTTTCCGCGTTGGGTGTGCGGTTTTTTCTCTGGATTTTATCTTCTGATGGGCACACTGCGGCTATATAGGATTGTTCCGGCACTTTTTATCCTCTCCCTGGAGTCTTTAATTTCTTTTGGAAGGATATGGAACTCGAAATGGAGAATATAAATACATTGCCTCTGTATTAACTGGTGATAGTTCCTTTTAAGGATTTGTGGTCCGGCAGCGGCAGCCACCCATCAGCTTCCATGCGTTTTAAAAGGAAATTTGCTGCCGCATCCCAATAGTTTGGATCAGGGGGTAGTTCTCCAATGATTTCCCTGTTTACTGTAACCGGTTTTTCTTTTTCCCTTTTTCCTGTTACTTTGAGGAGGTAAACTTTTTCTTGGCCATCCACCAGAAACACTTTTTACCCTCCCCCTGAGGCTTTTATTTTTCTTGCCATTAGTTTTAAGATAGGGTGTTAATGCCGGGCAAATTTATCTACTAGGAGCCAGGCTAATAACCTTCCGACTCACCGACATAAGCTCTCATTAATGGATGTTGCATTATGTTAGCATTGGCCTACTACCTTAATAATGTTAGATGAGCTTAATTTGTTCACTATCGTTTACATCATGACAACAAAAAAGAATTTCAAAGTTAGTCCCTAACACCTGACAAAGACGTTTTGCTACATCAACTGTTGGCGACTTAATACCTCTTTCAATATCCGATAAATAAGGTCGAGTAATTTTAGCTTCCTTTGCAAGTTGAGTTTGAGATAACCCTATTTTCTGGCGGAATTCAGCGATTCTATTTTTCATTTTGCTCTCACCATGTAATCTATAGTATACTTTAGGCTACTTTTGTTTACAGTAATAAGTATATAGCTCTGTTGGCTTGATGTCAACTATAAAATACGCCTAACAAAAAATTTTTTTATAATGTATGCTATAATAGACAAGGGGGTTTTATTGTGGCTTCTATAGGTCAAATTATTAGGGAATACCGAGAAAAACATGGTCTATCATTACGTGAATTTGCCCAAAAAGCTGGGCTTAGTCATGCTTACATTGATAAACTTGAAAATGGATTTGATCCTGTAACGAAAAAACCTGTCACTCCAACCTTGAGAACTATAGAGCTTTTAGCTCAAGCTATGGAAATGACACCGGAAGAAATTATGTCCGCTGCTGGTTATATTAGTTACAGTAGTAAAAAAGAAAATCAGCACGACGAAGCCACCCGCCTTTTTGCCCGCCTCAGCGGCCTGACCCCTGAAGGACGGGAGAAGGTACTGCGTGAACTGGAATGGATCGAAGAGCTTGAACGAAAAAGGTTCCTTGAAAGAAAGAAAAAGCAAAATCAGGAAAAGAATTAGCTGCCAGGACATGGCAGCTTTTCTTTTTCGACATTCTTCGACTTCTCTTGTTGGGAGGGCATTATGAGCATAGCCGAAGCCAAAGCCAGGCTGCTGATCAAAACCCACCAGCCTCAGTATCCGCTGAACATAAAAGAATTTGTCAAACTGCTCGGCCTGGACAAGCCCGTTGAATTTCATAAATGCCATGAATTACCTGACGAGGTAAGCGCCCTGGTAATTGATAAAGAGTGGTATGAAAATATACATATTCTTACCAACGCCAACCACCCCGTAACCCGGCAACGTTTTGCGAGTGTCCATGAACTGGGTCATATTTACCTGGGCCATAAAGGCGGGTTGCATTTTTACTCCCCGGGGAACATATACGGCGAAGATCCTATCGAGCATTGCGAAGCCGATATATTCGCCACGGAATCATTAATGCCCATTTTCCACGTTTTTGAGCTAGCTGGCCGGATAAGTTCGCCCTTAAGCCTGCTAAAAGCCATGGAAACTACCTTCAAAGTGAGCCTGGAGGCAGCCGCCCGGCGGGTAATCGAACTGGAGATCTATAAAAAGGCGGCCTGCATCCTACTTCGTGATGGACAACCTGCCTTCAGCTACACAACCAACGATTTCTATTACACCTGGGAAATGCTTGCCGATTTTTTGGGAGAAATTTTTACCCTTATGAGGCCTAGCCAACGTAAGGTCTGGGTATATAACGAGCTTGCCGTACATACCAGCAGGATGCAAAAAGGATATATGCTGGTGGTACTGGTGGGTGGCAGGGCGGATTTGAATATGAAGGTGGCGGAGGTTTTATGAAAAAGGAATACCATTACGATCCTGAGCTTGATATAGCCGCAGCCAAAAAAACAGCGGAACTCATGAAAAAGGCGGCGGATGAATACATATTTGACCCCAACACTGAAGTAATGCCTGCTCCAAGGCACTGGGGCGAGTTTCCGGGAAGGACACGGGTGTGCTTCACAAAAACCATGAGGGAAGACGGCTCTCTCTACTACCACATAAGCGTTTCCGCGCCCTATGGAAGGGTTAAAGACCTGGTGGTAGCAGCACTATTGAAATTATTTGAGGCCCCTTCTACTGTTACGGAAGTGCCGCCGGGGATAAACCCCAATGTACGCCATTTTTTCTGGCCAGCAGACCAATCTACTAAAATACATTAGAAGGAAAACTTGTGAACCTTAGGCTTCATCGCCTTTTCTTTAAGCCTACTCATAGAGGTTATGATGCCAAATCCTTGAAATAAGCTATAAAAATGCGTTCAAATAAGCCCCAGGAGCGAAAACCTATGAAAGCTGTTGCATACGCAAGATTTTCTTCAGACAACCAGCGGGAAGAAAGCATTACCGCCCAACTTCGCGCCATTCACGATTATGCCGAAAAACATGGGGTTATTATCGTCCGGGAGTACATAGACGAAGCTCGATCAGCCACCACCGACGACCGCCCTGAATTCTTACGCATGATTGAGGAAGTAACCTCCGGCTGTCTTCAGGTAGACTATGTTTACGTCCATAAACTCGACAGGTTTGCCCGTAACCGCTATGATAGCGCTATTTACCGTCATAAGCTAGCTTCCAAAGGCATCAGGCTTATCGCCGTAACCCAACCCCTGGATGATAGCCCTGAGAGTGTCATCCTGGAAGCCATGCTCGAAGCCATGGCCGAATACTACAGCAAAAACCTGGGCCGCGAAGTCATGAAAGGCATGCGGGAAACGGCCTTCCAATGCAGACATACGGGAGGTAAACCTCCCCTGGGTTATGATATAGAACCCGGTTCTAACAAATATATCATCAACGAGCGCGAAGCGGAAGCTGTCCGCATAATCTTTTCCATGTATCTCCAAGGATGCAGCTATAAAGAGATTGCTGATTACCTTAATAGCCATGGTTACAGAACCAAGCTGGGCAGCCAGTTTGTTAAAACATCCCTTTATGAAATTCTCCGCAACGAGAAATATACCGGAGTATTTGTATTCAACCGGGCCGCCAGTAAAACCGGCGGTAAACGCAACAACCATAAATCCAAAGATGACGAAGAAATTATCCGGATCCCCGGGGGATTGCCGGCCATTATCGACCCTTCAACTTTCCGGGAGGTGCAAAAAATGATGGATAGGAGAAAGCATGCGCCTGGAGCAGCCAAAGCAAAGGAGGTCTATTTGCTTACCGGTCTTGTCTGGTGCGGCGCTTGCGGCGGCCCGATGATCGGGAATCGCCGGCGGGCCGGGCGCAATAAGGATATTTATGTCGCTTACGAGTGCAATAACCGGAAACGCCTCAAGACTTGCCATGCGAAGTCCATCAATAAGGAATACCTGGAGCAATATGTCTTGAATGAATTAATAAGGGTTATTTTTAGCGATGAAGGAATATCCATACTTGTTAAGAAGCTGAATGAGGCTAATAAACAACGCCTGGAAAGAAATTCTAAGGAACTAGATTATACCAGGCAACAAATCTCAGAAGTGGAAAAGAAAATCAGTAATATAGTAAACGCCATAGCCGACGGCCTCTACAGCCCGACTATGAAGGAAACCCTGGCAAAACTGGAAGAAGAAAAAGCCAGGTTACAGGTTGCCATAAATGAAATTCAGCGTGCTAATGTTGTCGAGCTAAACGAGGATATGATAAAAGCCTACCTGGAAAAAGATAAGCAGGTCATCCTTTCCGGAGACCTGCAAGCCTGCAAGGCAATCATTTCTACCTACGTCGATAAGGTTATCGTCTATGAAGACCACATTGACGTGATCTTAAAAATTGTGGATTTCACTGGTGGAGGCGGGGGGAGTCGAACCCCCGTCCGAAGGTGCACCCACAGTAGCTTCTACCAGGATAGTTTCCGTTTTACATCTCGCCATCGGGCCTCCCGGAAACCGGATGCCCTCAGGCCAGCCTGATTAGGATTTCCCTTGAGGCCCCCAGGCCGGGGCCCTGCCGGTAGCCTGCTAAATTTGACACCCGGCACTGGTCCCCGCAGGCCGGGACCAGGCGGATGGGCTGCTTTAAATTAAGCAGCCAGAGCTAAATTATCTTCGGCACTTATAGCCTTTCCACCGTTTAACGAGCAGGTGGGATCTCGCCTGGCTACTACTGCCAATGCTACCCTCGTCGAAACCATTACGCCCCCCCGTTAAAACTTCTGCCGTTCGCGGAAGGCTTTAGCGATTTCCCGCTGGGCATCGCGGGCGGCGATAGCTTCCCTTTTATCGTAGAGGCGCTTACCTTTGGCCAGGGCCAGCTCAACCTTGGCCCGGCCGCGTTCATTAAAATACACCTTTAACGGTATCAGGGTCAAGCCCTTTTCCCTGATCTTGCCGTACAGGCGCTGAATCTCGTAACGGTGCATGAGCAGGCGCCGCGGCCGGCGCGGTTCGTGGTTAAAGCGGTTCCCCTGTTCATAGGGGCTAATGTGCATATCATGGAGAATCAGTTCGCCATTTTCGACACGGGCGTAGCTATCTTTGATATTGGCCTTGCCGCTACGCAGAGATTTAACCTCCGTACCGGTAAGGGCAATACCGGCTTCATAGGTCTCTAAGATAAAATAATCGTGACGGGCGCGACGGTTGTCCGTCACAATTTTTACCTGGCGGCCCATCGATGTCACTCCTGCTTTCCCGCCTGCTTTATTATAACACACCAAACAGGGGTAACGTCAAGGGGCCGCCGGCTCTATGTCAATAGTTGTGGGATTAAATTTTGAGGGCAACATCCCAGGAAAATTTTCTTGATGAAATGATTACGATTCCTAAAACCAAAACTTAATCGTTTCAGCATTTTGCTTAAAGTATTCTTGCCTTCTATATAACCATTGGTGTACCGGCGGCCTTGCTGGGTGTATCTAACCAGGTTTAATATTTCTGACCTCCAGAACTTAATAGTACGAGCCCATACCCGTCCCTCTACATTTTCAGCGCATTCTGCATTTATAAGCCAACGGCTTAAGGCAATTTCTGCCTCTTCAACCCGGTCCATCTTTATGATTTGTCTTAAATCTTCTTTTAGCTGGTATAGTTCATAGAGGGACGGGTATTTATTCTTAATTTCTTCTAGCTGCTGTTGTTGTCTGGAAGTAAGTTTTTCTTTAGCCTTGAGCAAGGGTAGGCGAGGTATATTCTCCTTGCCTGCTTCTTGCTCTATCTTGCGTGCTTCATTTAAGCGACGGTTGGCATCCTGAATTACATGGAAAGGGTCTACTATTATCCTGGCTGAAGGAAAGATTGCTTTTATTAACTTGCGCCAGGAGTCTTTCATGTCAATTACTACTGCTTCTACTTTAACCCCGGCTTTTTTGAGCCCCTCCAGGTAAGCCTTTATAGTTGCTTTCCTGTCATCACCCAAAATCGTCAAAGGCCTCTTATCCGGTTCCAGGCGCCCTACTACGCATACATAATCATTCCCGCTAAAGGACAGTTCATCTAAGGTTAAGACTATGGGCTCTTGAGTATCATCTGCTGGAAGACCGGACTGGATATACTTGTCTAGTAATCTTATAACCCTATTAGGAGTAAGGTGTAATATTCGGGCTGCATAGGTAAAGCTCATCCTCTGGGCATAATACACTACTGTCTGCACTCCTAGTTTTGTAAATCTGGCCCAGGGGATGGTATTCGGAGGACGAAGGGTAAAAGTCTTATGACAATGGTAACACTTATACCGTACAGGAACCCAGGATAAAAAAATCCATCTCCCGTATAAAAAAGCGTGACGAATTTTCCTTTCTTGGGGCTTCCGGTTCTTCTTTAAAATGCCGTGCTTATGTAATTTGCCTTTGTTACATGCAGGGCATAATGCTGGCGGCTCTAGCGTCACCCTTAACACAATATCTTTACGTTCCTGCCGTTCTCCTAAAATGGACTGGAGTATTTTATCAAAATTCTCTTGTCCCTTGAGGGTGATCGTGCTATTCTTATTCATGGGGGCACTCCTTTCCTAATGGGGTTTTTGTTTGCTAACATTTGATTTGGATGTGCCCCCCTCTTTTTCCTCCTTTAACTTCTAAAATCTCTTCTCCTCTGTCCTTCTATCTCTTCCTATCCCCTCCCACACTTTTTATTATAGAGCCGGGGCCGCCCCAGTTTCTACCTAATCTTGCAGCTGCAGGCGTTCTTTCACCATGGCCGTAATCTCATCCGCGGTCTTGCCTGCGGCTTCAATTACCGGCACTTTTGCTTTTATATCTTCCATGCCCATAAAGTTGGTTGTCTGCCCGCTGATAACGACGGCCCCGTAGCCCTGCAAGCGGGACGGCGTCAGGTCGGTCATTTCCACCCGCTCGACCTCGAGTCCGTTTTCTGCCAGGTGATCGCCAATAGCGCTGAGATCCTTTTCCACTGCTACACGCCGGGGCATAACCCTGCCTCCTTTGCTAGAAAGAGTAATATCTACGGCTATTATAAACGGCCCCGGGAGGCTTTATTCCGTTTACGCCGTTTCTGGCCGATAATTTTACTCCCGGTTTTGCTCCCGACCGGGACAGTTTCCTTTCTTCGCGTTTTATCCTTCCGCCGGCCTTTTATTGCGGCTACCGGCCCGCGCCCGGTCTCTACCGCAGCTTCCGGTTTGACCAGCTCAAAATCCACCTGCCTGGCCTCAACGTTGGCCCTGGCCACCACCACTTCCACCGGCTGGCCGATGCGGAATACCCTGCCGGTGTGCTCGCCTACCAGGGCCAGCTGGTCTTCCTGATAATGGTAATAATCGTCAGTCAGGGTAGATACATGGACCAGGCCTTCGACGGTATTTTCCAATTCCACAAAGAAGCCATAAGGTACCACACCGCTGATAACTCCGGGGAAAGTGGCTCCCACATGGCGTTCCATATACTGGACCTTCTTCATATCCAGGGCTTCCCGCTCGGCTTCCTCAGCCACCTTTTCCCTTTCCGAAGCCCGGGCCGCAGCCAGGGCCACAAAGGCGTCGAGTTTCGCCATGCGGTCCGCCGTTAAACCTGCCGGGGACCAGGTCTCCCGCAAAATGCGGTGCACAACCAGATCCGGGTAGCGGCGGATGGGCGAGGTAAAATGGCAGTAGTAAGGCGAGGCCAAACCAAAGTGTCCCAGGCACTGGCCGGCGTAACGGGCGTGCATCATGGAACGCAGCATTACGGTACTGATGACTCGCTCCTCCGGCCGCCCTTTGACGTTAAGGAGGATTTCCTGGAAAGCCCGGGGTTTAACGCGCCCCTCCCGCCCGGGCCTGATCTGCAGCCCGAAGAAGGCCAGAAACTTATTCAGTTCTTCCATCTTATCCGTTGCCGGTTCCTCGTGGACCCGGTAAACGGCAGGAACGGCCAGCTCGTACAGGTGCCGGGCCACCACTTCATTGGCGGCAATCATAAATTCTTCAATAATCCCTTCGGCTACCGAACGCCGACGCGGGATAACGGCCACCGGCAGGCCCTGGTCGTCAAGTTCCACTTTGGCCTCCGGGAAATCAAAATCAATAGCCCCCCGTTTCTCCCGCCGCTGCCGCAAAATTGCCGCCAGCCTGGCCATGAGCCGGAAATCCGGCACCAGTTCCCGGTAACGCTCCAGGAGTTCCGGATCGCCGTCTTGTAGGATGCGCCGGACAGCGTCGTAGGTCATGCGCTCGCGCACGCGGATAATTGAAGGGAAAAGCTCGTAACTTTTTACTGTACCCCGCGGCGTGATAGTCATCAGGGCCGTCACGGCCAGGCGGTCTTCCCCGGCATTTAACGAACAGATGTCATTGGATAACCGGGGCGGCAGCATGGGGATAACCCGGTCCACAAAGTAGACGCTCGTCCCCCGGTTGAAGGCCTCCCGGTCCAGGGCACTGCCTTCCCGGACGTAAAAGCTGACGTCGGCAATATGTACTCCCAGGAGGTAATTACCATCGGGTAAAAGCTCCACGGACACGGCGTCATCAAGGTCGCGGGCGTCAGCACCGTCAATGGTTACCAGGCGCCATTCCCGCAGGTCACGGCGCCCGGCCAGCTCCCGGGGGCCAAAATTCTTGCTTAAACCGTCGGCTTCGCGTAAAACCTCAGGAGGAAATTCAGGCTCCAGGTCGTACTTTTTGATAATGCTTAAAACGTCCACTCCCGGCTGGCCCGCCTGGCCCAGGATTTCCACCACCCGGCCCTCGGGATTGCGCCGGGCCTCCGGCCAGCGGGTAATTTCCACGACGACTTTATCCTTTTCCCTGGCACCCTGAGAATTACCGGGAGGAATAAGGATATCCTGGTTTAACCGGGCATCATCGGGCACTACAAAACTCAAACGACCGGCAGCCGTAAAGGTTCCCACTACTCGCTTGTTGGCCCGCTGCAGGACGCGGATGATTTCTCCCTCCCGCCTGCGCCCCGTAGTACCGGGTAAAATCCTGGCCAGAACGAGATCCCCGTGCATGGCCCCGTTGAGATTAAGGGCGCTAATATAAACATCGGCCTGCTCTTTTTCCCGGGGCACGACAAAGGCATAACCTTTGGTTGAAGCCTGGAGGAGGCCGCTGACCAGGCCCATCTTTTCCGGCAGGCCGTATTTATCCTTGCGGGTGCGGACAATATAACCCTCCTGTTCCAGGGAATGGAGCAATTCCCGGAAGGCTTCCTCATCCTTTGCTCCCAGGGCGGCCATGAGCTCCGCCGCCGTCATAGGCCGGTAGGAACGGGTACGCATGAGGGACAATAATTCTTCTTTGTCCATACAGGCTTCCTTTCTCAATGTTTCATGGATGAGATATATTTCCTCGCTATATTATTTCCTGCTGTACAGGTAAAAAGATACCCGGTTGCTTACCGGGTATCCTGTCTAAAGGCCCAGTTCGCCGGCAATTTCCTTCATGGCTTCCAGGCCGATATGCATGAAGTCTTCCAGGGAGAGACCAAGCTCGCTGCAGGCGGCTATAGTCTCCCGGCTGGCCCCGCGGGCAAAGGATTTCTCATGGTAACGGTTCATTAAAAATGGAACGTCCACGATAGCCAGTTTCTTTTCGGGGCGAATGAGGGCCGCGGCTACAATCAAGCCCGTCAGGGGGTCGGTAGCATACAGGGCCTTGCTCATCAAGTCCGTCCTGGGCAGGCCGTGGCGCTCGTTATGAGCTTTAACGGCGTAAACCACCTCTTCAGGCAAACCTTCCCGGGCCAGCATTTCCGCCCCCACCAGGCTGTGCCGGTCGGGATCGTCTTTGGTGCTCTCGTAGTCGATATCATGGAGCAAACCGGCCAGGCCCCATTTTTCCTCATCCTCGCCAAAGTGCCGGGCCAGGGCGCGCATTACTGCCTCCACAGCGAGGGCGTGCTTGCGCAGGTTTTTATTTTTTACGTGCTTCTCCATTAGTTGCAACGCTTCCTGCCGGTTCATTAAAAATCAACCTCCATGAAAAAAATTGGGCGCCGCCGCCCATACAGTTTCATTTCGCCAAGGAATGTACCTGGTAAAATAAACCTCCTGCAAATATGGTAAATTAACCTCCCAGGGTGTTTGGTCAATTAAATAACCGAGAGGAGCAGAGTCAATAGCAGGAACAAACCGGCCAGGACTGCTGAAACCTTGTTGAGAAAGGTATCGAGACCCTTTTTCTTGCCAAAGATGGCTTCCGCGCCGCCGGCAATGGCGCCAGAAATACCGGCACTGCGGCCGGATTGTAAAAGGACCGCAGCGATCAGTCCCAGGGCTACCAGTATATCAATAATCAGGATAATGGTATGCAGCAACAACTTCACCTCCCTGCTGCGCTGCCGTGACGTCATAATTTTAACAAATAATTGCCCGGTTAAGCAAGGAAAAACGTAAATCTTCCTGCGCGACCAAAACATCAACCTGCGGGCCGGAAAACCCAACTAATCATGGTAAAATAAACTATGAAAGCATTTGGGGATTTAGTGTATACATGATACAATGTGCTTAGGATGGGGAGGGGAGAAAGGGCGATGCTCCAGGAGGTTTATGGTAATAGCGGTAAAGAAATCTTTCGCGAGGGACAAAAGGTTATGAGGGCTCTTACCCAAAGCAGTAAAAGTATACCGTGTGAAATGACAGAATGTATACACTGCTTAGACAACAACTGCTGTGGCCTCATCTACCCGCCTCGTAACGCAGATGGTTATTGTAAAGACTTTGTCTCCATTAACGATTAGTGCCAGAAGGCACTTTTTTTATGCCCTCCGGTAATTTCCCCCTGCGAATGTAAATATGTTAAAATAATGCAGTAGCGCTGTTACCACTATACCGGAAAGGAAAACTAGCAGGGTGGAACTGGTAAAAATTCATGGCCATACCTACTATATCCCCGGCGCCACCAATGCAGGCGTGTATAGTACTAAAAGCGGTTACTGCCTGTTGATAGATTCGGGAATCAACAATACCATTGCCCATAAAATCAAGGACGCTCTGGCGGCCAGCGGCCTCAAACCCAAATACCTCCTGACCACCCACGGCCACGCCGATCACTGTGGCGCCCACCGGCTGTTAAAGGAATTTTATCCCGGCCTGAAAATCCTGGCTTCCACCGGGGAAAAAATATTTATGGAAGATAACCTGCTGGGAGTAAAAACCCTGTACGGTGCTCAGCCTTTGGCGGAAATTAAAATCCCCCTTTTAGTCGCCCGGCCGGTGGAGGTCGACGGTACCATTGCTCCCGGCCCTTTGAAGCTCCTGGACCAGCGCCTCCAGGCCATCGCCACCCCGGGTCATACCGCCGGCCACCTGGCTTTCCTGACCCCCGATGGTGTCCTTTTTAGCGGCGATGCTGTCTTTCATCCGGCCATCCTGGCCAAATATCCTTTACCCTACCTGCAGGACATCAAGGCCCAGCTGACCACCCTGGAGTGTCTCACCGACCTGGAGATTAAGTATTTACTGCCGGCCCACAGCCCGGAGGTTATTACCGACCCGGCCCCCGTCCTGGCGGAAAACCGCCGGCAAATTCATGCCTGCCTGGACATGATTACCGAACTCCTGGCCCGGCCCCTGACCCGGGAAGACCTGCTGGCAGAGCTGGCCGTCCAGGTGAATATCTCTATGGACATTCCCCAGTACTTCCTCAACCTGACCAGCGTGTCGGCATTTTTAAGCTATCTGAAGGACCAGGACCGTGTTGCCTGCACCCTGGAAAAGGGGAGGCTTTACTTTTACATCCTTTAAACCCCGGCCAGTAATTCCTTCAGCATCCTGGCGTTGGTTACTGCCTGGGAGTGGTAGTGGTTGTTAAAGGCCACAAAGACCTGGCGCGCCCGGCCGGCCAGGTAAGCTATGCCCGGTAACCATTCTTTTAGCTCTGCTTCTTTATAAAGGTAATCATAGCGCTCGTAGGCCTCTTTATGCCGCCACCACTTTTCCGCATTGCGGCCGTGAAAACGGACGTAGGCCACTGCCGCCGTACAGCGGACCACCGGCCCCACCAATCCCGGCAAGGCCGGTTCATCGACACAGGTATAGGCTAGTTCGTGACGCTGTAAGAAATCCCAAACGGCGTCATTCACCCAGCTGTTGTGGCGAAATTCCACCACCAGGGGGAGGTCGGGTAAAAGTTCTTTCAGCCTGGTTAAATGCTCGCGGTTGGCCTGGTTATTGCGGAAAGAAAAGGGGAACTGGAGCAGGACGGCCCCCAGCTGGCCCCGGTCCACCAGGGGCTGGAGAGCCTGGCGCAACTGCCGGCTGTCGCTGGCCAGGCTGACGCCCCGTTCATGGGTCAGGGTACGGTAGGCCTTGACGGCAAAGATGAACCCCTGCGGCACCCTGCGGGCCATCTGCTCCAGGTTCTGGGGCCGCGGCAGGGCATAAAAGGAGGAATTGACCTCGGTAAAGTTAAATTCCCGGGCGTAATAAGGCAGCATATCTTTCGCCGCCAGCCCTGGCGGGTAAAAATAGCCCACCCAGTCGCGGTAGCTGTAGCCGGAGGTGCCGATGTATATGGATGTAGCTACTTTTTTTGCCGCCATGCTTCAACTTCCGCCCAAAATAAGTAAATAATTCCCACTGCCAGGGCTATTTTAGCCCAGCCAGCAAGGCCGGGAGCTGTATAGCCGAGCATAGAACGGAATAGATCTTTACTCCAGGATGATACTCCCGAAGCGAAGATGGCGGCCGCCAGGTAGTGAATCCCATGGAGAAAAGCGGCAATAGCCAGTAAGCTTATACCCGCAGTACGTTTGGACAATAGCTTCTCTTCCCCGTGATTTTAATTACCCCTGCTACCATTTTAACACCCTCTCCCCCGCCGGAACAATATTGTCAGGGAAAATATTTCAGTAACCCGGTACTTGTCAGCCGCTCCTGTGGTAAACTAAAGAAAACCCGGCTACAGGTGATTTGCATGCAGCGCCTCTTAATTTTTCACCCGCAACAGGGACTGAGGAAAAATCTGCCCCCTGGTTTCCAGCCCCGGCAGAGCGAGGAGTTTACCTGGCTGGACCTGGTACAGCCGGCCCCGGCGGAACTGGACCTCTTGACGGACCTCTTCCATTTTCACCCCCTGGCCGTAGAAGATTGCCGTCACCCCCACTACCGGCCCGGAATCGCCCAGTATGATGAATATGCCTTCCTCACCCTGCGCTGCGTAAAGGCCGGCCAGCGTTCCCTGACTACGGCTCTCAATGTCTTCCTGGGGCCCAGGTATATCGTTACCGTCCACCAGGAAGAACTGGAGTTCGTAACTAAACTCTGGCGCCAGTACCGCCAGGACCCGCAGCTTTTCCAGAAAGGCACCGACTTTATCCTTTACAGCCTGCTCGAACCCCTGACAGAAACCTTTTTTACCTTTTTTGACCGCACCGAAGGCAAAATCGAATACCTGGAGGAGGAAGTCTTCCGCCGGCCCACCCGGCAGATTCTCAATCAAGTCTTTACCTTAAGGCGCCAGGCCATTAAACTGCGCAAAATTCTTGGCGCCCAGCGGGATATTTTGAACCTCCTGGCCTATCCCGAGTTCAAGCTGGTAAAACCGGAAAACCGGGTCTTTTTCCTGGATATCTACAACGAAATGCTGCGCCTCATCGACCAGGTGGAAACCTTCCATGACCTGGCCAGCTCCACCCTGGAAATCTACCTTTCCCTGACCTCCAACCGCCTCAATGAAATCATGAAGGTCCTGACGGTAATTACTACGATAATGATGCCTTTAACCCTCATCGCCGGCATCTACGGTATGAATTTCCGCTACATGCCGGAGCTGGAATGGCGCTACGGCTATTTTACCGTCCTAGGGGTCATGGCCATGCTGGCCGGGGTAATGCTCTTTTTCTTCCGGCGCAAGGGCTGGTTCTGAGGATATATTAAACCCCGGTCATGGCTTACCACGCCGGGGTTTCTTTTTCCTAAAGGAAGCTACTTCCTCAGGTTGTAGAAGGCCTTCAGGCCCGGGTAGAGGGCGGCGGCGTCCAGCTCTTCTTCAATACGCAGGAGCTGGTTGTACTTGGCCACCCGGTCGGTGCGGGAGGGAGCGCCGGTCTTGATCTGGCCGGCGTTTACGGCCACTACAATGTCGGCGATGGTGGTATCTTCCGTTTCTCCGGAACGGTGGGAGACAACGGCCGTGTAGCCGGCTTTCTTGGCCATCTCAATGGCTTCCAGGGTTTCCGTCAGGGTACCGATCTGGTTGACCTTGATGAGTATGGCATTGGCCGCACCCGTCTCTATGCCGCGGTGCAGGCGTTCCGTATTGGTAACAAAGAGGTCGTCGCCCACCAGCTGGACTTTATGGCCCAGGCGTTTGGTAAGCTCCTGCCAGCCCTCCCAGTCGTCCTCGGCCAGGCCGTCTTCGATGGAGATAATGGGGTACTTCTCTACCAGATCGGCCCAGAAGTCGATCATCTCCGCGCTGGTGCGGGTGACGCCTTCGCCGGCAAAGACATATTTGCCGTCCCGGTAAAGCTCCGTGGAAGCCGGGTCCAGGGCAATAAAGCAGTCTTTACCCGGCTCATAGCCGGCTTTGGTTATGGCTTCCAGGATTACTTCGATAGCTTCCACATTGGAACGCAAATCGGGGGCAAAGCCGCCTTCATCGCCGACAGCCGTACCCAGCCCTTTAGCCTTCAAGACGGCCTTCAGGCTGTGGAAGACCTCGGCGCCCATGCGAAGCGCTTCAGCAAAAGTGCTGGCACCGGCCGGCATGACCATGAACTCCTGGATGTCGACGTTGTTATCAGCGTGTTTGCCGCCGTTTAAAATGTTCATCATGGGCACCGGCAGGGTATGGGCATTGACCCCGCCCAGGTAACGGTACAGGGGTAGGCCTAGGGCATCGGCTGCCGCTTTGGCCACGGCCAGGGAAACCCCGAGTATGGCATTGGCCCCCAGCTTGCTCTTGTTGGGGGTGCCGTCCAGCTCGATGAGCTGCCGGTCTACTTCCCGCTGGTCCAGGGCATCCATGCCCACCAGTTCCGGGGCGATGATGGCATTGACGTTGTTGACGGCGTCCAGGACACCTTTACCAAAGTAGCGTTTTTCGTCTTTATCCCGGAGCTCTACGGCTTCATAGGCCCCCGTGGAAGCCCCCGAGGGCACGGCCGCCCGGCCCCATCCGCCGCCTTCCAGGAATACCTCCACCTCTACGGTGGGGTTGCCGCGGGAATCGAGGATCTCCCGCGCGTAGATATCGTTGATAATGGTCACTAAGAAGCACCTCCGTATTAACTTGCTTTTTCTATCAAACTTTTCCCTGTCATCTCCACCGGCTGGGGCAGCCCCAGAATGTCCAGTACCGTTGGGGCCACGTCCTCCAGAGCCCCTTCCCTTAAGGTAGCGTCCCGGTAGCCGGCATCGACCAGGATAAAGGGTACAAGATTGCTGGTGTGGGCCGTATGGGGCTCGCCGTTGGGTTCCCGCATTTCTTCGGCGTTGCCGTGGTCGGCCGTCACCAGGAGCGGCGCCCGGCGTTCCTCCATGGCCGCGGCAATGCGGCCGATACACTCGTCCACCGTTTCCACGGCAGCAATGGCCGCTGCCAGGTCGCCGGTATGGCCGACCATATCGGGATTGGCAAAGTTTAAGACGATAAAGTCGTACCTGTCCAGGCGTTCCAGGACAGCATCCGTAACTTCCCTGGCGCTCATGGAAGGTTTTTGATCATAGGTGGCCACTTTGGGTGAAGGAATGAGCAAGCGGTCTTCGCCGGGGAAGGGTTCTTCCACGCCACCGTTAAAGAAGAAGGTGACGTGGGCGTACTTTTCCGTCTCGGCAATGCGTAGCTGCTTCAGTCCGTTATTGGCTATGACCTCGCCCAGGACGTTGGTCAAAACCTGGGGCGGGAAGGCTACCGGCGCCGGGATGGTGACGTCGTACTGGGTCAGGCAGACAAACTGGATGTCCAGGCGCCCGCCGGGGCGGTCAAAGGGTTCAAACTCCCCGTCCACAAAGGCCCGGGTCAGCTGCCGCGCCCGGTCGGCGCGGAAGTTAAAGAAAATCACGCTGTCTTTATCCCGGACCAGCGCCAGGGGCCTGCCTTCGCGGGTGATTACGGAAGGTTCCACGAATTCATCGGTAATGTCCCGGTCATAGGAAGCCTGGATGGCCGCCGCCGCCGAAGGGAACCGGTGCCCTTCCCCCAACACCAGGGCCCGGTAGGCGCGCTCCGTCCGCTCCCAGCGCCGGTCCCGGTCCATGGCATAATAACGGCCCATGATGCTAGCGATAGCCCCTATCCCCCGTTCCCGGCACTCGGCCTCCACCTGCTCCAGGTACCCGGCGGCACTGGCCGGGGGTACATCGCGGCCGTCCAGGAAGGCATGGATGTAGACTTGCTCCACTCCCTCCCTTTGGGCCAGTTCCAGGAGGGCATAAAGGTGCTCCAGGTGGCTGTGGACGCCGCCGTCTGAGACCAGGCCCATCAGGTGCAGGGCACCGTCCCGTTCCTTCGCCGCCCGCACGGCCTTGAGGAGCACTTCATTGGTAAAAAAGGAACCGTCGCGGATGGCCCGGCTTATGCGGGTTAATTCCTGGTAGACAATGCGGCCGGCGCCGATATTCAGGTGTCCTACTTCGGAATTGCCCATCTGGCCTGCCGGCAGGCCCACGGCTTCCCCGGAAGCCTGGAGGCGGGTATGGGGGTATGCGGCCAGCAGCCGGCGGTAATTGGGCAAGCGGCCCCGGCTGATGGCATTGCCTTCCCCCGGGTGACCCAGACCGAAACCGTCGAGGATCATTAACATTAAAGGACGATTAACATTTACCAAGATAACTTCTCCTGTTCCCTACTTTTATTGGGGAGTTACGGGATAGGCGGCACCACGGGCACCGCCCGGTCCTCCCTCTTCAGGCTAGTGTTCCTTGTAGTTGACTATGGCTGCAAAGGATATGGCGTCCAGGCTGGCGCCCCCTACCAGGGCGCCGTCAATATCCGGCTGGGCCATGAGTTCGGCAATATTTTCCGGCTTGACGCTGCCCCCGTACTGGATGCGGGTGGCCTGCGCCTTTTCGCCATACATGGCCCGTAAAGTCTCTCGGATAAAGGCGATGACCTCCTGGGCGTCGGCTGCCGTAGCCGTCCGGCCGGTACCAATGGCCCAGACGGGTTCATAGGCCACCACCAGGGTTGCCACCTGGTCCGGTTCCAGCCCCTTCAAACCCTCCTGGACCTGGCGGCGGACCACGTCCAGGGTTTTACCGGCTTCCCTTTCGGCCAGGGTTTCGCCGACGCACACGATGGGGACCAGACCGTGGCGCAGGGCGGCATGGAGCTTTTTATTGACGGTGGCATCAGTCTCGCCAAAATACTGGCGGCGCTCCGAATGGCCGATAATCACATAACGGCAACCCAGATCCTTCAGCATGGGGCCGGACACTTCACCGGTATAGGCGCCCCAGTCTTCCCAGAAAAGGTCCTGGGCGCCTACCGAGATATTGGAACCGGCAGCGGCATTGACTGTTGCCGCTATGGCCGTGAAGGGCGGGCAGACGACTACTTCCACGTCGGTGGCTCCTACCAAGGGCCTTAGCAGGGTAACCAGCTCCCTGGCCTTTTCAGTCGTATTATGCATCTTCCAGTTGCCGGCAATAATTGGTCGGCGCAAGTTAATCACTCCCTCACCCTATTTTTCCGTTAGGGCCACTACCCCGGGAAGGGCCTTGCCTTCCAGGAATTCCAGGGAGGCGCCGCCGCCGGTGGAAATGTGTCCTATTTTTGCCGCCACGCCTACCTTTTCTACCGCAGCCACCGAGTCCCCGCCGCCGACGATGGTCATGCCGTCCACGGCCGCCACAGCCCGGGCCACAGCCTCGGTGCCGTGAGCAAAGGGTTCCATTTCAAAGACGCCCATGGGCCCGTTCCAGACGACGGTCCGGGCACCGGTCAAAGCATTGGCAAAATCCTGCGCCGTTTCGGGGCCGATGTCCAGGGCCATCCAGCCGTCGGGGACGGCGCTGGCAGCCACTACCTGGTGGGGGGCATCGGCCTTGAACTCCTGGGCCACCACCAGGTCCCGAGGCAACAGCATTTTTACCCCCTGCTGCTCTGCCGTGGCCATAAGCTCTTGCGCCAGGGGGACCTGATCCTCTTCCACCAGGGAC
This sequence comes from Moorella sp. E308F, assembly GCF_006538365.1. Lineage (NCBI taxonomy): Bacteria > Bacillati > Bacillota > Clostridia > Neomoorellales > Neomoorellaceae > Neomoorella > Moorella sp. E308F. Next base: position 1,031,476 of record NZ_BJKN01000001.1, on the reverse strand, counting down.
CTGCCCATGGCATAACCTTTCGCCCGCAGGAAGGTATTGGCCATGCCGCCGCCGATAATCAGGGTATCCACTTTGGTAAGGAGGTTACGGATAACGCTGATCTTGTCGGATACCTTGGCCCCGCCGATAATGGCCACAAAGGGCCGTTCCGGGTCGGCCAAGGCCTTGCCCAGGGTTTCGATTTCCTTCTGCAGCAGGAACCCGGCCGCCGCCGGCAGGTAGTGGGCCACCCCTTCCGTGGAAGCATGGGCTCGGTGGGCGGCGCCGAAGGCGTCGTTGACGTAAAGGTCGGCCAGGGAGGCCAGCTTCCTGGCAAATTCAGGGTCGTTTTTCTCTTCTTCCGGGTAAAAGCGCAGGTTTTCCAGGAGGAGAACCTCGCCGGGTTTTAGAGCCGCTACCGCGGCCTCCACTTCAGGGCCAATACAATCGTTGACCTTATGTACCGGCCGGCCGAGGAGGCCTTCCAGCTCTCTGGCCACCGGGTCCAGACGCAGCTCTTCCTTGACTTTGCCCTTGGGGCGCCCCAGGTGGGACATGAGGATTACCCGGGCGCCGTGGTCAATAAGATACTGGATGGTCGGCAGGGCCGCCCGGATGCGGGTGTTATCCGTTACCCGGCCTGCCTCCAGGGGAACGTTGAAGTCGACCCGTACCAGGACGCGTTTATTATGGAGATCCAGGTCTTTCAGGGTTAACTTGGCCACCAGTCAAACCTCCTCGGAAAATAATATTCTACAATTCATGGTTCGATGGCGGGGGTGCCAGCCCCCATGAGGGGCTGGCACCGGGGAGAGGGGATTGTGCCCTCCTACTTCTTCATTATGCTACCCTAATTGCCCCGGCATGCGAAACGGCCGCCTTACGGCGACCGTCCCTTTACAGCCCTTTAGCAGCCATAAAGGCCGCCAGGTCGACGACCCGTTTGGAGTAGGCCCATTCGTTGTCGTACCAGGCCACCACCTTGGCCAGGGTGCCATCGATAACCATGGTGGACAGGGCATCGACAATGGAGGAACGCGGATCGCCGTTGAAGTCGCGGGAAACCAGGGGTTCTTCGCAGTAACCCAGGATGCCCTGCAGGGGACCCTCGGCGGCGGCCTTCAGGGCGGCATTGATGCTTTCAACTGTAGCTGGTTTTTCCAGGTCCACTACCAGGTCCACGACGGAAACGTTGGGGGTCGGCACCCGCATGGCCAGGCCGTTCAGCTTACCCTTCAGTTCGGGTAAAACCAGGCCAATAGCCTTGGCAGCGCCGGTGGTGGTGGGAATTATGGAAAGGGCACCGGCCCGCGCCCGCCGCAGGTCCTTATGGGTCAGGTCAAGGATGCGCTGGTCGTTGGTATAGGAATGGGCGGTAGTCATCAGGCCCCGCAGGATAGTAAAGTTTTCGTGGAGCACCTTGGCTACCGGGGCCAGACAGTTGGTGGTGCAGGAGGCATTGGAAACAATATGGTGCTGGGCGGGATCGTACTTGTCATTGTTGACACCCATGACGATGGTGATATCTTCGTTTTTGGCCGGGGCGGTAATAATGACCTTTTTGGCCCCTGCCTGGCGGTGGGCCGCCGCTTTGGTGGCATCGGTAAAGACACCGGTAGATTCAATGACAATGTCTACACCTAGTTCCTTCCAGGGGAGTTTGGCCGGATCCCGTTCGGCTGTGACCTTAATGGAGCGGCCGTTGACAACAATGCTGTCTTCCCGGGCCTCAACGGAGGCATTGAGGCGACCATGGACGGAGTCATACTTCAACAGGTGGGCATTGGTCTGGACGTCGGTGATGTCATTGATGGCTACAACTTCCAGTTCGGGTTTCTCCAGGGAAGCCCGAAACACCAGGCGGCCGATACGCCCGAAGCCGTTAATACCTACCCTTACTGCCATTATGTATTATTCCTCCTTCTAGTATTATTGCAAGAATGGCTCCTCAGGAGCAATCAATCCTTGCCACTTTTTCCAGCTAAACCAACGTTATTATACCATAGGTAAGGAGAATTTATGATTATAACACGGCTTGTAACTTTAGTCACTATTCAACACAAATCGCTAAAATCCTCCTCTGAAAATAGACACAATTAAAGTTTCAAGGAGCGCCTGTCCCCTGAAAGTTCTAATAACGTTTTCTCTTGGCTGCCGCCGGGATACCCAGCTCGTCGCGGTACTTGGCTACCGTCCGCCGGGAAATCTTGATACCCTGCTGCTGCAGCAGTTCCTGCAACTGTATGTCCGTAAGGGGATTGGTGGTATCCTCCCGGCTGATGGCTTCAGCAATTATTCTTTTGATACTTTCGGCGGCGGCAGCACCGCCTTTTTTTGCTACACCGCTGGCAAAGAAAAATTTTAATTCAAACACTCCCCATGGCGTCTGGACATACTTATTCGCCGTCGCGCGGCTGACGGTCGATTCATGGATGCCTAAGGAGGCGGCTACCTGGCGCATGGTCAGAGGTTTCAGGTATTTTAAGCCTTTATCCAGGAATTCCCGCTGCTCCTGCACCAGGCAGTTGACCACCCGGTAAAGGGTCAGCCGGCGCTGTTCCAGGCTGCGAATAAGCCAGGCCGCGGCATTGAGCTTGCTTTCTATAAAACGCCGGGTTGCCTGGTCGCAGCTTCCATCCTGGCGCATTAAGGCCTGGTAAAGAGGGTTGATGCCCAGCCGCGGCATGGCCAGGTCATTGACCAGAACCACGTAATCCCCGCCGACCCGCTCAATGATTACATCGGGTACAATATAGCGGTTCTCCTGGCCGCCGCCAAAGGAGCGGCCGGGCTTGGGGTCCAGGGTACGAATATAATCTACCACCGCCTGGACTTCCGGGAGACTCAAGTTCAGGCGCCGGGCAATCCGCTTCAGCCGTCCTCCGGCGACATCGGTTAAAAAATACCGGATAATTTTTTCTGCTGCCGGCGGAGCGTCTTTCCGCTGGCGCAGCTGGAGCAGGAGGCACTCCGTAAGATTCCTGGCTCCTACCCCCGGGGGGTCAAAACGCTGGATTAACTGCAGTACCCGCCAGACGGCCGCAGGGGAAACCTTTAAACAGGCGGCTGCTTCCTTGAGGCTAATCTTCAGGTAGCCGTTAGCGTCTAAATTGCCGATTAAAAAGGTGCCAATCTCCAGCTCGCGGGTTGAGGTGGCCGCTATTTTTAGCTGGAGCAGAAGATGATCCTGCAGGGTGGGCTGGCCGGTCAGGAAGTTCTGGTAATTCCATTCCGGACGTTCCTCCCTGGGAACGCTGACATAACCCAGGTCGCTGCCGTCCTGGAAATATTCCTGCCAGTCAATCTCAAAGGATTCCGGGTCATCTACCACTTCATCGGTTGCAGCAACTTCTTCTTCATCCCTTAATTCCAGTAATGGGTTTTCCTGTAGTTCCTGCTGGACGTATTCAGCCAGCTCCAGGGTGGAGAGCTGCAGGACAACAATGGCCTGGCGCAGTTCCGGTGTCATGATTAGCTTTTGCGTCTGTTCCAGGTTAAGGCCCAGGCGTTCGCGCACCGCTCTCCTCCTCCCGGCAAATATTTTTAATTTATACTATTCGTCCCTTACCGCTGTTTTTCCTGCCCGCGGGACCAATTTATTATCCAGGCCAAGTAAATGCTTAAAGCCAGGCTTAAGCCGGCGGCCGTTACCAGGGCCAGGCTTTCCTGGCCGGGGCTGAAGAGGTACGGGTGCATCCCCAGGCTATAGTCAACGAAGTCATTTATCCCCAGCCACAGGACCACCAGGGCCAGCTGCCAGGGAGCGACCGGCCAGTGCCGCAGGAAGAGGAAGCCTTCAACCATCATACCCAGGTGAGAGAGCCACAGGCCGGCCTCTACCAACGTCACCGGTGCCCCCGACAGCCAGTAGTCACTGATTATTACTACTGCCCACAGCCCGTATTTAATCACAGCCGCAGCTGCCACCACCCGCAGCAGGCCGCTTTCCCGGCGGTAGCAAGCCATGATGAGGGCCAGGCCGAAAAGGGTTGTCGCCAGGGGGCTGTCGGGGGTAAAGGGCCACCATATTAAAGGAGTACTGGCCAGCTGCTCCCGGTACCAGTAGTAACCATAAATCGATCCCAGGAGATTGACAACCGCCAGGGTTATCAAGAACCAGTTCTGGTAGGGTGCTTCCCAGAGAAGGCGCTTTAACCAGTTATTTCCCATTGTCTTCCTCCCCACCGGTCATCTCCTTCCAGGGAGCAGTTTCTACCCTGAAAATAACTTCGCTCCAGGCTGGCATTGTTTTTGCTCGCTCCAAACAAATGCCAGCCCGTTATTTTCATCCTTCTGATGGTGCCGCGTTAGCGGCATGAGGGTCTTGTTCCAGAGAAAAAGGCGGCCCCGGGCGAGATGCCCGGGTATCACCATCCACCCTGCCTATCACCCGCGCCGGGACGCCGCCGACCATGGTCCCTGCCGGGACATCCCGGGTAACTACCGCTCCGGCTCCGACAATAGCTCCGTCGCCAATGCGCACCCCTGGTAAAATGGTGGCATTGGCGCCAATGAGAACCCAGGCGCCAATTTCCACTGCCCCCAGGCGGAAGGCGCGGGGCAAAAACTCATGGGTCAGAATAGTGACATTATAACCAATAATACTCTCGGGGCCAATATGAATGAGATCCGGCCTTAAGATATCCGGCATGGCCATAACCCCTATGGCAGCCGTCGGCGCTACATCCATCCCCACCAGGTGGCGTAATAGCCAGTTTTTCAGACGCAAAAAGGGTAAAAAGCGGCTGAGTTCAATCCAAAAAAAATTCCAGGCTACGCGCCAAAAAGGGGCAACCTGGCGCCAGGTGGCCATGGCGTTATGCCCGCTAACAGGGCAGGTTGTCGTTCGCCGCATCTGTCCTCCCCCTCCGGGCCCGCACCTGCCTGGTTAAATATTCCAGACGACGCAGGCGGTGGTTGACCCCTGACTTCCCTACCGGTGGTACCAGCATTTCCCCCAGCTCCTTTAAACTTGCTTCCGGGTGCTGGAGACGTAACGCAGCTATCTCCTGCAGGCCGGCAGGTAATCCCTCCCAGCCCAGGGTAGCCACCAGGTAGCGAATATTTTCTGCCTGGCGTAAACCCGTCTCTACGGTCTTGCTCAAGTTGGCCGTCTCGCAGTTTACCAGGCGATTGACCCGGTTACGCATTTCTTTAAAAATGAGGACGTTCTCATAAGCCAGGACGGCACTATGAGCCCCCATCAGGCTTAAAGCCCGGACAATTTGCTCGCTGTCTTTGAGGTAAAGGACCAGCCCGCGCTGGCGGCGGCTGAGACGGGGCTGGAGCTCCAGCTGCTGCATAATGTCCTGGAGGCGGGCAGCTTCCTCGTCCCCTTCGACGAGAAATTCCAGGTGATGGGTTGCCGACGGTTTATTGACAGAGCCGGTTACCAGGAAGGTACCCCGGAGGTAAGCGACCCGGCAACATTGGTGCGCCGGCACCCAGTTCCTGGCGGCCAGCCAGGCCCTTAATGCTTCTTTGCCGGCCGGAGTTATGACCTTAAAAACCGGCCGGCCTTTACCACTCCGGCGCTCGGTATTTACCTGGACCGGCAGGCCCAGCACCGCCCTGGCCAGGGAGTAAACCCTCCTGGCTATGGCCGCGTGGGTGGTTGCCAGCAGGATTCCCTCTTCTCCTGGTAAAGGGGCCGGTTTACCCAGGCGTAAAATGGCTACCAATTCAGCCTCAGCACAACAGGGCCGTTGTTTTTTCACCCGGGCCAGTTCTTCTTTAGTTTCATGGGAGAAAGATATGGCCATAAGCCCCACTCCGTAATTGCGAGGTTAGCAATGTGAGCCAGGAAGGGAAAAGGAGGCAGTGAGCATAAGGCACTGCTTAAACGCCCAGGTTACGAAACTTCTCCCGGATCAGATAACCAAAACGCTGCCGGCGCCGGGAATGGTGGCGGTAAAACTCTTCCATAATCAGGCCGGCCAGGCGTTCAGGGTGGTGCCGGACCAAATGGGTCTCGTCCACCAGCCAGCCCGTACGCAGCTCAACACCCATCCTGGCCACCGCCGGTCCATTGATCGGGACCGGGCGCGCCCCCTTTTCGCCGTAGCGCCTTAAGGCGCCGCGGGAAATAGGGCCGCGATGGGCAATAACTACATCCACCAGGCCGGGGCCGCAGTGATCAATAATAGCCTGCAGGTGATCGGCAACTGTATAGCCGTCAGTTTCCCCCGGCTGGGTCATGATATTGCAAACATAAAACACCGGTGCCCGGGCCTGGCGCAGGGCCTCCGTCAAATCGCGCACCAGTAAATTGGGCAGGACACTAGTGTAGAGACTCCCAGGGCCGATAATAATGGCATCAGCCCTGGCGATGGCTTCCAGGGCGACGGCCGGCGGCCGGCAGGTGGACGGCTGTAAAAACACCCTTTTAATCTGCTTGCCGGCCCGGGGGATATTGCTTTCCCCCAGGATGGTAGTACCATCAGCCATTTCGGCTCCCAGGACGACGTAGCTGGTAGTGGAGGGAATAACCCGGCCGCCAACCGCCAGCACCCGGGCCAGTTCCTGGATGGCCCGGTCAAAATCGCCGGCCATATCCGTCATGGCCGCCAAGAGAAGATTTCCCAGGCTGTGACCGGCCAGGCCCTCGCCCTGGCGGAAGCGGTAACTGAACAGTTCCTCCATAAGGCTTTCGGTATCGGCCAGGGCCACCAGGCAGTTGCGAATATCCCCCGGTGGCGGGATTTTTAACTCCTGGCGCAGGCGGCCGGAGCTGCCGCCGTCGTCGGCCACCGTTACAATGGCCGTGAGATTCCGGGTGTACTTTTTAAGCCCCCGCAGGAGGACGGCCAGCCCCGTGCCCCCGCCGATAGCTACTATATGGGGGCCTTTCGCCAGGTACTGGCGCCGGTAAAAAAGTTGCCAGGGATTACCGGTATTGCCGGGCAGCAGGACCTTAAAAACCGAGCCGGCCAGGCGCTGGAGCCCCAGAACGATAAGGGCCACGCCCAGACCGGCAGCCGCCACCCCTCCCAGTAAAGGTGATCCCAGGGCCCCCAGGGTATGGAGGATAAACCAGGTAACGCCCCTTTCCGCCGAGGCTAATAAAGTAACCCCCAGGATAACTGTCAACCCGGAAACCAACAAAAATAGGCCCACGGCAGCCAGCAGCAGCCAGCGTTTAATTTTTAAACCCGGGTAAAGCCATTTTAAACCCTCCACCTTTCACCCCTCCCAAATATTATACGGGCCCGGCCTTTTTGTCCCTCGCTACCTTTACCCTTGCCAGGCAGCCCGGGGTCTGGCTCCTGCGCCGCCTTCCTACCTCCTGCTACCACTGCTCAGATAACGCACTACATCCCGGTGCTTGACTACTACGTCGTAATTATCGCCCCGGAGTATTTCTCCCAGTTTATTGGCCAGGGTTACCGAGCGGTGCTGACCGCCGGTACAGCCAATGGCAATGACCAGGTGGGACTTGCCCTCCTGTTGGTAATAGGGGATCAGGAAGCGTAGGAGGGCGGCAAACTGTTCGATAAACTGCCGCGCCTCCGGGGCCGACATGACAAACTCGGCCACACAGCGATCATGACCGGTAAAGGGGCGTAAGGCGGGGTTATAAAAAGGATTGGGCAAAAAGCGCACATCCATAACCAGATCGGCATCCAGGGGGATGCCGTATTTATAGCCAAAGGAAATAATATTAATCACCAGCTGCCGCCGGCTGTCGCCGAAAAGTTCGCTTACCTGCTCTTTAAGCTGGCGCGGCGTCAGTTCGGAAGTATCGATGATCTTGCTGGCCCGACCCCGCAGCTCTTCCAGGCGCCGCCGTTCGGCAATAATGCCTTCTAAAATCTGGCCGCCGCTGGAGAGGGGGTGACGGCGCCGGGTTTCTTTATAGCGCCGCACCAGGATTTCATCGGCCGCCTCCAGGAAAAGGATCTCGTAGGGAATACCCCGGCCGTCCAGGTAAGCCAGGGCTTCCTCCAGGCCGTCAAAAAACTGGCCGCCGCGGATGTCCATAACCAGGGCTACCTTGTTTATCCCTTCCCCTTCTTTGGCGGGTTGCCCCAGGAGATCAACCAGCCCTGGTATCAGGGAGGGGGGCAGGTTGTCAACGCAGAAAAAGCCCAGGTCTTCCAGGCAGCGCACAGCCTGGGTCTTGCCGGCGCCGGAAAGGCCGGTTACAATGACGAGACGAGGATAGTTGCTTGCCGTCACTAATCTCCCCTCCCTTAAAAGCATCAATGACGCAAGTTTATTACCTGCTCCGGGGGTACCCCGGCGGCGCGCAGGAGTTGCCACCCCTCTTCCAGGCGGCCCACAGTGGCGGGCTGGTGGGCGTCGCTGTTGACGACAAATTTCACCCCGCAGCGGGCGGCCCGGGCCAGCTCTTGCGGCCGCTGGTAAAGGTGGCCGGTATTTACCTCCCACAGGGTACCGGTACGGGCACAGGCGCGGGCCAGGGGCTCAATATCCACCGGCATCCCCAGGCCCGGGTGGGTGAGGCAAAAGACAGGGTGCTTTTCCATGGCCGCCATTAAAGCCCGCGTGTTGGCCTCCACGGCCCTTTCCCGCCAGCGGCGGCTGCGTCCCTGGAGCTGGTTGGCCAGCACCAGGTCGCGGGCTGCCGGCCAGTCCCGGGGCAGGACATAGGGATGGAGCCCCACCAGCAGGAGGTCCAGCTGCCGGTAAACGACGGCCGGGATGTCTATTTCCCCGCTTATACCGACAATATTGGCCTCGGCACCCACCAGCACCCGGATACCCGGGGACTCCCAGGTCGCCACTTTCCTTTTCAGGCGTAGGAATACGCCGGCGGCATTGACGCCCACCCCGATATTACGCGGGCCGTGGTCGGTCAGGGCCACTTCCTCCAGCCCGGCCCGGCGGGCCGCCGCCACCATAGCCCGGGTGCTCGCCCGGCCGTCGCTGCGCCGGGTATGTACATGGTAATCAGCCCGGAAGGACTGGAGCAAAGGTCAACCTCCCAGGATAAATTTCTCCAGAGCCCGGGCCACACCGCCGTCGTTATTGCTGCCGGTGACATAATCGGCGGCCGCCCGGACTTCCGCCGGAGCGTTGGCCATGGCCACCGCCAGGCCGGCATAGCGGAACATCTGGAGATCGTTGTAGCTGTCACCAAATACCATGATCTCTTCCGGCCGGATACCTTCCCGGTCCGCCAGGGCCTGGAGTCCCCGGGCCTTATTGGCCTCGGGGTTGAGCATTTCCAGGTAATGGGGCAGTGACCGGGTGAGGTAGACCCCCTCCCCCACGTCCCGCCGGATGGCGGCTTCCAGGGGCTCCAGTTCCGGGCCGTCACGGAGGGCGACGATCTTCAGGGGCCTTCTTTTCTCCTCCTGGAGAAAGGTTAGCATATCCTCTACCTGGTGTAAATCCACCCCGGCCCGCCAGGCATATTCTTCATTCTCGGCCTGAACCTTATCTACATAGAGCCGGTCATCCAGGTAAACGTTATAGGCATAACCAAACTGGCGAATGTGCGTGATTAGACACCGGGCCAGGTCCAAAGGAATGGTGCGCTCAAAAAGGATTGCCCCCGTCCCTGAGTGGCGCACCTGGGCGCCGTGGTAAATAATAAGCGGCAAATCCAGGCCCAGCTCCACGGCGTAGGGCCTGGCCGAGCTGAACATGCGCCCCGTAGCCAGGGTTACAGTTATGCCCTTTTCCCGGACTCTCTTTATGGCTTCTTTAGCCCGCGGCTCAATAACCAAATCGTCAGTTAACAGCGTCCCGTCCAGGTCAAGGGCTACCAGCCGGATTCTCCCCATTATTTTTCCTCCCCAGGCCTTCCAGGATGCGGGCCGCTACTGCCCGGTTCATCCCCTCTACGGCCAGCAGTTCTTCTAAAGTTGCCTGGCTTATCCTGGTAACAGACCCAAAATGGCGCAGCAGGGCTCTTTTGCGTTTGGGACCTACGCCGGGAATGTCATCCAGCACCGAGCGGTAGGCGCCCTTTTCCCGTTTCTGGCGGTGGTAGGTAATGGCAAAGCGGTGCACCTCATCCCGCAGGTGCTGCAAGAGCTGCAGGGCCCGGCTATCCCGGGGCAGGCGTACCGGTTCGGGGCTGCCCTCCCGGAACAGCAGTTCCTCCTCCTTGGCCAGGGCAAAGGTGGGAATGGCCGCCACACCCATGGCCGCCATCACCTCCCGGGCGGCGTGAAGCTGGCCCAGGCCACCATCAATCAGGACGAAATCAGGCAACTCGGCAAAACGCGGGTCCTGCCCGGCGGCGCGGCGGAAACGCCGGCTTAAAACCTCCTGAAGGGAGGCAAAGTCATTGGGGCCTTTGACCGTCTTGATCTGGAAGCGGCGGTAGGCCGACGTCAACGGCCGGCCGTCCACAAAGACAGCCATGGCCCCCACCGGGCTGCTCCCCTGGAAGTTGGAAATATCATAGGCTTCCATGCGCCGCGGCAACCGCGGCAGGCCAAGGGCCTGTTGCAGTTCCATCAGGGCCGCCTTGCCACCTTCCTCCTGGCGCTGGCGGGCCAGGAGGTGCTCCTGGAGGAGGCTGACGGCATTTTCATGGACCAGCTGCAAAAGCTTTAACTTGCTGCCCCGTTTGGGTACCTTCAACTCGACCCGGCCGCCGCGCAGCCGGCCCAGCCAGCTGGCGATGGTGGCGGCGTCATCCGGTTCGTCATGGAGGAGGATTTGCGGCGGAATTTCCACCCCCCGGCTGTAATATTCTTTCAGCAGGGCTGCCATAATTTCGCCCCGGGATAAGCCCTCTGTCCCCGTAAGGAAAAAATGGTCGCGGCCGATAACCTTACCCCCCCGGCTGAAGAAGATGAGGCCCAGGGCCGCTTCCCCTTCCCGGGCGAAAGCTACGGCATCGGCATCATCGCCGCCGGCGTCAGTAATTTTCTGGCGGGCACAGACTTCCTGCACCGCCCGCAGCTGGTCCCTGAGCCTAGCTGCCTTTTCAAATTCCAGTCGTTCGGCGGCGGCTTCCATCTTTTCCTTTAATTCCTTTACCAGGGTGGTATGCTTCCCTTCCAGGAACAGGATAATATTGTCAACCGCTTCCCGGTAGGCCTCCGGGCTGACCTTACCGCTGCAGGGAGCCAGGCAGCGGTTAATATGGGCGTTGAGGCAGGGCCGGCTGCGGTGCTGCAGGGGCGTCTCCCGGCAGGTGCGTACCGGAAAAAGGCCGCGCAGGAGTTTTAAGGTTTCCCGCAAAGCCCCCACGTTGGTATAGGGGCCGAAGTAGCGGGAGCCGTCCCGGACCAGGGAGCGGGTGATCTGCAGCCGGGGAAACTGTTCCTGGGTGGTAATTTTGATATAAGGGTAGCTTTTGTCGTCCTTTAAACTGACGTTGTACCGCGGCCGGTGTTCTTTAATCAGGTTGCACTCTAGAATCAGGGCCTCGACTTCGTTATCCGTCAGGATATATTCAAAGTCGGCAATATGGCTGACTAAGACCTGCGTCCGCGGCGGGTGCTGGCCGCGGAAATAGGAGCGCACCCGGTTTTTCAGGGAAGCGGCCTTGCCGACATAAATGATCTCGCCTTTGGCGTCGCGCATGAGGTAGACGCCGGGGTGATCCGGCAGGCGCGCCAGTTTCTCCTCCAGGTCCATGGTATCCCTTCTTTCAGGCGTGCTTCTGTTGTGGCTCGCTCCGTGGCCTTCATGGAGCGGCCTAAGGCTCAGCCTCCGGCTCGGGCGGGGTTCCCGGCCTATTCGGCGTCCTTGCCTCAGAGGCCGGCCTCGGACATCCTGTCCTCGGCCCCGCCCTCGCTCTTCAGCTTCGCCAAGGCCGCTTTACCACTCGGGCCAAGTCGCTCGCTCCCAACAGAAGCACGCCTTCTACATTTTTCTTCGCTCGCTAGCAGGGGCTCCACCCAGTTTTGATGATTCCTGAACTATTCTTGCCCTACTACCCGGGGCAGGTCCTGATGCCCGCCCGGAGGCCGGTGCTCCGGGCTTCCTTCCAGGTCCCGGCCCGCCTGCCTCTCTTTATCCCGCTCCAGGACAGGGGCCAGGAACTGGCCGGTATAGGATTCCGCCACCCGGCAGACCTCTTCCGGAGTGCCGGCGGCCACCACCCGGCCGCCGCCCTCGCCGCCCTCGGGGCCCAGGTCGATGATATAGTCCACCGACTTGATGACATCCAGGTTGTGCTCGATAACCACCACCGTATTGCCGGCATCCACCAGGCGCTGCAGGACGTTCAGCAACCGCTCGATGTCGGCCATGTGCAAACCAGTGGTGGGCTCGTCCAGGATGTACATGGTCCGGCCGGTGCTGCGCCGGGCCAGTTCCGCCGCCAGCTTCACCCGCTGGGCTTCCCCGCCGGAAAGGGTGGTGGCCGGTTGGCCCAGGGTTATATAGCCCAGGCCCACGTCCTGGAGGGTGGCGAGGCGCCGGTGCAGGCGGGGAATGGCGGCAAAGAATTCCGCCGCCTCGTCCACTGTCATAGCCAGGACGTCGGCAATGGATTTGCCCTTGTATTTTATGGCCAGGGTCTCCCGGTTATAACGCTTCCCCTGGCAGACTTCACAGGGTACATAAACGTCGGGCAGAAAATGCATCTCAATCTTTATAATGCCATCGCCGCCGCAGGCCTCGCAGCGGCCGCCCTTGACATTAAAGCTAAAGCGCCCCGGTTTGTAGCCCCGGGCACGGGCTTCCGGGGTGGCCGCGAAAAGGGCGCGGATATCGTCAAAGATACCGGTATAGGTGGCCGGGTTAGAGCGCGGCGTCCGGCCGATGGGCGACTGGTCCACCTCGATGACCTTGTCCAGGTGCTCGGTGCCGGTAATGGCCGCAAAGGCCCCCGGGTTAGTCCGGGCACCGTTCAAGCGCTGGGCCAGGGCCCGGTAGAGGATCTCGTTGACCAGGGTGCTCTTGCCGGAGCCGGAAACACCGGTAACGCCGATAAACAGGCCCAGGGGAAAGCTGACGTCGATATTTTTCAGGTTGTGCTCGCGGGCGCCTTTAACGGTCAACCATTTGTCGCCCGGCCGGCGCCGCCTTGCCGGCACCGGGATACGCCGCCGGCCGCTTAAATACTGGCCGGTGAGGGAGCGGGGATTGGCCATTACCTCTGCCGGGGTACCGGCCGCCACCACCCGGCCGCCCTGCTCGCCGGCCCCGGGACCGATGTCGATGATATAGTCGGCGGCCCGCATGGTATCCTCGTCGTGCTCGACGACGATGACCGTGTTGCCCAGATCCCGCAAGCGTTTCAAGGTGGCAATGAGGCGGGCGTTGTCCCGCTGGTGCAGGCCGATGCTGGGCTCGTCCAGGATGTACAGGACCCCCATGAGCTGCGACCCGATCTGGGTGGCCAGGCGGATGCGCTGGGCTTCTCCCCCGGAGAGGGTGGCCGCCGCCCGGTCCAGGGTCAGGTAGTCCAGGCCAACATCCAGCAAGAACTGCAGCCGGGCCAGGATTTCTTTTAAAATCTGGCGGGCGATTATCTCCTCGCGTTCGCTTAAATTTAAACTGCGCAAAAACCCGGCAGCCGCCCGGACATTCAGGGCCGCGACTTCGCAGATGTTAAGCCCCCCCACCCGGACGGCCAGGGCTTCCGGTTTCAGCCGCGCCCCCTTGCAGGCCGGGCAGGGCTGCTGGCTCATATAGTTTTCAATCTCCGCCCGCGACCACTCCGACTGGGTTTCCTGGTAGCGCCGCTCGAGATTGGGGATGACCCCCTCAAAGGGAGCTTCGTAAGTGCGCCGGTCGCCAAAACGGTTGGTGTAGCGGAATTTAATCCGCTCCTGCCCGGAGCCGTAAAGGATGACCTGCAGGTGCTCCGGCTTGAGCTCCCGCACGGGCACGTCCAGGCTGAAACCGTAGTGTTCGGCCAGGCACTCCAGTATCTGCTGGTAGCCGTTATTGCTGCGGCTCCAGGGCGCAATGGCCCCTTCCCTTAAGGTCAGGTCGCGATCAGGAAGGACCAGGTCGGGATCGACCTTCATGGTTACACCCAAGCCGGTACACGCCGGGCAGGCGCCGTAGGGATTATTAAAAGAAAAAAGACGCGGCGTGATTTCCGGCAGGCTGATGCCGCACTCGATGCAGGCGAATTTCTCGCTTAAAAGCAGCTCTTCCTGGCCGACGATATCGATAAGGACAATACCATCGGCAAGCTTTAAGGCCGTTTCCAGGGATTCGGCCAGGCGCGTGGCCACCCCCGGCCGCACCTGGAGGCGGTCCACGATTACTTCTATGGTATGTTTTTTATTCTTAGCCAGGTTGATAGTCTCGCTCGTTTCCCGGATCTCGCCATCAACACGGACGCGCACGTAGCCCTGCCTGCGAATCTCCTCCAGGACGTTGCGGTATTCCCCCTTGCGGCCCCGGACAATGGGGGCCATTATCTGGAAACGGGTCCCTTCCGGGTAAGCCAGGAGACGGTCCACCATCTGGGAAACCGTCTGGGGCGTAATGGGCCGGCCGCACCGGGGGCAATGGGCGCGGCCGATATGGGCAAAAAGCAGCCGCAGGTAGTCGTAGATTTCCGTCACCGTGCCTACCGTGGAGCGTGGATTATGGCTGGCCGTTTTCTGGTCGATGGATATGGCCGGGGAGAGTCCCTCGATTAAGTCAACGTCAGGTTTGTCCATCTGGCCTAAGAACTGCCGGGCATAAGAAGAAAGGGACTCGACATAACGGCGCTGCCCCTCGGCATAAATGGTATCAAAGGCCAGGGAAGACTTCCCCGATCCCGACAGGCCGGTAATGACTACCAGTTTATCCCGGGGGATAGTGACGTTGATATTCTTCAGGTTATGGGCCCGCGCCCCCTGGATGACAATTTTATCGGTGGCCATACTACACCCCCTCGGGAAATTCACTGGACTTGCGCCAGGCGTAAAACCTGGCCAGGGTAATACCTTGCTTCCACGCCAGTATTATACCATAAACGCCAGTACGGGCATACCTGGAGGGAATAATCAGGATACTGCTATCGAATGGAGGGGCGGTAAGCTCCCGCCTCTAATAGCATCTGATGAGCGTACAAAAATTAAGACCGGGTATTTACCCGGTCGCGAAATCAGTTTACAACTGCCTTAGCCTTTTCACCCTGTCACTGACTCAGAATATTTCCTGCCAACCCCAGTTTATCGGCCTCAATTGCCGTTCCAGGAGCAATTTTAATTACATCGTCGCCTTCGCCATGTAAAAGGCGAGCCAGCCACTCCAGGCTACCTTGAATTTCATCCGGGATAAGATTAAAGATCGTGGCAAATAACCTGACAAACTGGCGATCTTCATCACCAGACTGTAGACCGGTATCAATATAAGTTACCCGCTTATAGGCCTTGAGCATCTCGCCTATAACCCAGCGGGCCGTTTCCTCACCATAAAGGGATAGGCAGCGCTGGTATTCAGTATAAGAGTTCTCACTAAAAGCGACCCAGCCGGGGCTGAAGTAGTAGGTGTAGCCCTTCAAAGTATCTTCCTGGCGGGCCTGGCAGGAACCCAGGAGGAGGTCAATGCAGTCATTGGCTCCAGGAAATACCAAGTCGCAGTACCTGGTTTTAAGACCGGCGATGCCATTACCACAAAGCCCGTACCCCAGGATAATCCTGCCGCGGTAACCCCCGGCTTCTAATTGATCAATATTTTCCTGGATGGTAGCCCGCAGCAGGTCCGGGGTCCGGTGCAGGCCCTGCTTTAAAAATATGGCTTCCTCTTCCCTTACCCCCAGGCTTTCCATTTCGTAACGCAACACTTCGCAGGCAATTATACGTCTGTCAAAGCTTCCTTTATTTTCTGGGCTCATAGCCTCCTCCTGAAATAATATTGTTCTGTTATCTCTCCCATTTATTTATAATATCCTCTACATTATCTTGCTGGGCAACCAGGTGATTATAGCCGGGAAGAGGGACAAGATAATCAAACTAATAACCTGGAGTGCTATGAAGGGAAAACACGCCCGGTACAACTGGGCCGTACTTATTTCTTTTGGTGCAATACCCCGGAGATAGAAAACGGCATAGGCGAATGGCGGTGAAAGGTAAGACATCTGGATCATTACGGCAAACAAAATCGCAAACCATATGGGATCAAAGCCCAGGGCATATACTACCGGCGTAAAAATGGGAACACCTATAAGCAAAACGCCGTAAGAATCAATAAACATACCCATAATATAAACGATAAACAGTATTACGGACAATATCAACCAGCGATTCATATTGAGTCCGTTAACAATGCTGGATATCACCTGGCCGCCTCCGAGGCCTAAAAAGACCGAAGTAAACATAGACGCCGTTAATATAATATACATAATCATCGCTGTCGTTTTCATAGTAGCAAAAGACGTTTCTTTTACCATTTGCCAGTTAAGCCGGTGATGAAGGGCGGCTATGAGCAGCGCGCCCACCGCCCCCAGGGCAGCTGCTTCCGTGGGTGTGGCCACTCCAAACAGGATAGAGCCCAGAACCATTAGAATGAGCCCCAAGGTCGGCAGGATGGATTTTATAGCCATGAATATTTTTTGTTGGCTGGTATATCTGCCTGCCTCTTCCGGCGCTATTGCCGGTCCTGATTTTGGCTTCAGAAGGCAGAGTACTAAAATATATATTATATAAAGGCCGGAAAGAACTAAACCGGCCCCAATACCCCCGGCAAAAAGTTTGCCGATGGAAATCTGGGCCTGGGCGCCGTAAATTATCAAGATAATACTGGGAGGAATGAGGGTGCCTAGGCACCCTGCCGCCATAATCGTCCCGGTTGCTAGTTCGGGGTTGTAACGGTGCTTTAACATGGACGGTAGGGCCAGCATGCCCATGACGGTGATGGAGGCACCGATAATCCCGGAGGCGGCCGCCAATAGGGTACAAATGACCACCGTAGTTATCGCCAGACCGCCCCTTAACCTGCCGAGAATCACGTACATAGATTCAAAAAGGTCATCGGCAGCCCCGGAACGCTCGAGAACGGCACCCATAAAGATAAACAATGGAATACTGGCATAAGCTATACTGGTTATCAAGTTGTTCGTTGAGCGCACAAAAAGATTGAGCACTCCAGGGTTACCCCACAATGTTGCTCCAAAAATTATTCCCAAACCACCCAGGGTAAATGCCAGGGGGTGACCCATAAAAAGAACAATTAAGAAAATAATCCCTACAACTAAAATTGTTTCTAACGGTGTCATTTAAATTTCTTCCCCTTTAATAACAAAAATTAGATCGCGAATCCATTTGGCCAAACCTTGCAATCCTAACAAGATGAAACTTATGGCAACCACAGTTTTCAAGGGGTAAAAAGGAGGCGCCCACATGGTATAAGTCGTCTCTTTTATTGACCAGGAATAAATTGCATGGAGGGAATACTTCCATATCATCACACCAACAAAAGTGAAGAAAATAATTGCAAACAGAAGCAAGTCAACAATAGCTTTCATCTTAGGCGAAAAGCGGCTGAACAATATATCGGTGCGAACATGTCCCCCTTCTTTAAGCACCCATGCCCCGCCGGTAATAAAATGGGCTCCATAAAGTAACACCACGACTTCCCAGGCCCAGGTGGTAGGTGAATGCAAAATATACCTTCTTATAACTTCAATGGTCTCCAAGCCAACCATTATGAGAATAAGGAAACTAAATAGTTTCCCTGTTTTTTCGCTAAGGAAATCAATTGCTTTTAGGACCTTAGCCAACTTACCAGTCATGCTTTTATAGCACCTCTTTAAATAAAATCGATTATAAGGCTGCCATGATTATCTCCAGTCATGGCAGCCCTGGAGGAACAGGATAGCAAGTTACTTCTTAGGTTGGTACCCCAATTGCTGCTCCGGCGTGAGGCCCCAGCCCCACCACCTGGCTATATCTTTATAGGGATACCAGTCTTCCATAAACTTATATAGGGATTGATAGACTTCTGCCGTCAGGCCGCCGTACTTTTTGATATCCTCCTGCTCAATCTGGTACATCTGTTCCCTTAGCTTAATCCATTGCTCATCATCCATCCTCAGGAACTGCATTTTGCCGCTCTTTTCCAGTTCCTTCATGGCGAGGGCGCTGCGGTACTGGCTGCGAGTCCAGTGCTTTAATTCGTCGGACTGGAAGGCCATTTCCACAATCTGCTGGAGATCTGGCGGCAGCTTGTTCCAAGCATCCTTGTTGACGACCACAGTGGTAATGAAGTGGACATTCCAGAAGTCAGGAAAGATACCATATTTGGCTACATCGGTCAGTCCTATACCCTTGTTCCAGTCTAGGTTACCAAACTCGGCCATATCTACAGCCCCCGTAGACATGGCAGTAAATACCTCTTCTAATGGCATGGTAATGGCCGCCACGCCGTTTTTCTCCAGCAGGCGCGGGTCGGAAGTCCTGAATTTCTTGCCCTTCATTTCTTCAATAGTCTTAAAGGGTTGATTGGCCATTAAGACTTCTGTGCCCCAGATCTCCACGGCTAGCAGTTTTAAATTAATCTTGTCAAAGGCCTTTTGCAGGAGATCCCAGCCGCCAGCCTCATACACCCAGACCCATTTATCATGGGCGTCCATGGTCAGGTTGCCGGTACCCAGTACCTGGAAGGCGTAGTCGATACCTTTGGCGTAGCTGGGCCAGCTGGATAGCATTTCAAAGACACCGTCGCCGACGGCCTGGAAGGCCTCCATACTGCTGGCAAAGGTTCCATTTGGGTGCACTTCGATTTTCAGGCGGCCATTGGTAGCCTTATAAATCTTTTCCGCCGTCTGTTTATTTTGTTCAAAGTCGCTCTGCCCGGTATTATGGATAACTTGCATACGCCATACAAACTCTGGTTGTTTGGCCATTGTCCCTGACGAGGATGAGCTTCCTGAAGTTGCGGAGCCCTGTCCTGATGTTGCCTGGTTACCACCGCAACCCGCTACCATCAGTGCCACAATTATTGCCAGTGCCACTATTAACAATACACGGTGCTTTCTCAACCAAATCCCTCCTTTTAAATATACTAAACCCCAACATTTTTAACCTTATTATCGTTCTCTCGGCCTTTTTGCACCCCCTCCTTTACTAAACCTCAATGTTAATGCCGGCAATTTAATCTAATTGAATGGGATACTTACCATACTTCTTAATAGCATCCCGCATGGCCAGGGCGTTTTCCTTTTTAGCGTAGCCGGGCAGACTGTTGGCACTGCTGCAGATGTATCCACCGCCCGGCGCCGCCACCCGGATGCGTTCTTTAACCTCGGCATCCACTTCTTCCGGTGTACCCATGGTCAGGGTATAGTCCAGGTCAATGTTGCCTACTAAGCAGACGCGGTGGCCATACTCCCGCTTCATCCTGCCAATATCCATGGCTGCCGGCTGGATGGGGTGAATGGCGCTCATCCCCAGAGTGAGCAGGTCGTCCATAACGGGAAAAAGGTTGCCGTCACTGTGGAAGATCCAGGGCTTTTTGATGGCCTGGGCCACCACTTTCATGTGGGGCAGGAAAAATTCCCGGAACATCTGTGGTGATACCCAAGGGCCACGGTTATCGGCTATATCATCGTTGGCCCAGAAGAAGTCGAAATCCATTTGATTTAAATGCTCGACGACCCGGGCCGACCACTCGGAAAAGCGCCGGTGGACTTCATGGACCAGCTTTGGATTGTCAAAAATGGCAAAGGAGAAGTGGTCCAGTCCCATGCTGTTAATGGTCGAAGCCGCGCCCAAGCGTATGCGGGCAAAGACGGCGTATTTGCCTTTGTATTTGGCAATCCATTCAGCCACCCGTTCGTACCGGGCCGGGTGATCGGGGTCGGGCAGGTATTCATCAAACAGCTTCAAGGATTCTTCATCCACCAGCAGGCCCTTTTCGATGAAGTTGCGCCCGCTGGCATCAACGCCCATTTTGGCGATCCAGGGTGGGAAGAAGTCAAAGGTTACCTTGTTGGGGAAGTAGTACTTCTCGTGGAAGGCATCGCCCCCCTGCATGGACTGGCCGGTACCGGCTTCCCCCCCGGTAGGATAATGATAGCCAAAACCATCCAGTCCCAGGACCTCACAGAGCTCGGTCGGTGTGAAGTCATCCCGGCCCATGATCTCTACCTGGAGGGGCTCCTCGACATCATTTTCCACAAAGGGCACCTGATCGGGCACCCCCCGGGCCAGGGCAGTTAATACCCTTTCCCGCGGTGTCATGGTCATACAGGTCACCTCCGTAAAATTTAAATTTGGTTTCGCCATCAGACCATCTTTACCCTTTGAACTATCCGGATACTTTTTTGCATATTTTTGACCATTGGGATCGTTTTCACAGTATCACTTTTCAGGCATATCTACTCCGGTAAGTTCCAGGCGTTACGCCAACCTCCCGTTTAAATACGCGGCTGAAATAGGTAACTTCATTAAAGCCTGTCGCTGTGGCTACTTCTTCGATAGTTTTCCCTTCCCGCAGCAAACGTTTGGCAGCTTCTATACGCACCAGGTTCAGGTATTCAATTACCGTCCGGCCCATTTCCTTTTTAAACAGGCGGCTCAAGTGGGCCGGGCTTAAATCAACAAAGACAGCTATATCTTCTAAACCTATACTCTGCCTGTAGTTGGTATTGATATAGGCCACAGCCTTTTCCACCGGCGGTGTCTGGCGGCTTTCCCGGGCGCGGTAGATCCGGTCCATAAATTCATCCAGGGTGCGCAGCAACCAGATGAAGCTCTCCTCAAGGGACAGAGTGGAAATTTTTTGCATACTGGCTGCACTTAAGTTTAAAATCTCTTCCGGCCTGGCGCCGCCGGCAGCAGCCGCCCGGGAAAGGATGGCCAGCAACTCCAGCAGGCGATATTTGATAATTTCGGCGCGGCCGATGTTGGTAAAAAGGATGTTCCCCAGGAGATTTTCCAGGATAGTCTCTGCCCCCAGCCGGTCCCCCAGGCGCACCCTGCTCGCCAGCTCATTTTCCAGATCCAGCTGGTAGCCGTTACCTTGCTCCCACGGGGCCCTTTCCACCAGCCAGTTCCAGAGGGACGGCCCTTTTAAAGGTCCTCTTTTTTCCTGTTGCCCGGTAGCTCCCAGGCTGCTCAGGCTGCTGGCTGCCACCCGGGCCGCCAGCTTCTTTAACAGTTCCGCTCCTTGCTGGACCTGGCGCGCCGGGACAACCCGTAATTTCTGGATGGCAGCCCTCAGTTCCCGGGGTGGTAGGCACAGGTCCGCCACCTGGTTAAATATCTCCTGCATGGCCTGCTCATCCAGTTCCCACATAATTGCTTGGCCGCAAATAATGGTTCCCAGGACCTGATCTTGCAATTTGATTGGTGCGGCCCAGTGAACCAGGCCGGCATGGCAAAAGAGGATACAGGGATCAATGAGTTCCACCGCCCGGCAGGCACGGCGGTAGGTTTCCCGGCAACGTTCGGCACCTTCTGTCACCGAGTTAACCAGCTGGCACAACCGGCAGTGATAGGTATAATCTTCGACGCCGATAACGGGTTCCATAGCTGTATCTAAAATTACCGCCCGTATCCCGGTGGCCTCGGTAAAAGAACTAAGCAGGCGCTTTAGAACGGCCGGGTCTGCCAGCTGTTGCAGGGATAACAAGCCCAAAACAGATCCCCCCCGACCTTTTTAATTTTTTATTTCGATAATTAACGACATAGTCCTGCATAAATTATTGCCAATTTTTGCTCAAATGATTCCGGCAAGAGCGCCTGTTTCTAACTCCATATTTAAAACAGGCGCAGTTGCTTATATTTCCCATCATCTGTTCCCTGCCTGCCTTTTGTCCTGCCGGGCCAAAATTTTTTCTCCAGGCACTCCGGAGGTATTTCCAGCAGGAAAGGAGAGGGCTGGGAAGGTACCTTTCTGCCAGCAATAGTCCTGCTGCGGGATGATACCAGGATCAATATATCCCGCGCCCGGGTAAGGCCGACGTAAAACAGGCGGCGTTCCTCGGCCAAAATTTCCCCGCTTCCCTGGGTAGGGCTCATCACTATAGAAGGCTCCACGTCAACATCTCCTCCATCATCCGGAGGAACGCCAGGGCGCTCTTTGATGGGCAACAATCCGTCTTCTACACCGGCTATAAAGACCACGGGAAACTCCAGCCCCTTGGCGGCATGGAGGGTCATCAGGCTTACTGCTTCGGGGGCAGTTACATTGTTGCCCCAGCGCTCATGGTCTGCTTCCTCGGCCAGGACGACCCCGCGCAGGAAGGCAGAAAGGTCGTTAAAACGCGCTGCCACCCGCATAAGGCGGTTCATGCTGGCCACTTCCTGGAGGTTATGCTCCTCAATCCAGCGGGCCAGGAGGCGCTCAGGAGGTTCCTGGCGCATTATGGTCCTCCAGGTCTCCACGGCATTCCTGAAGGCCAGCAAACCCTTCCCGGCTGCTGCCCCTGGCGACGCCTCGCCTGCCGTTAACCTTTCTATGGCCTGCCAGGCCGGGCAATGCATTTGCCTGGCTGTCTCCCGGACCAGGGCAATATCTCTTTTATCCTGGCCAAAGGGGCCCCCACCGAGGCAGCGATAAATATGGAAATCGTCTTCCGGGTTGACCAGGCACCAGCAAAAGGCCAGAGCCTCCCGGACCGGCCGGTCTTCCAGGAAGCTTTCGCGGCCTACCAGCCGGTAGGGTATCCCCTCCTTCAGGAAACATTCTTCCAGGGTCTCTAACTGGCGCCCCGTCCGGGCCAGGACGGCTATATCGGCAAAACCGAGGGCTTCTCCTTCCCTGCCCCCCGGGACTTCCACAGGTACCATGCCTCCCTGGCCGTGGGCCTGGAGCATGGTGGTGCCGCCTACCAGGCGGCCGATCTCCCTGACAATGGCGATGCCCTCAGCCATCTCACCGGGGACCTCCACGTGAAGGATCGGGGGCCCCTCCTCCTTTGCGGCGACAAGAACCTTGTCGCCCGGAAGTTTAAGGCCAGGATGCGGGTTATGGGCGATTACGGCCGCAGCCGCCCGGAGGATGGTGGGCGTGGAGCGATAATTGCGGGTTAGCCGGAAAACCCGTGCTGCCGGGAAGTCCTCCTGGAGCTGCCGGAAAAAACGGTTGCTGGCCCCGCGAAAGCCATAGATGGCCTGGTCGGGGTCGCCGATGACGAAGAGATTGCCGCCATCGCCGCTCCACAGCCTGATCAGCCGGTACTGGACCGGGTTGACGTCCTGGAATTCGTCAACGAGGAGGTAGGTAAACCGGGCCAGCAACCTTTTAACCTCCGGTGTGTCCTCCCCGGCAGCTATCCATCTCTCCAGCAAATCAACCGCCAGAAGCAGGAGATCATCGTAATCGAGGACACCGTATTCGGCCAGCCGCTCCTGGTAGGCGCTGTAAACTGGCCGCAGGTCTTCCGGGACGCCGGGGGATGAAGGAAGCAGGCCACGGCTTTTGAGAAGGGAAATCTGCCGCTGCAGCTTCAGGGCCCGGCGGGAGCCGCCTCTCCCGCTTTCCTGGAGGATTTCTGCCAGAATGCTCCTGGCGTCGCTCTCATCAAGGACGGTGGGCTGCTCCCGGCCGGCAAAGGCCGGAGCTATCGCCCGGTCCTGTTCCGGCCAGCACCGCAGCAGGTCATGGCAGATGCTGTGAAAGGTGCCAATGGTTAAATCCTCAATCCCCCCGGCCTCCTCCAACAGTTCAACCACACGCTGCCGGATTTCGGTGGCAGCTTTATTGGTAAAGGTGACGGCCGTAATCTGGCCGGGGGCAATGCCTCGCATCCCTATTAAGTAGGCCAGGCGGTGAACCAGGGTGCTGGTCTTACCCGTACCCGGGCCGGCCAGGACAATAACCGGCCCCTCTGCCGCGGTGACTGCCAGCCGCTGTTCCTCATTGAGGCCAGCCAGGGGAACGCCAGCGCCTGTTGCCGCCTTAACCGGAACAGGTTCACCACCGGCAGGGCCTGCCGGCTGGCCCGGGTCCGCCGCTATAGATGGCGTCACCCCTCCCCCTGCCGGCACGGCTAACCCCTCCGGAGCTGCCCGCCGCCTCGCCTGCGCTGTCACATCGCTGCCCTTTGCCGCTGCATTCTCCTTTACGGCCTTACCGAGTTTAGTCTTTTTCCCGGCTGTACTTGCCTGGCAGGTACTTGTAGCTGCTGCGGCAGCAATTTCCCCGGCTTCCCCAAACAGGCTGGCCTGCCCTACGAAATACTCCCTCTCCTCCGGCCGGATCAGCAGGATCCGGCCATACTCGCCATCAAAGCCCGGCTGCCTCTCTACCTCGCCGGCGCGCATGCGCCGGATGGCTTCAGCGACCGACGCCCCCGCCACCCGGGCGATGGCCTCCAGGGGAGCCTCCCGCAGCACTACCAGTTCCGGGCCCAGGCGGCGGAGCAGGTCAAAGTAAAGGGCGGCGACTTTTTTAGAAGCGGTACCCCTCCCCAGGGCCGACGCCAGCACCTCCGGCAGGGGAACCAGGCTCTCGTAAGGGCGGGCGCCCTGCGGGCGAACACCCTCTTCCCGGTCGGCCAGTACCTCCACCCGGTGCAGCACGCCAACGGTCACCTTGCGGCCGCAGACGGGGCACACTCCACCTGCCGCCCGCGTCCGGGCCGGCGGCCAGCAGATATTACAGGCCCGATGGCCGTCATAGTGATACTTGCCTTCCTCGGGGAAGAACTCCAGCGTTCCCAGGAAATTGGCCGCTTCCCTTTCCTGCAGGGCCCGGCGGATGGCCGGGTAGGAAAGCTCGGTGTTGAAGATGTTGGCCTCCCTG
This sequence comes from Moorella sp. E308F, assembly GCF_006538365.1. Classification (NCBI taxonomy): domain Bacteria; kingdom Bacillati; phylum Bacillota; class Clostridia; order Neomoorellales; family Neomoorellaceae; genus Neomoorella; species Moorella sp. E308F. Next base: position 1,006,921 of record NZ_BJKN01000001.1, on the reverse strand, counting down.
GCCAGGTGGCGAGGAGAATGGGCATCGGAATTGGAAACCAGGGTAAGGCGGTCCAGGGCGGAAAGGCGCCAGTTCATGGGCGGGTCGGAGGAAAGGCCCGTTTCCACGGCGTAGATGTAACCGGCCAGGTCCTCAAAACACTCTTCCATACTGTCAAACCCCGAGTTGGCGCCGAAGAGGGAGAAATGGGGGGTCCAGATATGGGCCGGGATAAAGATGGCCTGCGGGCAGGCCTCGAGGGTCATCTCCAGGAGCCGGCGGCTGTCCAGGCCGAGGATAGGCCGGCCGTCAGAATGAAGGTTGCCGATCCCTTCCAGGCGGCGGCTGAGGGCTTCCGCTGCCTCAAGATCGGGCAGGAGGATGAGGTGGTGGACTTTACGGGTGCGCCCGCCTTTTTTATAGATGGTGCTGATCTCCCCGCTGATGATAAAGCGCACCACAGGGTGTCCGTCAGCGTCAACGGGAACATAACTTGAGTAACCTTTAGGGAAGTAGCCGCCCAGGTTGCAACCCTTATGACCTAAAAGCGGCAGCCCAGAGGAAGTATCTTCCTCTACCGCCCGGCAGAATTCCTCCTTCAGGCGGTAAAGGCCCTCCTCCGCCAGCTCCAGCTTATTTTTCAGCTCCTCCCGCCAGGCCGGGTGGGTAAAATCGCCGCTGCCCACCAGGGTCACGCCTTTATAAACAGCGTAGCGGTAAAAGTTCTCCGGCGTGGCATCCCTGCTGGTGGCCCGGGAGTAACGGGAGTGGACGTGGAGATCGGCGATAAAATGCAACATTATCACCCATAATAATTGATTTTGGCACCTGTCCTGCTACCTCACAGGCAGAATTAAAATCATTTATCGGTAAGTTGTTGTCAGAGTACACTTACCGGCCGTATAATAGTAAGTAAGAAAATGATTTGGAGGAAATGAAATGGATCAAGCCATCATAAAAATTTCCAGTAAGCGCCAAATAACCATACCTGCCGCCATTTATAAAAAGCTTGGTATCCAGCCGGGACAAAAATTATTGTTGGAAGTACATGGGGATAAGCTTATCATATGGCCCAAAACTAAAAGTTATACTGAATTGCTGGCCGGATCATTAAAGGGTATCTACGGACAAACCAAAGAAGAGATAGACGTCTATGTCGGGAAGGAACGCGAAACATGGGAAAAGACGCCTTCTTAAACAAGATTGCCGGTTTCCAGCGCTTACTCCTCGATACAAGTACCATAATCTATTTTTTGCAGGGTATTAGCCCTTACGATACTATCTTAAATCCTTTATTTGGCCTTTTTGAACAACAAAATCTAGAAGCTGTCATTTCTGTAATTACCGAAACAGAACTCCTGGTTGGGCCTCTAAAGCAAGATAATCAAGAAGCGCTAACTATGGTAAAATTATTCCTGGACGATTTTCCAGGCCTCAAGGTAATCCCCATTTCGCGCCAGATTGGCCAAATGGCTGCAGCCATCCGGGCAAAAACAAACTTGCGTCTTCCTGACGCCCTTATTATTGCCACAGCAAAAACAGCCGGGTGTGGGGCAATTATCGGTAATGATCGTACCTGGTCTAAAATTAATACAGCGGTAGCAACTATACCGGAAGTAATTCTACTTGACCTCTATGTCGATGGTTGATAAAACCTTGTCCTGCCGTTACCGGGATGCGGCAGCTCGCCTCAATTTACCCGGCTTGTAGCCGTAGTTCCAGGATAGCGTCGCGGAGTTCGGCAGCGCGTTCAAAATCCAGTTGTTTGGCAGCAGCGCGCATCTCTTTCTCCAGCTGGCTAATCAGGGATTGCAGCTCCCGTTTACTAAAGTGGCCCTTCTTCTTTTTCTTAGCCTGAGATTGGCTCGCCTGGTACCTGGCCGGCTCCTCGACCACCGCTGTTTCAATAATATCCCGCACCGGTTTGCTGACGGTCCGGGGGGTAATGTCGTGCCGGCGGTTGTACTCAATTTGTATCTGGCGGCGGCGGTTGGTTTCATCTATGGCCCGCCGCATGGAGGCGGTAATGGTATCAGCGTACATGATGACCTGGCCGTTGGCGTTGCGAGCGGCCCGGCCGATGGTCTGGATCAGGGAGCGCTCCGAACGCAGGAAGCCTTCCTTGTCGGCATCCAGAATGGCCACCAGGGAAACCTCCGGCAGGTCCAGCCCCTCCCGCAGCAGGTTGATCCCCACCAGGACATCAAAAACCCCCAGGCGCAGGTCACGGATGATCTCCATCCGCTCAATGGCGCCGATATCGGAGTGCATGTAACGCACCTTGATGCCCACTTCGCGCAGGTAATCGGTTAGATCCTCGGCCATGCGCTTGGTCAGGGTCGTCACCAGGACGCGCTCATTTCGAGCCACCCGCTTATTTATCTCGCCCACCAGGTCGTCAATCTGCCCCTTTACAGGCCGCACCAGGACCTCGGGATCCACCAGGCCGGTGGGCCGAATGATCTGCTCCACTACCTGCTGGGAGTGTTCCAGTTCATAGGGACCCGGCGTCGCTGAGACATAGATTACCTGCTTAATGCGCTGGCAGAACTCCTCAAAGGTCAGGGGCCGGTTGTCCAGGGCCGAGGGCAAACGAAAGCCATAATCTACCAGAGTCTGCTTGCGGGAACGGTCGCCTTCATACATACCGCCGATCTGGGGCACGGTGATATGGGACTCATCAATGATCAACAGGAAATCGTCGGGAAAGTAATCCAGCAGGGTATAGGGCGGCTCCCCAGGCGCCCGGCCGGTCAGGTGGCGGGAATAGTTTTCGATGCCTTTACAAAAGCCAACTTCCCGCATCATCTCCAGGTCAAACCGGGTCCGCTGCTCCAGGCGCTGGGCCTCTAAAAGCTTTCCCTGTCGCCGCAGTTCCTGCAGGCGTTCCTCCAGTTCGGCCTCAATGCTTTTTAACGCCCGCTCCATCTTGCTTTCTTCCACCACATAGTGGCTGGCCGGGAAGATGGCCACGTGGCGGCGCCGGGCCAGGATTTCTCCCGTCAGGGTGTCGATTTCCAGCAGGCGTTCGATTTCATCGCCGAACATTTCCACCCGTACGGCCTTTTCATGATAGGAAGCCGGGAAAATCTCTATAACGTCGCCGTGGACGCGGAAAGTACCCCGCTTGAAATCGTAGTCGTTGCGGCTGTACTGGATGTCCACCAGCTTCCGCAAAATGGCATCGCGGTCGTATTCCTGGCCCTCCCGTAAGGAAAGCATCAGGGTGCTGTAGTCCTCCGGCGAACCCAGGCCGTAGATACAGGAGACGCTGGCCACAATGATGACGTCCCGCCGCTCAAAAAGGGCGGCGGTAGCCGAGTGGCGCAACTTGTCGATCTCGTCGTTGATGGAGCTGTCCTTTTCGATATAGGTATCCGTCTGGGGTACATAGGCCTCCGGCTGGTAATAGTCATAGTAGCTGACAAAATACTCGACGGCGTTGTCGGGAAAAAACTCCTTGAACTCGCCGCAGAGCTGGGCCGCCAGGGTCTTGTTAGGGGCCAGGACCAGGGTGGGCCGCTGCACGGCCTGGATGACCTGGGCCATGGTGTAGGTCTTGCCGGTACCCGTCGCCCCCAGCAGGGTCTGGTGGCGGTAGCCTTTCTGCAACCCTTCCACCAGGGCGGCAATGGCCTGGGGCTGGTCGCCCCGCGGCTGGTAATCTGACTTCAGGATAAAGGGCGGCATGGCGCTTCCCCCTTCCGGGAGCTATTATAACACAGCGGCCCGGGGTATACTACCCAGGCCGATCATACTGTGTCGAGGGTATATTGTGACAGTCATTTTTAGCGTTCATAGGAAGCTACCAGGATTATCCCTTCCCGGCTCGCTAATTCCGAAGCCGATGGGTGAATCAGGTAGCCGAACATTACTTTTAGTATTTCGCCCTCGAGTGATGCTCGTACCCTGGCCACCTTACGGGCAAAGGCTTTTATTTCCCGGCTGTAGATGCGTGCCTTTACCTCGCCAATCACCGTCACCGGTCGCCCAGCTTTTGTCCCGGAGCCAAAAAGATCGATTTCCACCGGTTCGCCGCCGACGTCTACATATTTCCTGGTAAGCTTATCTATCTTTACACCCTGGTTACGTTCCAGATAACCTGGTAGGCAAACTCTGGCTATATCCTCCAGGCCAAAACCCATAGTAGCGGAAAGGGAACCCACCTGACGCGCCAGCTGCTGCAATTCCGTTTCCGTTCGTTGCTGGGCCTCGGCCAACTCCTCCATCCTTGCCTCGGTGCGCTTTTGCGCTTCGGCCAGCTCCTCTAATCTTGCCTCAGTGCGGCTCTGGGCCTCGGCCAGCTCCTCCATCCTTGCCTCGGTGCGCTTCTGCGCTTCGGCCAGCTCCTTTAATCTTACCTCAGTACGGCTCTGGGCCTCGGCCAGCTCTTCTAATTTATATTCGGTACGCTTCTGCGCTTCGGCCAATTCTTTGACTACATCTTTGAGATCATCGAAATCTGCACGGGTAACCTTGATTTCCGCCATGCGCTGATCAACTATAGCTATAATGGCATGGTATAATTCCGGAGTTATACCTCTAAATTCCGTTGCCATCGCGTCTAACCCCCTTTCTTTAACTCGGCAGCCCTCCCGGCACGCCTTTTTCGTAACAACCGGCGACTCTGTCCATGATAACTCAAATTTCTCCTGCCCTGGTTCTATTATACCTCAACAAATTGCCTTTTTTATCTAATCATACCTACTCACACGACTTTTTATAATACCATTGTTCTGCCCCCGCCGGTAGACGACGGCCGACCCTTATTCAATGCTATATCTACGGTTCATACGTCCACACTAACGGCCATCTCGCTTTCTTAAGCTTCCTCCCCTTCACCCTTCAGCACCCCCAGGGGCTGCAGCCTGACCACCGGCCGGGTCAGGCCGGCTTCCGCCAGGGTAGCGACAACTACATCGATATCTTTATAGGCCAGGGGCGCTTCATCTTTTAAGAATTTAATATCCCGGGCAGCGACAACGACACCGCCGAGCTGGTTCAATAAATCCTCCCGAGAAAATTCCTGCCGGGCTTTTTTCCGGGACATAACCCGACCGGCGCCGTGGTTGACCGAGCAGAAAGTCTTCCCTATTGCGCTGGTCCCTACCACTACATAGGAGGCGGTGCCCATGCTCCCCGGGATAATAGCCGGGTGGCCCGTCGCCAGGTAACAGCGGGGATTACCCTCATGCCCTGCGGGCAGGGCCCGGGTCGCCCCCTTGCGGTGGACTAAAAGCCACCTGGCGCCGTGCTTTTCTCTTTTGGCAATGTTATGGGCCACGTCATAGAGAAGGTCCAGGCCCAGTTCTTCCTCCGGCTTTTTTAAAACTTCAACAAAGGCTTCCCGGACAAAGTGGGTAATGAGCTGGCGATTGGCAAAAGCATAATTGGCAGCCAGGGCCATGGCCTTGAGGTAATTCTGGCCGTCGCGCGAATGGATGGGGGCGCAAGCCAGGCCCTTGACCGGCGCCCGGGTGCCGTTTCGTTCCGCATTGGCCCACATGAGGTTGCTGTAATCGGTGCAAATCTGGTGGCCCAGGCCCCGGCTGCCGGTATGGATTAAAACGTAGAGGCGGTCCTTATAGAGCCCAAACCTGACGGCCGTATCCTCCTCCAGAACGGCCGCCACCTTACCGATTTCCACAAAGTGATTGCCGCCGCCGATGGTGGCCAGCTGGTCGGCCCGCTCCCGCGCCGCCCTGCTCACGGCAGCCACGTCGGCACCCGGGAGGCAACCGCCGTCTTCTATTCTCTCCCTATCTTCCCGGCGGCCAAAACCCTCCTGGATGAAGTACCCGGCACCGTCGGCGGCAACGGCTTCTAAATCGGCCCGACGCAGTTCTTTGACCCGGCTTGCGCACCCCACCCCCGCCGGTACTCTCCGGGCAATCGCCGCCAGCAACCTGGATATTATGTCACCACCTGCAGCCGCGGCCGGGATCCTGGTAGTCAATAAACGCACGCCGCAGTTGATGTCCATTCCCACCGCCCCTGCGGAGACGACGCCGCGCTCATAGTCGGCAGCCATCACCCCGCCGATGGGCAATCCGTAGCCGGTATGGATATCGGGCATGCCGATTACCGGCCCCACTACCCCGGGTAAAAGGGAGGCATTATAAAGCTGCTCGAGGGCTTCAGTTTCCGTAAAGGCGGATAGGAGTTTTTCATTCAGGTAAATATGAATCGCTACCGGGCTGTCTTCCCAGCGATATACATAACAATTTAGAGCTACTCTTTTGAGCTTTTCCTTCATGGTAACCTTCACCACTGGCCATACTGCACTGCTCCCGGCTAACCGACCTCACGACTATCCCGGTACTTTATTCGACTACCTGAATACCTAAAACGCTCTGCATCTGTTCCAGGGCAAATCCATGCGCGGCAGGGTCGAAGGAGGCCATGCCCCGAGCAAAGGCTTTAACAGGGATATCGCGATTGGCCAGTTCTTCCGCCGTAAAGAAGCAGCATATGTTAGTACACACGCCCACCAGATCGACCTGGCTCACCTTTTCCTTAAAGCTGCCCGTCACCAGCCCCAACCAGGCGTCTAAATCCGTGTTAAAGAAAGCGCTATAGCGGTTCTTCTTGAGCAATTTAATCTGCCCTGTCTTCTCATAAGGGGCAATTAGCGCCTGTAACTCAGGAATCAGGGCCTGGCCGGGGGTTCCTTCTAAACAATGGGGCGGGAATTTTTGAAATTCGGCATCACCGGGGACATGGGAGTCCAGGGTAAAAAGCACTTCCCGGCCCTGGGACAGGGCTTCTTTCACTTTGCCTGTTATGAAAGGTATTATTTCCCTGGCAGCGGGAAAACTTAAAGCCCCACCTTCGGCGACAAAATCATTCTGCATATCGATGACAAAAAGGATGCGGCGCATATCAGTTTTCCTCCTCCCTGTTCCGGTTATAAAAAAGGGGCACCTTCTCAATTATAACATGTGCCCCCTGGGAAGTCTTTTTTCTTCCAACTCCGTTATCTGACCTGCCACCGGTCAGTAGTTTTCGAGATGCCGTCCGTTATATGACCTATTTCTCCAGCACCTCCAGCGCCTTCTGCAACTGTACATCCCGCTCCAGGTCAGGAGCGTGGGCCAGGACCTGCTGTTCCAGCTGGGGGTCCATGGGTACTACGTAATCAGGGGTAATCCCCTTCTTATTTATATCATGCTTGCCCGGTGTCAGGTATTTGTGAGTAGTTATCTTCACCGCGGCACCGCCGGGTAAGGGGAAGATCGTCTGTACTATACCTTTACCAAAAGTCGTCTCGCCCACCAGGGTGCCGCTGCCCGTATCCTTGATGGCTCCGGCCACAATCTCCGCCGCGCTAGCGCTGCCTTTATTCACCAGGACCGCCAGGGGCAGGGGTTTAGCATACCCCCGGGCCATAAGAGCCTCGGTATTTTTCTGGTCGGCGATATAAACCACCGGCCCCTCAGCCACAAAATAGCTGGCTACGTCGACGGCAGCGGGCAGGGCGCCGCCGGGGTTATTGCGCAAATCCAGAACTAACTTCTGCATCCCCTGCCGGCGCAGCTCGTCCAGCTGCCGCCCCAGGTCGCCGGCCGTCTGTTCATTGAACATGGTCAGGCTGATATAACCAATGCTGGGATGGCCGGGAAGTATTTTGCCATCCACCGTCGGTACCTTGATAATCTCCCGGGTCAGGGTTACCTTGCGGGGATTAGTCTCGCCTGCTGAAAGGATAGTGAGTTCTACCTTGGTACCCGGTTGTCCCTGCATCAGGTTGGCGGCCGTCTCCAGGTCCATACCGGTAGTATCGCGGCCGTCGATTGCTATGATATAATCCCGGCTTTTAATCCCCGCCCGCTGGGCCGGCGTACCCTTAAAAGGAGAAACCACCATCAACCTCTTATCTTTCTCATCCAGGGTGATAAGAAGGCCGACGCCGCCGTAACTGCCGCTAACGCTTTCCTGGAGGTGCCGGTAGGTATTAGCGTCAAGATATGTAGAATAAGGGTCATCAAGGGCATCCACCATGCCCCTGATGGCCCCTTCCATAAGCTTGTCCGTATTGATGGGCTCCAAGGCCTGGAAGCGCAGCAAGGTATAGGTCTTAACCAGCTGCTGAACTTCCTGGAAGTGGGTGACCACTCCAAACCCCAGGGTCAAGGTGACAAGGACACAGAGAGACACTAACCCGCTCTTTACCTGCCGCCAAATCCTTGGCAAGCCAACCACCGCCTGCTTTTTAACTTTACTTTAATCCTCACCCAATTATATGTAAGAAGAGTAAGGATTAGTAATAATTCATGGGGTTGGTGGGCTCACCCTGGAGGAGGACCATAAAGTGGAGATGGGGGCCTGTACTCCAACCCGTTGAACCTACCCTGCCAATCACCTGGCCTTTCTTTACCTCCTGGCCATCCCGGACCAGAATTGCCGACAGGTGGGCGTACATGGTGGACAACCCCCCGCCATGATCGATGACAATGTGATTGCCGTATCCCCCCAGGTAGCCGGTAGATATGACCTGGCCGTCTAACGGGGCAATGATCTCCGTACCCGCAGGAGCCGGGAGGTCAACGCCGTCGTGGAAGCGCCTGGTCTTCAGCAGGGGATGGATGCGCCAGCCAAAGGGAGAAGAAATTGCCGTATAACCCGGCAGCGGCCAGAGCATACCCTTAGTGCCCTCGGGTGATAGCTGGCGCTTGCTTTTGGCTTGCTCAGCCCGAATTTTGGCGGCAATCTGGCGGGCCAGGGCTTCCATTTCATCCAGAGCCGCGGCGACCCGCTTTTTCTCCGCCTCGACCTGGGCCAGAAGCTGCCGCCGGCTTTCCTGGCGGGAAGCCAGCTGCACCCGTTCACCGTCAGCCTGGCGCCGTAGCTGGGCAATCTTATCCCGCTCGGCTTCCAGCTCCGCCTTTCGGGCGGCAATCTTTTCCTTTTCAGCCTTGATTTCCTGAACGAGCTTTATATCACCCTGGGCAATCTTGGACAGGAGTTCCATGCGCACCAGGAAATCTTCCAGGCTGGTGGAATGGAGGAGGACTTCCAGGTAATTTACCTGGCCAACCTGGTAAATATCCTTGAGGCGTCTCCGCAATATATCCATGCGTTTTTCCTGGGCCGCTTCCGCCTGCTGGAGCTCAGCCGTCACTTTACGGACTTTTTCTTGGGCTGCCGCCAGTTCCCGGTCCAGCCTGGCTATCTGAGCCTCCTTTTCCTTGATCTCCTGTTCCAATTGCTGTAGCTGCCGGAGGAGGGCTTCCCCTTCATCATTCTTTTGCTCCAGGAGCTTTTGCTTTTCCTCGATATTCTGCTGGATTTGCTGCTGCTGCTTTTTCAGTTCATCCAGGGTAGCACCGTAGGCTGGTAGCATACCCAGGGCAAAAAACGCCAGCATCAACCAGGCCGTAATTTTATTGCGCATGGCTTCACCTCCCTTCTGCGCTTGATCAGGCTTTCAGGAAACGCCTGATGGATAGAAGGCTGCCCAGGGCACCTACCAGGGCACCCCCGGCCACCAGGCTTAAAACGCTGTTTAATAACAGTCCCCGGTCATTAAGGAGGGGTATGAAAACCAGGGCCGCCCCCGCCCTGGTTAAGAGCAAGTTGTAACCGGTATAAACAGTCAGGGCCGCACACCCTGAACCCGCCAGCCCTAAAAAAAGGCCTTCCAGGAAAAAGGGCCAGCGAATAAACCAGTCGGTAGCGCCTACATACTTCATGATGCTGATTTCCCGCCGGCGGGAGTAAACTGTCAGGCGGATGGTGATGATTATCAGGAAGAGGGCCCCCAGTCCCAGAACGAGAACAATACCCGCTCCCAGCCAGCGCAGCCAGCGTACCACCGCAAAAAGGCGTTCGACAACCTCCTGGCCGTAATTTACCTTTTCTACCCCCGGCAAGGTTGCAATGATCCGCGCCGCTTCGTGAATGGTTTCCGGGTCGTCCACCCGGACCCGTAAATAGTCGGGCAGAGGGTTGACGCCACCGGTAGCTTCCAGCAGCTCCTCCTGCCCACCAAATTGCTGGCTCAATTGCTTTAAACCCTCTTCTTTTGGTACCAGGGTTACCTCCCTCACACCGGGTATGGTCTTAACCTGGTCCCGGATCTGGTAAGCTTCCTGGCGGGGGGTATCAACCTGGAGAAAAGCGGCGATTTCAACATTGGATTGGAGGCTAGAGGCAATATAATTGACATTAAAAACCAGGAGCAAAAAGGCTCCCAGGAGAAACATAGAAATAGCTACGCTGGCTACTGCCGCCAGGCTCATCCAGAAATTGCGCCACAAAGATATACCGGCCTGTTTAAAGAAATAACCGGTCGTTCTAAGCTTCATAACCGTAGGCCCCCTCCCGGTCGTCCCGTACCAGCCGGCCCTGTTGCAGGGCAATAACCCGCTTGCGCATGCTGTTGACAATATCCCAGGCATGGGTGGCCATAATCACGGTAGTCCCCTGGTAATTTATCTCTTCAAGGAGCTTCATTATCTCCCTGGACGTTGCCGGGTCAAGGTTGCCGGTAGGTTCATCGGCCACCAGGATGCGGGGATTGTTGACGATGGCCCGGGCGATAGCCGCTCGCTGCTGCTCGCCGCCGGACAGCTGGTGGGGAAACATCCGCGCCCGGTGGCTCAGGCCCACCCGTTCCAGGGCCTTTTCGACCCGTGGTTTAATTTCCCGGGGAGAAACTTCGATTACGCGTAAGGCGAAGGCTACGTTTTCAAAAACAGTCCATTCGGGTAGTAAGCGGAAATCCTGGAAAACGATACCGATATTGCGCCGCAAAAAGGGCACTTCACTCCTTTTCAGGCGGGCAATACTCCGGCCGCCAATGAGAATCTGCCCCCTGGTGGGCGTTTCTTCCCGGAAAAGGAGGCGGATAAAGGTCGTCTTCCCGGCCCCGCTGGGTCCTACCAGAAAGACAAATTCGCCTTTATCTATCTTCACGCTGAGGTCATCGAGAGCGGTAATATTTGGCGGGTAAACTTTGGTGACATTATAAAACTGGATGAAACTCAAACCTGCACCTCCAGGGGAAAAAGAAAAACAACCACATGGGTTGTTTTCGACACAACTAGCAAAAATCCTTTTGGTTGGTGGTTATTGTTATAATTTGTCTGGCACTATAATAAGTTAGATGGCCGGCACTCCAATCGACACCGTCCACCAGGACTACTGAAGGGACTTATTGATACCTTCCCGGATGATGTCCCCGGCTTCTTCCAGTGTGTTGGCGGCAAATAATTCCTCCATGACGCTGTCCAGCACTTCCAGGCTGGTCATCTCCCGGACTTTCTGCTCCAGGCCGGCTGATGCATCGCCAAACCTCCTCCTGAGGTATTTGCAGATGGCATCCTGTGTTGCTTCAACCTTGCCCCTCGCCTCGCCTTCAGCCCTGCCTTCAGCCCTGCCTTTAATTAACCCGCGCATTTCTGCCTGCTGCTGCATCTCTTCAAGGGTTATTTCCAGGTTCGTAATCATCTTTTCCACCTCCCACGGATTGACTTCGCCAATAATCCTGTCAACCTTTTCCTGTACCGGCTCCGGCAGCCTGGCTTTGAATACATGGGAAAGCCAGGTGGCAAATTGCCTGAATTCATCCCGGCCCAGGTTCTTCAGCCCGCCGGCCAGCTTCCGCAGCCGCCTGATCAATTCTCCCGCGTCCATCTTCTGGTCCAGCGCAAATATGCTGGCAACCAGGTTGGCCGCCTGGTAAAGTTCTTCTACATCGTACCTGTTTATGTCAAATAGGATGTACCGGAAGTCTAATACGTGCTCCTCAAATTGCCGGTACCCGGCCAGTATTTCTTTGAAGTGCAGGGCGGCGGTCCAGTTGTTCGCCCCGTTGTACAGTACCGCCGGGACGACGGCGGGCAGCCGGAATCCCTTGCGCTCCCGCTCGCCCTCCGGCGTGTTGTTGTAAATGTCCCGCCATATCTCTACCATGTACAGCAGCAGCCGGAAGGGCATCAGGTAGTCCACCGTGGACTGCAGTTCCAGCAGAACATAGAATATCACGTCGTTACCTTTCGTCTTCAGACGGTAGACGATATCTGCTTCTTTCTCGCTAAAGTCCTGCAGAATGTAGGATTTCTCCACCCGTACCAGGCTATCTTCATCTATGTCTTTCGTCCATTCCTCATGGACAAAGGTTTTGAGCAATTCCAGAAATGCCCGCTTGCTGGAGAATAGCTGCTTGTATCCTTTGTCGTGGGAATGGTGGGGCTCTCTTTTATCCGGCACGAGTTCATCCTCCTGTAGCTGTATTATACCACATCCAGCAGGGGATTGACATGAAGCGGAACTGAACCGTGTGCCGCCGGTGAAAAGAAAAAGCCCACCGGCGCGGGGCCGGAGGCGCTCGATAAGTTAATAAGTTAGGTGCCCGGCACTACCTTTATAATTGTGGTATACGCCGAGTTCGACAGTTGCCATGTGAACAATAAGCGCAACAGCTTGTTGCGCAAGGGTTTCAGGGATTTGGTTTTTCACAACGCTATTAGAGAGGATCTTCGACACTATAGGGGTCTAGAAGAGTATCATGCTGAGCAAACCCGCTATTACCAAAGAAAGAATGATTCTCTCGATCATGATGAGCACAATGCTACTCATTGAAAGCTTCACATCGGTAGACACCACGATAGGGATGGTTCCGGCAAAAAACAGGATGGTAGATATGGATACCACACCTACGGTATACTTTGCTGCAAGGGGAGCACCGGCTGCGGCGACAATGGAGTTAGGAATGAACATTTCAGCCATGGCAATGGTGCATGCCTTGGAAACCAGAAGCGGTTCTGGTAAGCGCAACGTTGCGGCAAAGGGGTAAAAGATGTAACCCAGGAAATCGAACACGGGTGTCATTTTGGCCAGCACCAAGGCAATCAACCCTACCGGCAATGCAACCGGAAGGAAACGCATGGCCATGACAACAGCGTCCTTGAAGTTGAGCCCTATATGGCGCCACAGATTGCCAGCTGTGGCTGCCTGCTTTATACCCCGGTATAGCGCAGCTCGCCATAAATTATCACTTACCCATTCTTCCGGGGAGGGCTTGCCTATATACGCATCCGGAAGAGTACTTAAAGGATAAATACGCGCTGTTATTGCTGTTACCGCATAGGTCACCAAAAGGGAAGTCCAGAAAAAGGTGTTCCATAACTGCATCAAACCGATGGTCTTGGCTACGATAACCATAAACGTCACCGAAACCGTAGAGAAACCAGTGATAATGACGGCAGCCTCTCTAATGGTATATTTTCCTTCTTTAAGGAGCCGGTTGGTCAGAAACATGGCTATAGAGAAACTACCGACGAACGAAGTTACGGCATCTATTGCGGCCCTACCCGGTAAACGCCACACAGTGCGCATAACCGGGCACATCAGAGTGCCTACTGCCTCCAGCAAGCCATAATTAATGATAAAAGTTAGCAACGCGCCTCCTATTGGAACTATGAAACCCAGCGGTATACATATCTTTTTAAAGAGGAAGGGTAGCATGTCAGGCTGTAACAGACGGGCAGGACCGATCTCAAAGTAGGCCATCAGCCCCAGGGGTATGCCACATAATTTGATAAACGAAAACACCGTGTCGGCCGTACTGCGCCTCCATGTTCCACTATAAAAAGGTTGAATTGCTCCAGCGACGATTAGAGCCAGTGCGGCAAGTGGTGCAATACCGGGCAGAAGCCTGATTATACCCGTCACCAGGTGGTCCAGGGTAATCGAATTGGCGCCCCGCAAATTAAATGGAACGAAGAACAGGAAAATCCCGAACAGGTTAAATAGAAGGAACCTCACTACATTTGGCCAGGACATTACATCATCTTCATGTAATTGCTGCTTTGCTTCGGCTTTAAAGGCAGGTGTGGCGCTCACTCCCGCACAACCTCCTAATTCCGATCTAGTATATCCGTTAGAAATTACATGTATAATTAATATCTTAGAGGTTTTGCGAACTCCTTCACTAACTTGGCCAAGTAAAACCGGACGGAGGACATACGGTCCCACGCCCGGTCATAGTTGCAAGTCACTACTAAGCGTTAGTCTTCGCGGGGGGCTTAGCAAAGAAAATTGCTACGATCGCCAGCAGACTGATCAGTATGTGGATGGTAAAGGCCGGTGTGTAACTCTTGTATGCATCGTAGAGATTGCCGGCTATTAACCCGGACCATACGGCGATAATGTGGCTTATGGTCAGGAGGGTTCCGTTAAGCTTTGGGAATGCCGCCGGACCGAAGTAATTGCCGATCATGGTGGATTGAGTAACGTAATTCCACCCAAAACCTACACCCAGGAGGATCGCCGCTGCTATTGCCAAAGGTAGCTGGGAGGCACCTATGGCTATATAGGAACCCACCAGAGTAGAGCAGGTGCCGATGATAAAGACGTACCGGGCCGGCAAGTAGTCCACCAGAACTCCACCGAGAAGCCTGCCGCCGATGCTGGCAAGGGTGAACAATCCCATGGCCCAGGCAGCGCTGGCGGGCGAAATCCCCAGGCCTTTGAGATGAAGAACCCAATGGGCGGTCATGAAAAAGAAAGGATAGAAGGTGCCTAACGCCGCCACGACAATGAGCCAGTAGGAAGCCGTTCTGTAGGCTTCTTCGGGTTTCCATTGGTAGGTGGTGTGCAGGCCGGATTTCACAGCGGATGAATCTTCGATCGTTCCGTCCGGAACCTGCCCCATATCCTCAGGCCGCTCCCGTACCAAAAGGTAAGCTATCAGGCCCGCTACCACGGCTATTCCTGCGATGAACAGCCAGGCAGTCCTCCAGTTGCCGCCGGTGGCCGCAATGAACCTGTTGACCAGAGGGGAAGCAATAAAACCGCCAAACCCGGACGCTGTCATGGCGATGCCCATGGCCCGGCCACGATAGCGCTTGAACCAGCTGGTTATACAGGTGGTAATGGGCATTATGGTGCTGAAACCTATTCCTGCTCCTATAATACCACCGAAAGCCATCAGATAATGCCAGGGCTGCTTGACCAGGAAAGACATAGATAAGCCGCCTAATAGGATAAGTGCAGAACCTACCATAAAGGTATAACGGGCGCCGATGGCGCTTACACACGCCGCGACAATAAAGGCAGGAACGCCGACAAAGATATTAAGAAGTGTAAAAGCAAAACCATAAGTGCCCCTGCTCATCTGGATCTCCTGCAGCATATAGCTGTTAATGATGGAGCCGCCGTACAGGGGGAACCCCATGTTTAGAAGATAGATAACCCACAGCACTGCTACAAGAGTCCACCCGTAAAACTTCCTGTTTTCACTCATGTTATTCGTCTGCCCCTCCCTTTCTTAATTAAAGTCCTTAGATATCACGCTGCCTACCTACTGCCATCTTGGATAAATCTTAGGCCGGGACCTTCACCTCCTCAAGCTAACTTTGAAATATAAGGCATTAACCAAATCTATACTGTACCCCGAAAGTAGCCCTGGGGTAGTTCCAGCTCGCGATCCCCTTATTTTTGCACATGACCCGGCACGTACCGCACTCAAGGCAGCCTGCGTGATCGAAGCTTACCTCCCCCTCTTGCTCTAGCCGATAGAGGCCTGCAGGACATACCACCAGGCAAGGCTTATCCTGACACGTCCTGCACTTGGACTTATCAAGCCTTATGTGAGGCTCTTTTTCATCCACGTTAAACTTGTTTATGCTTAGCAGTTCAGGAGTATCCATGGCACGAATAGACATCAGATCCTGATCCCCCTGTAGACATCCTTTAGAAGTTGCCATAAGCTCAGGTTAGCCGTACGGAGGGTACCTTTAACCACCTCCAGCAAGCGCGGAGGCACTTCACCGTCTACTGCGAACAAGCGCATAAAAAGCTCTACCGCCATCTGCGGGTATCGTTCATACAGGCGCGGTATGTCAAGCAGGTCCACGTAGCCTCGCACGGCCCTCATGGCCGGCAGGACCTTTAGCTTCTCTAACTCCGAGACATAAGCATCGCCCACTCTGGCCGGGTCGGCCTCAGATAAAACCGCCCTGGCAGCGGCAATACCGCTCAATATGGCCAGGTCCATGCCCCTGATAGTGTAACCGAGGTTGATGACGAAACCGGCGCTGTCTCCTATCAGCAGCATGCCGGTGCGAGAAAGTTTACCGGGAACCCCGCGGATGCCGGCTTCGCTAACCAGGTGCGCAGAGTACTCAACCGTCTCGCCGCCTTCGATAAGCGGATATACGGCAGGGTGCATTTTGAGCTCCTGCAGCAGCCGGTGGACGGGCTTACCCTTGCGGGCCACATCTTCGGGGGAAGCTACGCACCCTAATGATACGCTTTCCCTGTTGGTATAAAGGAAGGCTCCTCCCTTAGCCCCTCCGGTACAGCCGAGGATCAACAGGGCAGCTCCCTCATCCTCGCAGACCCGAAAACGCTCTTTTATAACGTTCGGCGGTAGCGCAATTACCTCTTTGACCCCTACCGCAACGTTGTGGGCGGGGATATCATCAATTAGCCCAGCCTTCTGGGCCAGAAGAGAATTGACCCCATCCGCTGCCACAACTACGTCTGCGTAAACCTCGTCCTCTCCGGCCCTGACGCCCACTACCCGGCCGTTTTCCTCGAGCACGTCGTCCACTCTAATACCACAAGCCAGAATAGCTCCTGCCTCTTCCGCTTTAGAGGCCATCCAACCATCGAGGGTGGCCCGCAGGACAGTGTACGAATTTGGATGAGAAGCTCCTTCACGATTGAATGAAGGATCCTGGTAGGATAGGTTTACGGAGCGGTCACCTGACATGACCATAATCTCTTCGCGGGTTACCTTACGCTCCACCCCACCAGTTACATCAAATTCTTCTCCCAACTCCTTCAGTGCGTGACCATACAGCCTGCCGCCACTAACGTTCTTGGCGCCGGCCGCATCCCCACGCTCCACCAGGAGTACCGCCTTGCCCTCACGGGCCAGAACGTAAGCGCAGGCACTGCCTGCCGGTCCTGCGCCTACGACTATGGCATCAAATTTTTCAGCACTGCTCAATACAATCTCTCCCCTACACGATTTCAGCAATTCTTAAGTGCTTCAATCAGAGCAGGAACTACTTCATACAGATCACCGACGATACCGTAGTCTGCAGCCTTAAATATCGGTGCGTTTTCGTTAAGGTCGATGGCAGCAATGACACGGGAGTCGCGGATACCCACGACGTGCTGAACCTGGCCGGACACGCCTATGGACAGATACAAACGCGGTTTCACCGTTGCCCCGGAAATGCCGATGTATACGTCCGTCGGCAGCCAATTGCGCTCTTCGGCTACACTCCTGGAGCAACCGACTTCCGCACCGATAACTGCTGCCAGGTCAAAAGCCAGCTTCAGGTCTTCCTTCTTTGCGAACCCCATGCCAGCGCACACAATCTTTTCCGCACTACCGAGGTCGGCGCCCTGTTTTTCCACCGATGCGCGCTCTAGAAGAACGGTCCGCTCATCCGGCTGCGCTTCAAGGGTTACCACTTCCGCGCCTGCTCCGGAGGTAGCTGCCGGCTCAAATTTGCCAGCAGGTACGGTGACGACAGCCGGTAACTTAACTCTCTCCTGCTGCACCACGGCTCCACCATAGGCAGGTCGTTCGGTTACCAGCTCCTTTTCCTCGCACACCAACTTCGAGACATCACTGACGAGGGGCCATTTGAGGTAGCCGGCCACTCTAGCCGCCATCTCCCGACCCCTGACAGTGCTGCCTACAATAAAGCCTTCAGCCCCTTCCCGTTCAAGAACGCCGGCTACCGCCTTCGCGTAAGCTTCCGGAAGGTTTTGCCCGCATTCGATCAATAGCACCCTTTCGGCACCCCGGGCAGCGTATTCCTGCGCCGCAGCCGCATCGAAGGCCAGAGCTACAGCTCTCTTACCCGAACCGCGGCAGAATCCTATAAGCTCAATTGCTATCGCAGTCTTATCGGAATAAACCACAAAGGTTCCCGCCATGTTAGATAACCCCTTCCTTCTTGAGGTAGGTAACAAATTCCTTAACCCTGGTTGCAACGTCTCCATCTTTCAAGATGACGTTCTTGCGGTCCATTACGTAGGCAAGTACACCGGTCACGCTCGTCCCTGGCTGTAGTTCCTCCTCTTTCAGGCCCAGGCTTTGGAGTGTAAACTCCTGGGATGGCTTTTTGCCGGCAGCCAGGACCGCTTTTAAGGTGGGAACCGGAGCTTCGTTGATCTCGGGTAGAACGCTTATCACTGCCGGCAGGCTAACCTTTACCTTTTCTATGCAATCCTCAAGCTTGCGCGTTGCTATCAATTGTTCGCCGTCTATCTCCATATCGCACACCGCCGTAACCACCGGCAAGTCCAGCAACGCGCCCAGGCGCGGACCGACCTGACGGGCGTAAGTATCGCTCGCGCCCTCACCGCACACGATCAAGCTGTAGTCGCCAATTTTTTCAGCGGCAGCCGCCAGGACTCTGGCCGTCAACAGCCCGTCGGCCGTACCAGCTGCCGGGTGACCGATCCAGTACACGGCCTCAAGGCCCCGAGACAGAGCATCCTTCAAGGACTGCTTGGCTTCGGTCCCCCCAAAGGTCAAGCCCACCGGACTGGCTCCAAGTTTGGCCGCCGCTCTTATACCCGCCTCTATAGCGTTCTTGTCATATTCACTGATCTTGCGCTGAGCTCTGCTGGTATCGACACTGCGATCCGGGTTCATGCGAATATCTTTCTCATCGATTACCCACTTGTAACAGACAATAACATTGGCCATGTTATTCCCTCCAAAATAACGACTTTACCTTAAATCATGACGCTTCCGGCCACGATACGCTCCGGCTGTTCCATAAGGGTGTCTGAAATTAACACCCCTTTGACATCCCGGAAAAACCTCTCTACCGGAAGTTCCTGGCTGTAACCGTACCCACCGTGGACCTGAATGGCATCGATGCTGGCGGCCTGACCCACTTTGGCGGCGAGCATATGCACCATTGCTGCCTCCGCCTCAAAAGGCTCGCCCTTGTCCACCAGTTCGGCGGTGCTGTACACGGCCAGCCGCACCAAATTCAGGTTTGTCGCCATATCGGCTATCATCTTCTGGATGGCCGGGAACCTGCCGATGGGCTGCCCGAACTGGACGCGCTGCCCGGTGTACTTAACCGACTCAGATAGGGCGGCTTCCATGATACCGGCTGCCTGAGCCCCTGCCGCAATTCTCTTGATGGCAAGGATTTCCTTGACCATCTCCGCAGCCCCATTCTCTGGTCCGAGGAGCCGGTCTGGTGTTACCATAACGCCCTCAAAGGCGATCTCTGCCGTTTGGCATCCTTTCAAGCCCATGGTTTCCACCTGCCGGACGACCCGCAAACCGGGTGCTTTCCCGTCCACAACAAAAGCGCTCATGCCTGCGGGGCCCTTCTCGGATAAGGTCTGGGCTACAACCACGTAGTAGTCGGCCACTCCACCGTTGGCTACGAAGTACTTTGTTCCCTCTAGAACAAAGCCGTCCGCAGTCTTGCGCGCCGTCAACCGGCGCTCACCGCAGCCCGGAGCAGCACCGGACTCGTAGAGGGCGAAGGCACCAAGTTTTTCCCCACTGCACATGGCCGGAAGAAACGATTCTTTCTGTCCGGCTGTTCCCCAGCGAAATATGGCGTAGGTCGCAACGCTATGATTGACGAGGATGGCGCCTACAGACGCGCTAGCCCTCGAAATCTGCTCCACGGCTAGAACGAAGCTGAGGAACCCCGCCTCCGCCCCGCCGTACTCCTGGGTGAACGGAAGCCCAAAGAAATCATGCTCGGCCATCTTCTTTACCAGCTCCCAGGGATGCGTCCCATCCCGGTCGATGGCCTGTGCTTCGGCTTCCACGTACCTTTCGGCAAACTCTTTGGCATTCTGTTGGATGAGGATGTGCTCTTCACTTAGCGGGTATCGCACGTTTACTACCTCCTTTGGCCTTCAAGCCCTGCCCGGCCAGTACACACTATCTGAGCAGGTGGTTGGCGATAACTATCCTCTGCACCTGGTTAGTGCCCTCATAGATCTGGGTAATCTTGGCGTCACGCATCAGCTTCTCGACCCTGGAATCTTTGCTGTAGCCCAAGCATCCCATAATCTCTACGGCTTCTGCCGTGACTTCCATGGCCACGTCACCCGCCAGGGTCTTGGCCATAGCCGACTCCTTAGAGTACGGCAGGCCTGCCTCCTTGAGGACCAGGGCCCTGCGCACCATCAGCCTTGCCGTCTCCACCTTGATGGCCATATCCGCAAGGCGGAACTGGATCGCCTGGTCTGCCGCCAGGGGCTTACCGCCGTCGGTTCTGGTCTTGACATAATTGATGCATTCTTCCAAAGCGGCACGGGCTATGCCCACGGCAATGGACCCGACGATGGGCCTGGCCATGTCCAGAGTCTGCATGGCGATCTTGAAGCCGTCACCCTCTTTGCCGAGAAGGTGGCTTGCCGGTACGCGCGTGTCTTTAAACCGTACTTCCACCGTGTTGGAGGAGCGAATGCCCATCTTATGCTCCTCGTGGCCTATGGCGATACCTTCCCGGTCCCGCTCGACAATGAACGCGCTCAAACCCCTATGTTTGAGAGAGGGGTTGGTAGACGCAAAAACGATGAACACGTCAGCCATGGCACCGGTGGTAATGAAACATTTGGTACCGTTGATTACGTATTCGTCCCCAACCTTCCTGGCTACAGTAGAAACAGCGCCTGCATCGGAACCAGCGCCGGGTTCGGTAAGGGCAAATGCACCCAGGCCTCCTGGCACCAGGATGCCAAAAAAGAGCTTCTTCTGCTCTTCGGTACCGGCTATGAGCACCGGATATGAGCTCAACCCGTTTCCACCCAGGGTAGTCGCGATACCGCCACAGCCGTAAGCAAATTCTTCCATAACAACCGATATGGTTACAGAATCCAGTCCCGGCCCACCATAATCCTTCGGAGCCGTCATGCAGTTAAGCCCTATTTCCTTAACCGCCTTTACGATCGGCCAGGGGAACTCTCCCTTACGGTCGTACTCGTCGGCAACGGGAAGTATATATTCCCGGGTAAACTTACGGGCTAACTCCTGATATTTCTGCTGTTCCGGGGTCAAGAGGAAATCCATCATCATAGTTCACCTACCTCTTTTTAGCCTCAAGTATACTGCGCAGCTTACCCCACTCGGGCAGGAATATCTCCTGTGGCATGCTCTTCAAATTCGGCGCAATGCGTGGGGTAAACTCCATCTTAGATAGAATGTCTTTCTCCAGGTCGACGTTTGGAGCGATCTCGATAAGGGTAAGGCCTTCATCTTCCAACTTGAATACGGCACGCTCAGTAATATAAAGGACATACTGCTTGGTTTTGCGCGCATATTTGCCGCTAAAGGTTATCTGGTCAACATGAGAAACAAACTTCCTTGCCTTCCCTTCCTGCTCGACAATCAGTTGGCCGTCTTTAATCCCCACTTTCAGGCCACCAGCGGTAAAAGTACCGCAAAAGATCACCTTCTTGGAATTCTGGCTGATATTGATAAAGCCACCACAACCCATGACCCTCTTGCCGAACTTGCTGACATTGACATTGCCCTCGGCGTCTACCTGGGCCTGGCCCAGGAAAGCCACGTCAATGCCGCCGCCATCGTAGAAATCAAACTGGGCATGATGCTCAAGGGTTGCTTCGGCGTTGTAGGCGTGCCCGAAATGGGGCAGGCTGGCGGGAACGCCTCCTATGCTCCCTGCCTCAGTAGTCAAGGTAATCAAGTCAACGGCTTCCTCCTCGGCCACCACTGCGGCCACATCGGAAGGCATGCCCACGCCCAGGTTTACCACCGCGCCCGGGATGAGCTCCATGGCGGCGCGGCGCGCAACAATCTTGCGCTCGTCCAAGGGCAGGGGCGGTATCGCCTGCAGGGGAACCTTTATTTCCCCTGCAAAGGCAGGGTTGTAATAGGTGCCCTCGGTCTGATAGTGATACTCCTGATTAGTGCAGACCACGATATAGTCGACCAGGATACCTGGTACCTTTACCTGTTTGGGGTGGAGGGTTCCAGCCTTAGCAACGTGTTCTACTTGAGCGATCACTATACCGCCGCTGTTCTTAGTTGCTTGAGCCAATGGCAACCCTTCAACCAGAATCCCTTCCTTGTCCATGGTCAGGTTGCCGTTTTCGTCTGCCACTGTTCCCCGTATTAAGGCTACGTTGATGGGAAAACTCTTATAAAAGAGGTACTCCTCCCCTTCAAACTCGACGACCTTCACTATGTCTTCCGTAGTTTTGGAGTTCATTCTTGCGCCGTCCACTCGTGGGTCTACAAAGGTCCCCAGACCGACCTTGGTGATGACCCCGGGCCGCTTGGCGGCTATTTCACGCCAGAGATGGATGATCACCCCTTGAGGCAGGTTATAGGCTTCGATCTTGTTTTCTTCCACTAACCTGCACATGTTGGGCGATGAACCTATGATTGCCCCGATCCACCTCTTCACCAACCCTTCGTGGCCTAAGCGGGTAGTGCCTTTCTCTCTCCAGTCGCCCACGGCCGAGCCGTGTACCAGGGTTAGGTCACGAGGATGCCCGGTAGCAAGGTAACGCTTTTCAATAGCTCGGGCAACCTCCTCCGGCCAGCCCGCCAATCCAAAAGCGGCAGCTGCTACTGTCGCCCCATCCGGAATTAGAGCAGCCACCTCGTCTGCGGTTCTGATTTTACTCAATTAGGAACCCTCCTTTGGTCCGTTTTGTGTTGCGCAGAACATGTTTATTCAAAAATCATGCCAGACCGTGAAAGAGAACACTATTATTCATCGGATGCCTCCTTCGCTCCGCAATTATGTACCTCTTGAGGTACATAATAGGTGTTGGGTTGTCGTCTATTATGTGCTATACTGTACTTGGAGCGGTACCATGCCGATGGAGTTGCTATGAAAGAGCGATATTCCCATACTATTGTGTTGGGTATAACAATACATTTATGGGGGAGGTAAAACGGCATGAGTAAGGTGATTGCGGAGATCATAGAGGTACGCGGTGGGAATTGTTCGGCCGGGCACAAAGTCGGGGAGAAATTTATTTTCACCCGTGAAAGAGCTCCAGAACTCTGCCCATGGGCCCTTGGCGCTCTCCTCCCTGCAGCCATGGTGCTCCTTAACAACGGTAATTTTTATTGGGCCAAAGAAGGTGAACCCACGCAATGGGGATGTCCCGATCCTAATACCACTGTAGTTTTTAGTCTCCGCCGGGAGGGCTAATGCGGGAGGATTAATGCATCGGCTGACAGCCATACGGGAAACCCGTTCGAACCAGACGTCGAACTCCCGGATCAAGAGATAAGGCGATGGGCCGGTTTAGGGGTGGTAGAGGTACATCATGGTATTACCTGAATTACTCGGTTCGGATTCTAAAGACGGTCATCACATCGAGCTTAATAAATCCAGTCTACGGGCCGTATTCGAAGGACTGCCGGACCCGATATTCATTATCGACCCATCGGGCACCGTACTGCTCTCCAACTCAACTACCGCCCTGACATTGGGCATGTCTCTAGACCAGTTGATCGGCGCGAATGTCCGTGAACTGGTGGATAAGGGAATTTATAATCGTTCTTACGCCCTCGAAGCCGTTCAAAAGAAGGCCCCCGTGAGCGGCCTGGTCCGAACCCGCCTGAACTTAACCTTTCTCAGCACCAGCACGCCTATCCTGGACGAAAACAACGAAGTCAAGCTTATTCTTACCACGGGCAAGTTCCTTGATTTGGACGACAAGTTCGGCAAGAAGCCGGGCGAAAGGGCCAGACAGGTGCAGGACGTAATGAGCCTGCCGCATGGGCCAAAAGAGCCCCTGACGGTAATCGCCGAAAGCCCGGTCATGCGGCAGGTCCTGCTCAAGGCTTATCGGGTTGCTCAGACCGATACCATCGTCCTTTTAACCGGAGAAACCGGCACCGGTAAGGAGGTACTGGCAAGATACATCCATCGTCACAGCAAGCGGGCCAATGAGGCTTTTATCACCGTTAACTGCGCCGCTTTACCGGAACACCTGGTGGAATCCGAGCTCTTCGGATATGAAAAGGGCGCCTTTACCGGCGCCAAGCCCGAAGGTAAAGCAGGGCTGTTTGAATGCGCCGATAAAGGCACCCTGTTCCTCGATGAGGTCGGTGAACTGCCCATAGGACTGCAGGGAAAGCTCTTACGGGTCCTCGAAACCGGTGAGGTCCGGAGGGTTGGGGGTAACCAGGTGCGGAGTGTAAACGTCCGGGTAATCGCCGCTACTAACAGAAACCTAGAGGATATGGTACGCAATGGTGAGTTCAGAAGCGACCTCTACTATCGGTTGAGCGTGTTTCCCATTCACCTGCCCCCTCTACGTGAAAGACCCGAGGATATTGTCGCCCTGTCCTTTACTTTTCTCGAAGAGTTTAACAGCCGATACGGAGCGGATTGTGAGTTGGACTATCAGGGACTGCAGTCCCTCCTGAGCCACGATTGGCCGGGCAACGTTCGCGAGCTGCGCAATGTTATCGAGCGCATGGTTATCAACTCCTCTATCGAAGGCGTTACCACCCCCCGTCCCGATTACCACGGCGAATCCCCCGCTCTGGCATCCTACAGGATTTTCAAGCTCCTGGGGTTGGAAGGAACGCTCAGAGAGGTCCTGCAAAAGGTTGAAGAACAGTATATCGAATACGTACTCCAAGAATGCGGGGGTAAGATAAGTAAGGCCGCAGAAAGGCTGGGTATATACCGGACCGTCCTGTACCGCAAGCTTAAAGCGTACAAGGAGAAGAAGACACAATAGGTATATTGGTAGTACCGGAAAAAGTATACGGCATGTCGATCAAACGAAGAACAGACCTCGTTGCATTCATATTATTCACCGCTCAAGCCAGCCCCTACACCTTATATTTTCCAAATTATCAATATTACTTTGACTGACCGCCAACTCTACCCTGGTATCCAGGGGGGCGCTTTGCCCCCGCGCAAAAAGTAAAAACCGCCTCCTCAGGGGCGGTTTAATGTCGATGCGCTTCCCTTCAACCTTTTCACAGCCGCCGCGATGTCTCGTGCCGTCAGGCCATACTTTGCCATCAGCTCGTCCGGCTTGCCGGACTCGCCGAAGGTGTCGCGGATGCCGACCATGGCCAGGGGAACGGGTTTTTCCGTGGCCAGGACCTCGGCCACGGCGCTCCCCAGACCGCCGATGACGGTGTGTTCTTCGGCCGTCACCACCGCCCCGGTGGCCGCCGCCGCCAGGACAGCCTCCCGGTCCAGGGGTTTGATGGTGCTCATGTTGACGACCATGACTTCCAGACCCGCTGCCGCCAGTTCTTCCGCCGCCTTCAAGGCCTCATGGACCATGACGCCGCAGGCGATGATGGCCGCATCCTTCCCCTGTCGCAGGGTATGAGCGCGGCCGATCTGGAATTGATAATCCGCGTTATAAATAACCGGTATTGCCGGGCGGCCAAGGCGCAGGTATACCGGCCCCTGGTGGGCGGCGGCCGCAAAGACGGCCTGCCTGGTTTCTTCGCCGTCGGCCGGAACAATGACCGTCATGTTGGGTACGGCCCGCATGAGGGCGATGTCTTCGATGGCCTGGTGGGAGGCCCCGTCTTCGCCTACGGTGAGGCCGGCGTGGGTGGCGGCGATCTTAACATTTACTTTGGGATAGGCGATGCCGTTCCGCACCTGGTCGTAGGCCCGGCCGGCGGCAAAGACGGCAAAGGTGCTGGCGAAGGGGATCTTGCCGCTCAAGGCCAGGCCGGCGGCCGTGCCCATGAGGCTCTGCTCGGCAATGCCCATATTGAAAAAGCGCTGGGGAAATTCTTTGGCGAAATAAGCCGTCATGGTGGACTTGGATAAATCGGCATCCAGGACTACCACCTGTTCGTTCTGCCGTCCCAGTTCCACCAGGGCCTTGCCGTAGGCTTCCCGCGTAGCAATCTTGGTCATATATATCTTCCTCCGCTAAATTTTAGGCCAGCTCGGCCAGGGCTTTTTCTACTTCTTCGGGCTTGGGGGCCTTGCCGTGCCACCCGGCTTCGTTTTCCATGAAGCTGACCCCTTTACCCTTGATGGTTTCGGCAATAATTACCGCCGGTTTGCCCTTCACTTCCCGCGCCCATTCAAAAGCGGCCAGGATCTGGCTGAAATCGTGGCCGTCAATGGTCTTTGCTTCCCAGCCGAAGGCGCGGAATTTATCGGCCACCGGCTCCGGCGACATGACGTCTTCTACCCGGCCGTCAATCTGGAGATGATTGTGATCGACAATGGCCGTCAGGTTGTCCAGGCGATAGTGGGCGGCGGCCATGGCCCCTTCCCAGACCATGCCTTCTTCCAGCTCGCCGTCGCCCAGGAGGACATAGACGTGGTAATCCCGTCCGTCCAGGCGGCTGGCCAGGGCCATGCCGTTGGCTACCGCCAGACCGTGGCCCAGGGAGCCGGTGGAAACCTCCACTCCCGGTAGGGCCTTACGGTCCGGGTGGCCCTGCAGGGGGCTGCCCAGCTGGCGCAGGGTGGTGATCTTCTCAAGCGGGAAAAAGCCCCTTTCCGCCAGGGCGGCGTAAAGGACCGGGGCGGCATGGCCTTTGGAAAGGACAAACCGGTCCCGCTCCGGCCAGTCCGGACGAGCCGGGTCCAGGCGCATGATTTTAAAATAGAGGACCGTCACAATTTCTACCGCCGATAACGACCCTCCCGGATGGCCCGAACCGGCCGCGCCTACCATCCTGATAATATGCCGCCGCAACCGTCGCGCCGTGGCTGTTAATTCCTGGTAATCATTAAGCAAGGGTTATCATTCCTCCTGCGTAAGTTGAGATGGGGTAAGCTGGAGGGGGAACGCTATCCGTCCATGAGGGGCCCCTCCCGGCGCCGTTACCTGCGCCACTGGCGAAATCCTTCGCCCAGAACTTCATGGACATTGCTGACTATGACAAAAGCCTCCGGGTCAATGGCCGCCACCAGGCTTTTCAGACGGCTGACCTCGGACCGCTGCACCACCACCAGTAAAACTTCCCGTTCCTTGCCCGTATAAAGGCCGCGGCCAGCCAGGCCGGTTACGCCGCGGTCCAGCTCTTCCATTACCTGCCGGGCTATAGTTTCGGCATGATCGGAAATAATAATCGCTGCCTTGGCATAGCCGCCGCCCTCCTGGATGGCATCAATGGCCCGGCTGGTTAAAATCAGGGCCAGGAAGGCATACAGGGCCAGTTCTACATTAAAGGTGAGGCCCGCCAGGCTGATTACCAGGGCATCAACCAGGAGCAAGCCCACCCCCGAGCTTATATGGAGAAAATGGCCAAAAAGAAGAGCCGCCAGGTCGGTACCACCGGTGCTCCCGCCGGAGCGGAAAACAACCCCCAGCCCCACACCGCTCATGAGGCCGCCGTAAATAGAGGCCAGCAGGGCATTGGCCGTAGGCGCATGGAGCCACAGGGCCAGGGCGTCGGTAAATACGGAAAGCATAATGGTACCGTAGAGGGTCTTGAGGCCGAAGTTCCAACCCAAGACCTTAAGACCTGCCAGGAAAAGGGGAATATTGAGGACCAGCATGGTCAGGCCCACCGGCCAGCCGAAGACATAATGGAGAACTGTGGCCAGACCGCTGACGCCGCCGGCGGCAATTTTATTGGGAACCAGGAAAAGCACCAGTCCCAGGGCGGTAATCAAGGTACCGGTTGTAATGCCCAGGTAGTCAAGCCATTCCTTGCGCCGCAAAACCACTTACCCCCTGGAACGTTATTACTTTTCGTCAGAAAAAGTCATTTTCCTGCCCGGCAACAGCAATTTAGTCTGCTCCATACTCCCGCTGCCTAATCCTGCCAGATAATGGCCCCGGCCGGGCAAACTTCCCGGCAGCAGCCGCAAAGATCACAGTCAGCCGTTATCCGGAAAAAAGCGGCCGGATTTCCAGGGGAACCGGTCATAACCCCGTCGGCATCTCTCTCCTGGGAATTGCTGCCGCTGTTACCATGGGTACTGCCGTCCTCTACAATTGCCTGCCGGGGGCAAACAACCGTGCAGTCACCGCAGGCAATGCAGGCATTGGTTATTCTGTAAGGCATGGCCATCCCCCCGCTTTTTACCTCCATTGTTCGCCTTTACAGAAGACATTATTCAATCACGGCCACCCCGCCACATGGCCGCCAGCAGCCACAAAAGCATTAAACCGGCAGCGCCAAAACCGATCTCCAGGGTGGGCAGGCGGAAGAAGAGGCTATTCCCCGGCGCTCCCAGGGCCGTACTGATAATCAGGCTGGCCATGATGATGCTAAAGGCCAGGAGGACTACGCTCATGGTTAGTTTATTAATAATCCGGTCAATCTGCCGCACCAGGGAGCGTAAATTGAGGAGTTCAATTTTAAGGGTTAATTCTCCCCTTTCCAGCATTTCCACAATATGCTGGAGCTGGCGGGGCAGGTGCTGCAAAATCTCCCAGGTCAAAGACAGGTTATCAACCAGGGCCTGCCAGAGGGCCCCGGCGCTGAAGCGCCGACGTAAGAGTTCCCGGCCATAGGGCTCGGCCAGCTCGGCCAGTTCCAGGGTGGGGTCCAACTCCCGACCCAGGCCTTCCAGGGTAATGAGGGTCTTGGCCAGCATAGTTAGTTCCGGCGGCAGGCGTAAACGATATTTGAAGGCCAGCTTGAGCAGCTCTTCAACGGCCCGGCCCAGGCTGATCTGGCTTAAAGCGAGGTGGTAATAGCGATCGCGCAGGGTTTCAATGTCATGCTTCAAGGCAGCCCTATCCACCCCGTCCGGCACCACGCCCATGGCCAGAAGGGTCCGCAGGACATCCTGGCTGCGCCGGCGGATGATGCCCAGCATCAGGTTGACAAACTGCTCCTGGCGCTCCTCGCTTAAAACCCCCATCAGGCCAAAATCCATGAAGACAATCACTTCCCCCGGCAGTACCGCCAGGTTCCCCGGGTGGGGATCGCCGTGGAAAAAGCCATCCACAAAGATTTGCTGGTAAATGGCCCGGGCCAGATTGATGGCTATCCGCCGGCGGTCATAACCCCGCCGGTCGATTTCTTCCAGATCGTTTAGTTTTACCGCCTCTACATATTCCTGGGTAAGCACCCGCACAGTGGTATAATCCCAGTAAACGGCCGGAATATAGACCTGGGCGTTGCCGGCCAGGTTTTCCCGCAGGCGATCGGCATGGCGGCCTTCCCGGGTATAATCGAGTTCTCCCTCCATGGATCGGGCAAATTCTTCTACCATCCGGGTGAAGTCATAGATCTGGCCGTAAGCCGTATGGCGCTGGGCCAGGCGGGCCAGGTCAAAGAGAATTTCCAGGTCCACCCGCACCTTTTCTGCTATACCCGGCCGCTGGACCTTGACGATGACCTGGTCGCCCCCGGGCAGGGTGGCCCGGTGCACCTGGCCAATGGAGGCGGCCGCCAGGGGCTCGGGATCAAATTCGTGAAAGAGCTGTTCCAGGGGCTGGCCCAGCTCCTTTTCTACCATCTGTTTAACTTCGGCGAAGGGAAAAGGCGGCACCCGGTCCTGGAGGCGGGCCAGCTCGGCAATGATATCCGGTGGCAAAAGGTCGGGACGGGTGCTCAAAATTTGCCCCAGCTTGATAAAGGTAGGACCCAGTTCGGCCAGGGCCAGACGCAGGCGCGCTCCCGGAGATATGGGGGCTTCCCGCCGCGGTCGCCTTAAGATTAGCTCGCCCAGCCCCAGCTGGTCAAGGAGATAGCCAAAACCATAGCGGGCCAGGACATTCACTACCTGGCGGTAACGGTGCAGGTGAATATAGCGGCGCCGCAGGGACATAGGCTTAAGCCTCCATTTAGTTTAAAAGCCCGGGCTGATACAGCACCGGGCTTTGTCTTTTAACTGGCCCGTTCCAGGGCTTCATGAAGAAAATCCAGCAGCAGTTTGT
Source organism: Moorella sp. E308F (assembly GCF_006538365.1). Lineage (NCBI taxonomy): Bacteria > Bacillati > Bacillota > Clostridia > Neomoorellales > Neomoorellaceae > Neomoorella > Moorella sp. E308F. The sequence goes on along the minus strand of NZ_BJKN01000001.1, from coordinate 977,152 downwards.
GCTCGCCGCCGGTTAAATTTTCGATCTGCTCCTGGAGGCGGCTTAAATAAGCAGCCAGCTGTCCGGCCAGGTTACCCTGGGGCAGCATATTGGCGGCCAGGCCCCATCCCGTACCCGTCGCCAGGAGCAGCCCGGCCTCCGGTCGCGGCGCTTTTTTGAGGGCACTGCGCACCAGCTGCAGGGCCTTTTCCCCCAGGGATTTTAAATACACCAGCAGGATAGTCAGGGTGTAGGCGCTGGTAATTACCGGATGGGCCTTGCCGGGCATCTCATCTAACAGTTCCCGCGCCACCCGACCGGCCTCCCTGGGTAAGAGGTTGCTTAAGGTTTCCAGCAACCTGGAGCGGGCCTCCTGCCAGTCGAGGGCAAAAGTAGCATGACTTTCGGCCAGGGGGGTCGGAACAAACATAATCATGGAGCGGCCCGGCGTTTTTTCGTTACTGTTGACGACATACTGCCGTTCCAGGAAACCTTCCTTCTCCAGCTCCAGCAAGACATCGTAGGCTGTCCACTTGCTGACCCGCAAAGCTTTAGCTACGGTAATATAATGAACTGGCTCCCCTGTTTCCTGGTAGATTTCCCTTATTCTCTCCAGGAACTGGGTTCGTCGTCTGGTAAGCATAGGCGTCCCTCTCCCATAACTTGCTACCCCCAGCATATCCTTTTATTTCCCGGCTGTCAATTCTTTTTCTGCTTCCACTGGATGGCGTTCCTGCCAGATTCTATCGGCAACTGCGGCCCAGCGAGCGGCATTGGTATCCAGGTAAGCGCCAATGGGTCCGCTTAAGGCCGTTTCCGCCCCCGGGTGGGTAGGTCTGGCTCCTGTGGCGGCAATGATCTCCCTTAAGGCTCCGGGTACGTCGATTAAGGGGCAGGGACGCAATAAATTATCGCTGAAGGGCTGGCGCTGCTGGTAGGCCCGGAAGAGGGGCGACTGGAGCACCTCCATTAAACTTTTTTCTTTGATATTATCCAGGGAGAAGTGGATGAAGGCGCAGGGTTCTACATCCCCGCTGGCGGTAATATGGAAGTAGCGGCGGCCGCCGGCGATGCAACCCAGGGTCAGTTCGCCGTCATTCCAGAAATCGGCCAGCTGCAGGCCTTTGTGGTTGCGGATATAGGCCACGCGCTCCACCAGGTAGGCCCGCTGCTCGGGAGTGATCATGAGCTCAGGATTGGGTTCCCGGCCGATGGGAATGTAGTGGAAACTCCAGCCGTAAACAACACCCTTCTCCAGCAGGAAATCAATAAAGGCATCGCTGGTCACTTCCTCGACGTTTTCCCGGGTAATGGTAAGGGAAACGCCGAAAACCAGCCCACGTTCCCTCAAGGCGTCCATGGCCTTCATGACCCGGTCAAAGACGCCTCTACCCCGGCGGGCGTCGGTGCGTTCCCGCCACCCTTCCAGGCTGATGGCCGGCGTAATGTTGCCCACTTCCACCAGGCGGTCGGCAACGGCGTCATCAATCAACGTACCGTTGGTGTAGAGCATGAAGGCCATATCCGGGTGCCTTTCAGCCAGTTCAAAGAGGTGGGGCCAGCGGAAGGGTTCGCCCCCGGACATGGCCATCCAGTAGATGCCCACTTCTTTGGCCTCCCGGCAGAGGCGGTCCACCAGGTCCAGTTCCAGGCTGTCATGGTGGGCATACTCCCCGGCCCAGCAGCCGTGGCAGCGCAGGTTGCAGTCGCTGGTGGGGTCCAGAAGGAAAAAATTGGGGATATGGACCCCCGTCTCCTTTTCCACCTGCTGTTGGCGAGGGATACCCAGGAGCATGGCGTTGACAAACCAGTTGTAAATAAGGCGCTGCTTGACATTGGGGTGCAGGTTAAAAAGGCGGTTCACATAGGCGTGGATGCTGGGGTTTTGCCGGTAAGCCTCCAAGACTTTGGCGATCTGCTGCTTATGTACCTCTTTCCGGGCCAGCATCCGGGCCACATGTAAGAGGCGGGGGAAATTCTCTTCTGGATTTTTTTCCATGTAACCGAAGGCTTCCCGTAAAACTTTTTCGGCCACGTACCTTTTGGCCAGGTCCAGGTTGGCACGCACAGCGACCATTACTTAACCCCTCTCCTTTCCTGGTATAGTTTCCTTTAGCAATGCCCAGAAACCCAAATATTATACCCAAAAGACCCAAATGACCCAATTTCATCGTACACTAAACCGCCCGCCATGTCAAGGTAAAAGCCCGGCTTTAAAAGCCGGGCTTTTAGCCATTCTGGCGCCGCTGCCAATGTAAATAGGCGTGGATAAAGGGGTCAAGCTGGCCATCCATGACGGCCTGGATGTTGCCTGTTTCCACCTCGGTACGGTGATCCTTGACCAGGCTGTAGGGGTGAAAGACGTAGGAACGAATCTGGTTCCCCCAGGCTATCTCCCGCTGCTCACCCCGGATCCGGGCCAGCTCCTCCTCCTGCTCCTGGCGTTTCAGGGCCGCCAGCTTGGCCTGGAGGATTTTCATGGCTGCAAGGCGGTTGGCGTGCTGAGAACGCTCGTTCTGGCAGGTAACGACTATGCCCGTGGGCAGGTGGGTAATGCGCACCGCCGAATCCGTCTTGTTGACGTGCTGGCCACCGGCACCCTGGGAGCGAAAGGTATCGATCTTTAAATCGTCGGGATTAATGACCACTTCCTCATCGGCCGTCACCTCGGGGATAACGTCGACGGAGGCAAAGGAAGTATGCCGGCGACCGGCGGCGTCAAAGGGTGAAATACGCACCAGGCGGTGGACGCCCTTCTCGGCCTGGAGATAGCCATAGGCATTCTCGCCCTTGACGAGGATGGTGGCGCTTTTAATCCCCGCCTCCTCCCCTTCCAGGTAATCCAGGAGTTCCACCTGGTAGCCATGATCTTCGGCCCAGCGGTTGTACATCCTGAGGAGCATGGCGGCCCAGTCCTGGGATTCCGTGCCCCCGGCACCGGGATGCAGGGAGAGGATGGCATTGTGGCTGTCATAGCGGCCGTTCAAAAGGGTGGCCAGGAGCTCTTTTTCTACCTGGCTTTCCACGGCCGCCAGTTCTTTGGCGATCTCTTCCTCCATGGAAGTATCTTCTTCGGCCAGGGCCAGCTGCCAGAGTTCACGGACGTCGGTGTATTTCCTCTCCAGTTCCTGGTACCGGGCCAGTTTCTCTTTAAGGTAGTTGAGGCGTTTGCCCACAGCCTCGGCCCGTCCCCGGTCTTCCCAGAAGCCGGGTTTAAGCATCTCTTTTTCCAGGCGCTCTATTTCTGCCGCTGCTGCTTCCAGGTCAAAGGGAAACCCTCAATTCTTCCAGCCGCCGGGCTAAATCCTCCAGGCGGCCTTTATAGTCCTGTAGCATGGCTGATCACCTCTAGAAAACTATTTTTTGACGGGAAGGCTTTAATTTGGAGCGAGCGAGCTTAAACCGAGTGGCAAAGCGGCCGCAGGCTGTGCCGGAGAGCGAGGGCGGGGCCGAGGACAGCGAGGCCTTCGGCCGGATTCTAAAGGCAAGGATGCCGAATAGGCCGGGAACCCCGCCCGAGCCGAAGGCTGACCCAGCACTCAACTCGCAAAGGTTTTGTTAGCGAAGAGACACCTATTACAAATAAGTTGAGTGCTGGGCGCTCCACAAGGGCCACGGAGCGAGCGAAAATAAAGCCAGCCCCTCACTTCCCTGCCCCGCAGCACTTTTTGTATTTTTTGCCGCTGCCGCAGGGGCAGGGGTCGTTGCGGCCGATCTTTTGCTCCCGGCGCACCGGCTGCCGCGGCCCTGTTTCTTCTCCGGCATAACGGTTTTCTACCACGTGACGGGGCCGTTCGGTCTCCGGCTGGACAACCTTGACCCGGTAGAGATAGCGGACGACGTCTTCCTGGATGGAGGCAATCATGTCGTTAAACATCTGGTAGGCCTCAAACTTGTAGGCTACCAGGGGATCCTGCTGGCCGTAGGCCCTGAGACCGATGCCGTGGCGCAGCTGGTCCATGGCGTCCAGGTGATCCATCCACTTGATGTCCACTACCCTCAAGAGAACCAGGCGCTCAATGGTGCGCAAATTTTCCGGACCCAGTTCTGCTTCCCGCTGCCGGTAGGCCTCCATCGCCTTTTCCCTTAAGAACCCGTAGACTTCTTCCTTTTCCATTTCCCGGATGGCCTGGATTAGCGCCTCGCGGTTGCAGTTGGGTAAAAAGAGCTGTTCGGCGTAGTCCAGCATGCCGGCCAGGTCCCACTCTTCGGGGTACTTGCTCTCGCCGGCAAAGCGGTCGACGGTCCGGTCTACGACGGTGTTAATCATGTCTTCAATAGTTGGGCGCAGGTCCGCGCCGGTTAAAACTTCCCGCCGCTGGCGGTAAATAATCTCCCGCTGCTTATTGATGACGTCGTCATATTCCAGGACGTGCTTGCGGATGTCAAAGTTATGGGCCTCCACCTTTTTCTGGGCCTGCTCCAGGGAGCGGGACACCAGCGGGTGATCGATGGGTGTCGTGTCATCCATCCCCAGGCGGTCAAGAATCCCGGTTAAACTATCGGAGCCGAAGAGGCGCATCAAGTCGTCTTCCAGGGAGACGTAAAAGCGGCTGGAGCCGGGATCGCCCTGGCGGCCGGCGCGGCCGCGCAGCTGGTTGTCAATGCGCCGGCTTTCATGGCGCTCGGTGCCGATAATGTGGAGACCTCCCAGGGCCACGACTTTTTCCCGTTCGGCTTCTGTCTCCTTTTGGGCCTGGGCCAGGAACTCCTGGTAGGCCCGGCGGGCCGCCTCTACCTCCGGGTCTTCTCCTTCCACTTTAAACCCGGTTGCCGCGGCAATCACTTCCGGGCTAAAACCGGCCTTCCGCATCCTTTCTTTGGCCAGGGCCTCCGGGTTGCCTCCCAGGATGATGTCGGTACCGCGGCCGGCCATGTTGGTGGCAATGGTCACCGCGCCCAGCCGGCCGGCCTGGGCAATAATCTCGGCTTCCTTTTCATGGTACTTGGCGTTCAGTACCTGGTGTGGTATGCCCCGCTTTTTTAGCATCTCGCTCAGGCGTTCTGATTTTTCAATAGAAATGGTACCCACCAGCACAGGCTGCCCTTTAGCATGCCGCTCGCAGATCTCGTTTACTACCGCCTCGAATTTACCCTTTTCCGTCCGGTAGACGACATCAGGGTAATCCTTGCGGATCATAGGCTTATTGGTGGGAATCACCACCACATCCAGGTTGTAAATCTTCCGGAACTCTTCTTCCTCTGTGGCTGCCGTGCCCGTCATGCCGGCAAGTTTACGGTACATCCGGAAGTAGTTCTGGAAGGTGATGGTCGCCAGGGTCTGGGACTCCCGTTCAATCTTGACGCCTTCCTTGGCTTCAATGGCCTGGTGCAGGCCTTCGCTGTAGCGCCGGCCGAACATGAGGCGCCCGGTAAATTCATCGACGATAATAACCTGGCCGTCCTTGACCACGTAATCCCGATCCCTTTTCATCAAGGTGTGGGCTTTGAGGGCCTGGTTGACGTGGTGGGAAAGCTCGATATTGGCATCGTCGTAGAGGTTGTCCACCCCCAGCATTTCTTCCACCCTGGCCACCCCGGCTTCCGTCAGGGTGGCTACTTTGGCCTTTTCGTCCACTGTATAATCTATTCCCGGCCTTAAACGGGGTATGATCCTGGCCACGGTATAATACATTTCCGTGGGCTTTTCGGCCATGCCGGAAATAATGAGGGGCGTACGGGCCTCGTCGATTAAAATGCTGTCCACCTCGTCGACAATGGCATAATTCAGCTCCCGCTGGACCATCTCCTCAGGATGCAGGGCCATATTGTCCCGCAGGTAGTCAAAACCGAACTCGTTGTTGGTGCCGTAGGTTATATCGGCGGCATAGGCTTCCCGCCTGGCGGCCGCGTCCAGACCGTGGACAATCAGGCCTACCTTCAGCCCCAGGAAGCGGTAAATACGGCCCATCCACTCGCTGTCCCGCCGGGCCAGGTAGTCGTTGACGGTGACAATATGCACCCCACGTCCGGTGAGGGCGTTGAGGTAGGCGGGCAGGGTGGCCACCAGGGTTTTTCCTTCTCCGGTCTTCATTTCGGCAATGCGACCCTGGTGGAGGACAATTCCACCCATGAGCTGGACATCAAAGTGACGCTGGCCCAGGACCCGCCTTGAGGTTTCCCTGACCACGGCAAAGGCCTCCGGCAGCAGTTCATCCAGGCTGGCGCCGTTGTCCAGCCGGCGGCGAAACTCGGCCGTTTTGGCCTGGAGGTCGTTGTCCGCAAGGGCCTGTATTTCCGGCTCCAGGGCGTTGATAACCTCGACCTGACGGCTTAATTTTTTTATCTCCCGGGCATTATCATCAAGCAGATTACGCAATATTCCCAGCATTAATTTCGTCACCTCAATACAAAAGGAACCATAGCGGTTCCTTTCCATAAAGGATAAACCTTATCGTCTATATTGTAACATGAATCGGGCCCAGGAGCAATTAAGGTTTGGCCTCGCCTTCGGAATTTTTACCCTGCCGGCCTGTATCCACAGGAGCGGCACTTAAGGGCCTTCAAGATAGCCTCAGCGGCAGCCTGGCGGTCATCCTCTTTAACCAGGGCCACACCGGCCAGGTATTCATATCCTGCCTGGCTAACTAAAACAGTAACGCACACGACGGCCCGGCGATGGGCTACTTCCACCAGCAGTAGATCTTCCAGGGCCAGATGCCACATGCCGCAGCTCGACTTTTCAATGGCATTCAGGGTAGCATCTGCCACCAGCCAGAGATGGCGCGCCGGCGTATTGGGCCCGCAGGCATACCCCTGGTAGATAGCACCACCAAGGCCGGCTTCCAGTTCAACTGTTGCCTCGGCTTCCAGTCCCCGGGTAAAGAGATTTATGCTCACAACGCGCAGGGGTATACATGTTGCTCGGTAAGGGGCCTTATCTTCAGCCACCTCTCCCGTTAACTCCCGTCCCTCTACCTGGACTACACTGATCTTTTTATGGTCGACGGTAACTCCCAGCTGAATAAGAAGGGCCGATTCTACGTCGCGGACAATTTGTTTGGGATTACGGTTGCTAGCGGTCATGATATGTATTTCACTGATAGTCCCATCTGGAGCTGTTACCAGCCGCGCCCCCAGGACATCCTTTATCTGGCAGATTACCCTTTCATAAGCGGCAACCCCCGGTGCCTGCTTCGCCTCCGCCAAATCCCTCACCTATTTCTCTAGTTTCCGGATCTATAATTCGCGGGCGGGATAAAATTCCCTGCTAAAAAAGGGAAAAGTACGGACAAAAAAGAGAGATATTGTTAATTTGCGACCAATATCTCCCAAAATCACCAGATTTCTTTTGTTATTGTATCAATATTCCGGCTCAATTAAACCGTAGTTACCATCCCGGCGGCGGTAAAGGACGTTAACCTCTTCCGTTTCCGCATTGGAAAATACAAAGAAATTATGTCCCAACAAGTTCATCTGCAGGATGGCTTCTTCCACCGGCATGGGTTTGATGGGAAAGCGCTTGGTCCTGATTAATTTCGGCTCGGGAGTGACTTCTTCTGGATTTTCGGCCGGTAGCTCCTTTATGGTGCCGTTCTTCAGCTTCCTGGCCAGTTTGGTTTTATATTTTTCAATTTGCTTTTCCAGCTTTTCTACTACCAGGTCAACAGACCCGTACATGTCACCGGTAGCCTCTTCCCCCCGCAGCAGGTAGCCATTGAGGGGAATAGTTACTTCCACAACATGGGAGTCCCGATTCACTGATAGATTAACCTGGACCTCATCCACTCCTTCCAGGTACCGCTGAATTTTGCCCAACCTTTTTTCGATATACTGTTTTAAGGCGTCGGTTACCGGAAAGTTTTTGCCGCGGATGACGATCTTCATCCTTCACAAGCACTCCTTTCTGGTCCGTATAGATATTATTCCTGACAGGAAGGCAAATTCCTGCCTCCTGCCCTTAAAATACCAGCAAGGCCCCGGCACAAGCCGGGGCCTGGTAGGCTACAGTTTAATCACATTGGCTGCCTGGGGACCGCGGGGTCCTTCGACAATATCAAATTCCACCGCCTGCCCCTCAGCGAGGGTCTTAAAACCTTCACCCTGGATGGCGGAGAAATGTACGAAGACGTCCTTGCCGTCTTCCTTCTCAATAAAACCGTAACCTTTCTCCGGGCTAAACCATTTAACCTTGCCCAACATCCTGTCAGCATTCCTCCTAAAATATTCTCCCTTGAGGCCGGGAGCACCCTCAAGCAATTCCATCTTAACATGGTTATAGTTGGCTGTCAAATCATTCTCAAAAGAATTTGCCATATTTTGGTTGTCGAAACCTACTTTCGTAAGCTTGTTTTTTAATCCCTAAACCTGTGGATAAAGTGGATAACTCTGTTAATAAGTTGCAATCTCTGCCCTGGAACTGTGGAAGGAAATGTGGAAGGCCTAAAATTTTGTCGATATAAGCATTCGCTATGACTATCTATGCTGAAAAGCAGGGAAGATTTTCGATCCCCGTAGCCAGGGTAACTACAGCCACACCGGCGGCTCCGGCAGCCAGCAGGGCATGGGTACAGGCGCTGGCCGTTGCCCCGGTGGTCAGGACATCATCCACCAGGAGCAAACGGCGGCCTGTTATTTTACGCGGTGCTGTTACCTGGAAAGCGCCGGCTAAATTCTGCCACCTGGACCTCCGGGAAAGGTTGACCTGGGGCGCCGTTTCCCTGATCCTGGACATTACATCCCCGTCAACCGGCAGGCCCAGCTCCTGCCCCAGGGCCAAAGCCAGGAGCTCAGCCTGGTTAAAAGCCCGCATCCGCAGGCGGGCACCGGTGAGGGGGACCGGAATTACCAGGTCAGGACGTCCCGACCCCAGTTCCCTGACAACTACCCCGGCTAAAAGGCGTCCCAGGGGGTTGGCCAGGGAGCGGCGACCCTGGTACTTGAAGGCCCAGATCATTTCTTTCAATAACCCCTGGTAAGGGCCCGCAGCCCGGGCCCTCTGGAAGGGGGGCAATTCCTCCCGGCACTGGCGACAGGTCGTCTCCTTTCCCAGCGGCAGGAGGCGGCCGCAGTAAAGGCAGGGACGGTAGTGCTGCCGCCAGGCCAGGAGCTGCTGCCGGCAGGCGGTACAAAAGCATCCCCCGGGGGCCGGCCGGCCGCACCAGACGCAGGATTTAGACCGGGGAAAGAGCCAGGAGAAAAGCATAAGACGCCTCCCCTCACTTCTCATCAGCCAGTAAGTAACCCCGCCGGCGGGCGAGATGGTTGAACTCCTGGATCTGGCGGCGGGCTGCGGCCATGGCCGGGCTAATGCGCCTGGCCAGAAACCATACCCGGCCGGTGGGATAGGCCGACGAGCGCCCGGCCCGCCCGGCCATCTGGATCAGGGTATTGACAGTAAAAACCCTTTCTTCATCGGCATAAAGGACCAGGACATTAAGGCGAGGAATAGTAATCCCCCGCTCCATAACAGTAGTCGCCACCAGCACGGGAAACTCTCCCCGGCGAAAGGCGGCGATAATTGCATCCCGCCTGGGGTGGGCGGCATAACAACCCTGTACCCAGGGCCGGTTGGGGTCCGGCCCCGGGCGTTCCTGTAAGAGCCAGGCAACCACTTCTTCTACCAGTTTAACAGCCGGGACAAAGATAATGAGCCGGGCCTTTTCCGCCAGGGTCTGGTCCAAACAATTGACCAGGAAGCGAGGGAGATGCCTGGCTCCAGGCTGGCTTAAAAAAGGGTCCCGGAGGAACTCCGGTACAGGCAGGGGATGGCCGTGGTGCCTGGCCGGCAGATAAATCACCTTGACCTGCCGGCGCCTCACCCGGGCTATCAGCCCGGGCGGTGGGGTAGCCGTCAATAATAGGGCCTGGCCGTCTTCCCGGCGGGCCCGTTCAACAGCATAATAAAGCATGGGGTCTTCGGACAGGGGAAAGGCATCGACTTCATCGAGAATTACCAGGTCAAAACGACGGTAAAAACGTAAGGATTGGTGGGTGGTAGCCAGGATAATGTCGGCCTCGCCGAATTTACCCGAACTCCCGCCATAGAGGGCAAGGATACGCAGCTCCGGCCAGATAGATGTTAGCCGTACCTGCAGCTCCCGGATAATCTCCCGGCGGGGACAGGCATAAAGAATGGTTTTCCCCAGGCTCAAAGCCGCGGCAATAGTCCCGCAGGCCACCTCCGTTTTACCGGCGCCGCAGGCGGCCCAGAGTAAACACTCCTTTTCCCTTCCTTGGAAAACAAAGTTTTCTGCTTCCCGGCAGGCGTCCACCTGGGCCGGTGTCAGGGTAAACTTGAGCCGGGGACGGGCCTCCCGGCCGGGCCTTCCCGTTGCCCGCCGGGCCGGCCAGGGACGGGCATACAGGGGGCGGCAACGGCGGGCCTGTCCCATGGTAAGGCACCCTTCACAGACAAGGCAGTCCCCACTCCCGCAGGCACTGCAGGCTACCTTTAATAACCTGGAGGCCTGACCACAACGCCGGCAGCGGGGCTCACCATTGGGGTCATAACCAACTCCCGGCAGGAGGGTTACCTCCCCCGCCAGGTAGAGCCAGTGAAGAAGGTCTTCCAGGGGAGTAGTTACTACCCCTTTATTTTCCGCCAGGGCCATGGCTATTTCTTCCCGCCAGAGGATCCGGCCGGCCAGTTTTTTTTGCACCAGGGCCAGCTCTGCTTGCGCCGGTGCCGGGCGGGGGGCGGGCAAATCATTAACCGGGAAAGGCCAGGGAGGCAGGCCCAGTTTCAACCGGGCTTTGTTTATCAGGGCCCTGGCCTCCTGCCACGGCGGCTCTCCATTTAAAGGCAGATAGCGCTGCAGCCATTCGCATAAAAAAGCCGCCGTACCCAGGGGTAATGGCGGCGTTAACAACGAAAACTGCCGGTAGCCGTATTGCAGCCAGAAAGTACGGTCCAGCCCGGGGTTATGGCTGATCCCCACCCGGCCGGACCGGTCTCCCCAGGCCAGGTATACAAATCCCTGCCAGTAAAAAACCGGGGTATAACTCCCCTCCACAGTCATCCCCACCTCCTCGGAAATAACCTGAAGTGATTCCTCCGAAAATAATCCTGTCACAGGTTCCTTCAAACCAAGCAGGGTTACGGCCCGGCTTCGGCTTTAAGCATACGGTACGGGTAGACGCTGTTGCGCCCCGTAGTCTTGGCCTGGTAAAGGGCGAGATCGGCCCGGGCGACCAGTTCCTCCTTATTGAGCCCGTCTTCAGGCCAGATGGCTATGCCAGTACTTACTGTCAGACGAACGGGCGCCCCTGCTTTATTGAAGCTATGCTCAGCTATGGCCCGGCGTATCCTTTCCGCCACCTGAAGGGCTCCCCGGTAGTCGGTACCGGGCAAAATAATGGCAAATTCTTCGCCGCCGAAACGGGTAACAATATCCTGTTCCCGGGTATGTTCTTTTAAAATGGCCGCCAACTCCACCAGTACCCTGTTGCCAACCAGGTGGCCGAAAGAATCATTGATTTCTTTGAAATGATCGATATCTATCATTAAAACAGCCAGGGACCGCAGCTGTTGCTGGGGACTTAACAACCGCTCCAGGCTCTGCTCAAAGTAGCGATAATTAAAAAGCCCGGTCAAGTCGTCGGTCACGGCCATTAGCTCCACAGCAGCCAGCTGGGAAAGGGAGCGTTTATATTCCCGGTGCCAGTGGTCCACCTCAGCCTGGAGGGAAGAAACCTTAAAAGCTTCATCGAGTATTTTGAGCCAGGCAAAAGAGCAAAAGCCTGCCAGGGTAATCCAGCCTCCCCAGAGGGCCAGAGAATGGCTGTTTAATGGCAGCCCAGCCTTAATATACCAGTACAGTCCAAGAAATAGAACCATCACCAGGCCTGCAACAACAACCTGCTTCTGGCCCAGGTAAAGGGGCACTAGCAGGGGCAAAAGCAGCAGGAAAGGAAAAAGAGGGGTACCCGCCCCGCCCCCGGCAAATAACCAGCTGCCGGCCAGGACGAGGTTGACTCCCAGGAGGAAGAACTGCCCCTGCCGGCTCCTAAAAAAGGTTCCGGTTACCAGGACCAGACCGTTGATTATACTCCAGCTTAAACCCCACCAGACAGCCGGGCCCGGTGGACCTGCCAGGGTTAAAAGTACCCCTCCTACCGTCAGGGTTAAACCCGCCAGCCACCCCTCCCGGCTGCGCCCTTCGTCCATGAAACCGCTCTCCTTAAACTTGACTCTGGCTGTCTATTTCGCCATCAGGTTTATTTTTTCCTTCCGTCAATTTATTTTTTAGGCAGGCCCGGTAAATCCTGGTCCAGGTAGAGTTAAAATCTTTTTCTGTCCGAATATCTAAAAAGTGCGCCTGCCGACCGCCAGAGCCAGTCGAAAATTCCCACGTTAAAAGCCCTTTTTCCCGGGCGCAAATTACTCGCAAAAAGGGATAGGGATAAAAAAAATAGTGCAAGATAGCAAGAGACGCCTGAGCCTGCGCATCGATAATTACCACTAGCCTCCAGGGCAAACCGTACCAGTAGCACCACCACCAGAACCGCCGCAGGAGGCCTTCGAGAAAATCTTCCTGGTTACCCACCAGGAGTGCCAGTGAGGGATAGGTTAAGGTTAATTCTTTTTGCCGCCACCAGAACAAACCATAGACTAAGACCAGTAACATGACAGCTGCCAGCAAGATTACCGGTGCCTGGTAGCCCACGTCACTCACCCCTGCTCTATCTTATGCGGCAGGGGCAGCCTGTGGTGAAAGGAGGTGACCTTGATGCCGGCCGCCAGCGATGCCTGCCTGCGCTGCGGCGCTTCTTTAAGCTTTATGGAGCGCTTCGGCCTGGAAAATGCCGTAGAAGTTCCTGGTAAAGGGGCATTATGTCCCAGCTGTTACCGGGAACTTTCGGCCGACGAATATAACAGATACTTTAAAGCTTAAGGGCGGAAATTATGTCTTCCTGGAGGAGATGGAGGCGCTCGTCGTCGGGCGCCTCCACATACAACCGCAGGAGGGGCTCCGTACCCGACGGCCGCAGCAAGACCCAGCTGCCGTCAGCCAGAAGGAATTTAACCCCGTCAACTGCCAGGCGCCCGGTCACCGGCATGCCGGCAATCTTGGCCGGGGTAAAATCCGGCAGTTCCTTTAAAACCCGCGCTTTGACCTCCGGCGCTACCTTCAGGTCCAGCCGCCGGCTGACCAGCCGGCCGTGGCGTTCCTGTAAATCCGCCAGGATACTTTTAAGGCTGCGTCCCTGGACGGCCCGCAGCTCGGCAACCAGGGCCGTGGCCAGAATGCCGTCCTTTTCCGGGATGTGGCCGCGGATGCTTAATCCCCCGCTCTCCTCGCCCCCCAGGATACAATCATGCTTCCTCAGGGCCTCACCGATATACTTAAACCCCACCGGAGTCTCAATAACTTTCAGGCCATGGGCCGCGGCCAGGCGATCCAGGTTGTGGGTGGTAGCAACCGTCCGGGCTACCGGTCCCCGGTATTGCCGGTGGAAGAGCAGGTGGGCCAGGACCAGGTAAAGGACTTCATTGGCCGTAAAGTAAGTACCGTCCCCGTCGACAACGCCGAAGCGGTCGGCATCGCCGTCCAGGGCCAGCCCCAGGTCGGCTCCCGTTTCCCGGACCTGCCAGGCCAGCTCGCTTAAGCCGCGGGCGCTGGGATCCGGCAGGGAACCGCCGAAAAGGGGGTCACGGTAGTTATGGAGGGTATGTACCTGGCAGCCGGCCCGCTGCAAAAATTCATCCAGATAGTCGAGCCCCGCGCCATACAGGGGGTCGACGACAACTTTTAACCTGGCCTGCTTGATGGCTGCTACATCAACCAGACCCTGCAGGTATTCAAGATAGGCTTCTCGGGGGTCCAGTTCCTTTACCAGCCCCCTTTGCCGGGCCTCAGCCAGTTCCAGGCGTTTAATATTACCTCCAGCCATTACAGCCGCTATTTCTTTTTCAATAGCTTCAGTAATCGCCGGCACGGCCGGCCCGGCATAATCGGGTATAAACTTGAGCCCGGAGTAAGCAGGGGGGTTATGGCTGGCCGTAAGCATTAATGCTCCTAAAGCCCCATACTTTTTAATAGCCCAGGCCGTCACCGGCGTTGGTACGGCCCGGGAAGGCAGGTAAACGGTAAAACCGTTGCCCGTCAATACTTCGGCTGCAGCAGCGGCAAATTCCGGGGCCAGGAAGCGGTTATCAAAACCGATAACGACTTCCCCCTGCCCTTTCTCGCTCTGCAGGTAATTGGCGACGGCCTGGGTAACCAGGCGGACATTGGCAAACGTGAATTCCTCGGCGATGATGGCCCGCCATCCATCAGTACCAAATTTGATGGTCAATACTACCACCTCCGAAAATAACTTTGTCACAGGCTGGCATTGTCCGGCACGCCCCAGATCCTCGCGGAAGCGGCCTGAGGCTTTAGGAGGGCCTATCCTGTTCTTCCTTCTCCTGCTTCACCGGGCTTTCCGGGGCGTCGGTGATATCCACCGGGTTGACAATGTCGTCTTCTTTCATATTGACATACAGGGAGCCGTCGCTCCTCAAAACGGCATAGTCAACCTGGCTGATATCCTGGACACCCTGGGCCTGGAGCTGCTGGATGAGCCACTTTTCATCCAGTTTATTTTGCTTCAGGTTCTGGAAGAGGATCTCCCCATCCATAATCAGTTCCGTCGGTATCCCCTCGTACTGAGTCGGCAGCTGGAGGTCAGCCGGTGTCAGGGGGCGTTTCTGGGATTTCAGCAAAACGCTCAGGTCGCCGTCAGGCTCCAGAATAGCATATTCAACATCAGCAATATCAAATACATTTTTTTGCCGCAGCTGCATGGCCAGCTCATCAAAATTATACCGCATTTTTTTCATATTTCCTTCCAGGATTTTTCCGTTATGCACGACTACAGTAGGTTCACCGGAAATAAGCTTGCGGGCTGGGCGGCTTAGCATAACGGCATAACCGGCTACCCAGGTAAGGAAAGCAAAAAGGGTAAGGCCCAGGAAGTGAATTCCTGTCCGTTTGGGATCTGTATCGGTTGCCAGCACGGCAGCTATACTGCCAAAGGTGATGCCGTTAATGTACTCAAAAAAAGTCAGCTGGCCAATCTGCTGTTTGCCGAGAATCCGGGTGTAGATCAGGATGGCCGCAAAGGCCAGGATGGTCTGGAGAAATACCTCGAGGTACTCCATGAATTCCCCCCCTAACTAAAGTAAGTTTAGAGTAATTCCCGCTTGTGGAGATAAAAAAGGAGGCCAATGCCGGCCACGATAAAAGCCAAGATTAAGAGCGCCTCAATGAGCAAGTCGTTCATCTGTATTCCCCCGTTATTCCAAGACTTCATTTCCGTATTATTTCCCAATAAGCTCCATAAATGCAAAAAGGCCGCGAGTTTAAGCTCGCGACCGCCAGTGCCGTTCTACGGCACCAGGTTATTTACCCGTTGCTGCAGGGCGGCCAGACGTTGTTGCGCCCGTTCAATTTCTTGCTGCAGGGGTGCTAAGCGGCTGTCGACGACTTCCTGGACGTAACTCCGGGTAACTACCGGGTCGGCCTGCAGTCCGGCCGTAGAGGCCGTCGCGCCGGCGCTGCCCGCCAGGCCGAGGGCCAGAGCCAGGAGGAGAACAACAACGACTAAATAATAGTTGCGCACAGCCATCACCTTGCCCCTACAGTATGTGTAAAGAATTATGCCGGGCCTTAACCCTGGTGAGGTGCCTTCTACCAAGGACCCCCAGTTTATCGCAACCCACCAGGATTATCACGGCCAGGCCCACCAGGATAAGCATGCCCTGATCCGTGGCCAGCCTGGTAAGGAGCACAGCACTGCCCCCCAGGCAGGCATCCACCAGGTAGATGACACCAACGGCCTGGCGTTGGGTTAAACCCTGGGCCAGCAGGCGGTGATGCAGGTGGCCTTTGTCGGGGGCAAAGATGGGCTGGTGGTTGAGAAAGCGCCGGATAATGGCCAGGGTGGTGTCCAGGATGGGCAAACCTAAGATGACTACCGGCACAAACAGGGAAACCACTGTCGCGCTCTTGGTCAGGCCGATGGTAGCCAGGGCCGCCAGGTTGAAGCCCAAAAACATAGAACCGCTGTCTCCCATGAAAATCCGTGCCGGGTGAAAGTTAAAGGGCAAAAAGCCCAGCACACTGGCCGCCAGGGCCAGGGAAAGAAGGGCTACTACTACTTCCCCGTTAAGCCAGGCCACCATGGCAATGGTCACGGCGGCGATAAAGGAAGTCCCGGCGGCCAGGCCATCCAGGCCGTCCACCAGGTTTAAAGCATTGGTAACGCCTACTATCCAAAAAATAGTTACGGGAATGGCCAGTTTGCCCAGGATAAAAAGCCCGTCAAAGGGGTTGGTGAGAAATTCCACCCGCACGCCGAAGGCTACCAGGATGGCTGCAGCGACAATTTGCCCCATTAATTTCAGCCTGGGACTTATATTTTTAATATCATCGACCAGCCCCACCAGCATGATAAAGGTACCGCCCAGCAAGAGGCCCAGGTATTTCTCGCCATGGTAACCGAGCAGGTAAAAGGCCGCCAGGAAACCGGCGTAGATGGCCACGCCTCCCAGCCGGGGCATGAGAGTACGGTGAACTTTACGGGCATCGGGTTTATCGACGGCCCCCAGGCGGGGCGCCACCCGGCAAAGTAAAGGTGTAAGCAAAAAACTAATTACCCCCGCTAGAGCAAGGGCCAGGATATTCACCTTCGGTTCCTCCTCCGAAAATAACTCTCCCGCAGGCTAGCATAGTCACACCCGTACCAAAACCCCTAAGGAGCGCCCAGCACGCAACTCGTTTGTCATAGGTGTTGCAAGTTGAGTGCTGGGTCACCCAGGGCGGCGGCGTGCCGCCGTGAAGGGTTACTCTGAAATAGCTCCCTACTCTATCTTTTCGCCTACAGCAAAAAGCAGCTCACCTTCCGCCGCCATCTCTTCCCCCACCCAGGCGCGGCCGTAGCCTTTGCCTACCCGTCCTTTGAGCTTGATAATCTCCGTCTCCAGCCTTAACACATCACCCGGGACTACCTGGCGGCGGAAACGAACCCCGTCCATGCCGCCAAAAAGGACCACCCGCCCCTGGAATTCGGGAAGGCTCAAAAGGGCCACCGCTCCAACCTGAGCCAGGGCCTCCATGATTAAAACCCCGGGCATTACCGGCTGCCCGGGAAAATGGCCGCTAAAATACCATTCGTTGCCGCTGACGTTTTTTTGGCCTACCGCCCGCCGACCTGCCTCTACTGCCAGAATGCGGTCAACCAGCAAAAATGGATAGCGGTGCGGTAATACTTTCTGTATTGCCGTCAGGTCCATGACGTCACTTCGCTTTTAGGTTTTTTGATTTAGACAATATTACTTGGTTTTATTCGCCATTTATCCCCATATTCCTGCTTGTCTAAAAAAACCTGTGCAGCCGGCGGCGGAGCATAAAGCTGATGAGATTGACCTCTTCAATCCGTAATAACAGGGCTAATCCCCAAAAGAGGAAAACTCCGGCGGCTATTAATCCGGTTAACCGGATAAATAATCCCAGCAGGGATTGTGACCAGGCAAATACACCCAGGCCCCTCCCGGCCAGCCAAACCAGCAGGCCCATTCCTACGGCTGCCATGCCGGTGCGCAGCGTAGAGCCCAGCAGGGCAGCCGCCTTTAGCTCCGGCAGGCGGCGGTACAGGGCCAGGTAAAGCAATAGAGAATAGAGGCTGGCAGCCAGGGAATTGGCCAGGGCCAGGCCGCCATGTCCCAGGTACGGTACCAGCAGGTAGCTGAAAATGATATTTAACGTCACGGAGAAAAGGCCAGTCGTTACCGGAACGACTACCTCCTGGAGGGCATAAAAGGCCCGGGTCAGGATGGGGTGCATGGCCTGGGCCAGGAGGCCCAGGGAATAAAATAAAACTGCAACAGCCGTCATGGTCGTCGCCCGGGGATCAAAGGCCCCCCGCTCAAAAACCAGCCGCACCAGGGGTTCCCGGAGGACAATGAGCCCGGCAGCCGCCGGCATGATAGTCAGGGCCACCAGCCCCAGGCCCCGATCAACCAGGTGGGCCATTTCCCGGCGATCCTGCCGGGCCGCCTGCTCGGCCAGAGAAGGAAAAACAGCCGTAGTAACGCTGGCCACAAAGATGCCCAGGGGTAAAGTTACCAGACGATTACCAAAGTCCAGAGCCGTAATACTCCCCGCTGCCAGCCGGGAGGCAAAAAAGCGGTTTGTGGCCAGGTACAGCTGGACCACTGCCAGGCTCAAAGATACCGGTAACAAGTTGCGGCCTATTCTCTTAACTGCCGGATGATGGGAGAGCAAGCGCCACGAGTAACGGAACTGCAAACGCGGTAAATCGGGTAACTGTATAGCCAGGTAAGCGGCAAAGCTTAAGACTGTCCCTACGGCCAGCCCGGTAATGCCAAAGGCTTGCCCGGCCAGGACTACGGTAGCAATGATGACCAGGTTGCTGACCGCCGGTGCCAGGGCCGGGGAGGTAAAGATATAGCCGGCGTTTAAAATGCCGCTGATGAGCATCCCTGTACCCATAAAGGGTAAGGAGAGGAACATGATGCGTGTAAGTTTCACCGTCAGGTCATAAACAGGCCCCGCAAATCCGGGGGCCAGGACCTGGACGAGCCAGGGAGCCAGGCCGGCACCTGCCGCCGCCAGCAGGGTCATGATTAAAAACGTCCAGTTGCCGACAGCGCTGGCTATTGCCCAGGCCTGGTCGCGGTCATCCCGGACCAGGTAAGCAGTCACAACCGGCACCATCACCGTGACAAAGGCCATCCCCAGGATGGTCTGGAGGAAAAAAGGAATAGTATAGGCTACCAGATAGGCGTCGGTAGCCGGGCCGGCGCCAAAACGGGCGGCAATGCTGGCATCCCGGACAAAACCCAGCACCCGGCTCAACAGGTTCAAGAGCAGGACGATACTCGCCGCCTTGGCCATGCGGGCCACCGGTGTCCCTGCCGGTACCCGGGCATACTTGCCGTTACTTTTTGCTGCCATTTTCTCTAGCTGTCAGCCGCCTATGGCTCCTTTCTTCAGGTACTCTGCAACCAGGCGGGCGGTATCCAGGGCCCGGGGCCGCAGTTCGGCCGCTGCCGCCCTGACCCTCTGGCCGTGCTCTTCCCGGCGAGCCAGAGCCTCCTGGACTGCCGCCGTGAGGCCCTGGCAGGTTACCCCTGCCAGGGAACCCACGGCCGGCTGTTCCACCAGCCGGGCAAAGGCAGCCACTTTGGGATCGTAGGGCAGGGCCAAAAAGGGCACTCCCATAACTGTTGCCAGGACCAGGGCGTGCAGGCGCATGGCAATTAAAAATTGCAGCCGGCCCATAAGGCCCATAATAGTCGCCAGGTCCAAATTTTCCCTTAAAATGGCTGCCGGCTGATGCATCAAGCGGGCCACCTGGCGGCAGGCATCGACGTCGGCGGGAAAGTGGAAAGGTAAAAATAAAACCTGCCACCCGCCGGCCACCAGGTCATCAGCCACCTTGGCCAGCGCCGGCCAGCAGTTCCCGGCCCCTGGCCAGGAGCGGACAGAAATACCAATTACCGGTCCGGCCAATCCCAGCTCCTGCCATTTTTTCTGCCCGTTTCGCAAATCCAGGTTCTCCGGTTCCAGGCCCAGAACCGGGTCGGCCGTAACGTAGACCGGCGGCCGTCTCACCCCGAGCTCCTCCAGGAGCTGCCGCGACTCACTGTCCCGCAGGGTTATAAGCTGGACGCTATTTAAGACTCTGCCGGCCAGCCGGCGGCTAAAAGTGCGCTTTAACGGTCCCAGGCCCTGGGCATAGACCACTACCGGCTTGCGCAGCAGCCGGGCCAGGACCACCACGCCCAGGTAGTAGAGAAGGCTCTTCCATCCGGTAACATCCTGGAAAAGGCTGCCACCACCGCTGATAACCAGGTCGGCCCGGCGCATGGCCCCGGCTACCGCCGCCAGCTGCCAGCGGTTTACCGCATCAACGTTCAGGCTCGCTGCTGTTTGCTCCGGGCAGTGAGATAGGACAGTAATTTCCAGGCCGGGCACAAAGGAACGCAAGGCCTGAACCATGCTGTAAAGGACGGCCTCATCACCGGCGTTCTGGAAGCCGTAATAGCCGGAGATAACTACCCTGGCCATGCCCTGTTCCTCCTTAAACTTCCCGCCCCCAGCTTTACGGCTGTAACCAGCAGCGAACCAATCAGAAGCCCCAGCCACAGGCCGTTAAAGGTCCGTAATAACGAAATGAGGAAAGGAATATGAATGTGCGAGAAAGTATTAACCAGGGAGATCTGGCCCACCAGGCCCAGGAGCCAGAAGAGAAGATAACGGTGCTGGTAACCCAGGCTCAGGCTTAAAAGCAAAAAGGGATAGCCGAGGAGGAACTCTTTGGTCCGCGGCCGGGCAAGTAAAACGTTCCCCAGGAAAGAGCGCATCTGCCCTTCAAAAGGTAACAGCCCCACCCCTTCATTACCGCTGCGGCTGAGGTAAAGGACACCGGCAGCAGCCACCACCACGGCCAGGAGTACCAGCTTTACGGTGAGGCCGGCATCAAGCCAGCCCTGCAGGGCAGCGCCGGCCCCCCGCCCCTCCTGCCGGATAATCACGGCCGCCGTAAATAAAAACAAGGGAGCGACAAAGGCAATTTTAACACCGCTGAATTCATTAATCTTTAAGATAAAGGTATTATCGGCCAGAATGGCAGCAATATACAACGCCCCCAGGAAGGAGAGCAGGGCCGTGCGCAGGGTGACGGCTATCCCGGCCTTTAAACTGCGCGGTACCGGCGACCAGGCCATGAGCACGGCCAGGGTGGGAAAAATAATGGCCGCCCCCAGGGCCATTACCTTGCGGGCTAAAAGCACCTGGTGATTCAGCCCCAGGGCCCCCGTCCAGATCACAAGGCCCAGGAAACCTAAAGCTAAACCCAGGCGAAGTAAACCAAACTGCATCATTAAAAGAACCCCGGCAGCCAGGACACCCAGGCCGGTTAAATACAGCCACAGGCGTGAGAAAGGAAATGATGAGAAGGGCTCCGCCCGGCCTATGGTCAGGCCGCCGGCGAGGATTACTCTTCTTAATTCCCCAACGAAATGGAGGTTATCCTCCAGCCAGTTTGTCGATCCCGGGGTAAACTTAAAACGGGCGATGAGAATGCGATTATTCCTTTCCCTGGCTGCCAGCTCCAGGCGTTCCAGGGCCGCCGCCGGGGTTAGACCGGCCATTTCATCACCACTGATGCTGTGTACCCGCAGAGCCCTTTTATCCAGAAGCACGACCAGCTGACTGAGGCCCTGTTGCGGGAAAAATTCAATCAGGCCCACCGGGACTTTGATCTGCTCCACCTGGGCCGCCAGGTTAAACAGGTAATGGGGGTAACCGGGAAGGTTCTTATCATTGAAAAGCAAAGCAACGATGCTGTCCTGGTAGGCAAAAAGGGGCCTTAAAGTGGCGGCCAGGGAAGCGGCGTTGGCGCCATACCACCACCGCACCTGGGGAATGAGGAACAGGCCCAGTTCCCGCGCCATGGCCATCTCCCGTTCCGGGAAGCCCAGGCCCACTTCCTTTAGCTCTGCTGTGGAGAGGGGTATACCCAGAGCTACGAAGTCGCTGCCGGCCAGCACCTGCACCTCGCCGGGGATTTTATTTTCCAGCTGCAGTTCCAGGCGCTGCGCCAGTTTCCTGTCGCTGGTAAAAAGGTAGGTATACTCGGGGCGTACTTCTTTCTGTACTGCAGCCGGGAAGTATAGGACAGCCTCAGTTCCCGGCCGGACCCAGACCTGCTGCTGGAGATCCTCTATAGTCTGCTCCTTAAAAAGGACGGCATTGGCTCCCTGCTGTTGCAAACGGCTGAGAGTTTCCCTGGTAGTCAAGCCACTCCACTGGGCTAATTTCTGCACCTGCTGGAAGTCAACCGCCAGGGTAACCGTCCGGTTGGCTTCTTCCAGGCGTACCCGGTTCGTAATTACCACCCCGGCGGCCAGGGTGGCGATAATCAGCATTGCCCAGAGGACTGGCTGGTAACGCCGGCGCAACAAAAAAATCCCTTCTTCCCTTGAGGTTACAGAAGGGATATATTCGCCACCCGGTGACCGAATCCTCCTGGAGAAGGCCGGCAACTTGTGGTTACGAGATACTGCAACCCGCCTGTCAAGGCGGGTTGCAGGGGGGGAAGAACATTAAACTATGATTTTTCCTTGAGAAACGACCAGTTTCCCGTCCAGGTACAGGTCGGGGGCCATAATAACACCGTCAATATGCACTCCCGCCCTGACCGTGCCGCCAAAGGTTGTATTATTACCAAAGGCAAGATGAACGGTCCCGTATACCTTCTCGTCTTCTAAAATGTTGCCTGAGACCCTGGCGCGGTCATTGGTGCCTAGGCCCAGTTCGGCCACGTTTCTGGCTTCAGGAGCACTCCCCAATAGCTCCAGCAGCCGCTGCCCTTCCGGGCCCTGAGCAGCCGTTAAAATTCCCTGGCGAATAGTTACTCTGACAGGGCTCCTCAGCCGGCCAATACCCGCCACGGAGCCGTCAATAATCGTTTCACCTTCCGCGCTTCCCTCCAGGGGGGCGATGTATGCCTCCCCCGAAGGCAAATTTCCTGCTTCACCCGGCCGGCGGTACAAGCCGGTACTGGCTATACCCCGGCGCCCGGCCAGGGAAAGCTGCAATTCCAGGCCTTCTTTGACCAAAACGGCAGTCCTGGCTTCTGTAAGCAGCCGGGCAAGTTCTGTAGCCAGCCGGGCCACCTGATCATAGTCGGCCGCCACCGCCCCGGTAAAAAACATATCCTCGGTAATACCGGGCATGGTGGCCACCCGCGCCCCGGCCTGGCAGGCCTTGATCCGGGCCTGGGTATGGGTTAAGGAATTCCTGGTAGGACAAATAACCACCTGGGCCCTGGCCATAGCCGCCGCCACGGGCGGGGGCGGCTCGGCCCCGGGCCTGTCCGTGGGAGGCATCTTGATAAGTGTCGCGAGGGCGCCGCTTTCTTCACCGGCCTGGAAAATCACTTCGCCAATAGTGCTTGTTGCCGTATCGGTCACCACCAGCAAAGTTTCACCGGGCTTTAAAGCCATATTGGTACGCAAAAGCTCCCTGGCTACTGTTTTCAGGTCTTGCAAGCCGGCCGCCTCCTCAGGATAATAATTCCAGAATGACACGCGCGGCAACCGTGCGCGGCAGTATGGTTGGAATGCCGGTACGCTTCATGATTTCTTTTTTCATGTCCATATTGAAGCCCATGCAATCTAGGACAATCAATTCCGCCTGCCACTCCTGTAGCCTGGCGGCTGCCTGCCATATGGCCTCTACAGGTCCATAGGGCGAAGCGGCTTCTACTGCCAGGGCGCTACCCATTCCGGCCCAGCGCACCCCGGCCTGCTCTACCTGGCCCGGATCAGGAACTATTATCCCCAGCCGTCGCCCGGCCGCGACGGCAGCGGTGAAATGATGCAGGATTAGCTGGGGCTGCAAAATTAACCGTGGGCAGGAAAAAGGAGGAAATTCCCCTGTACACAGCAATAAAACAGCCTCGGCGCCCGCAGCAACCACCTCGTCAATCCGGGCCTGCATTAACGATAAAATACGCTGCTCGGCAAGCTTTACCGAACTGCCGTCCCGCAACCTGGTCACCAGGACGTAATCCCCCGGTCCCGGCGCCAGGGCCGCTATTTCTTCATGGCTTAAACCGTCAAGGGCTCCCGCTTCGATTATTTCTATTCTGTCCCCAAGAATTGCCTCTATTTCCGGCACGACATCAACGCGGGGCGACTGCCCGATGGTAATAGCGCCTACTTTACGTACCATTCCAGGACCCCTCCCTTGCCCTTTTTCCAGGCACAGGCCCGGTGCCGGTGACACCCTGCGGCTCCGGGCGCATACTCTACCAGGCTTGCTGTACTACCACAGGTCTTTTCAACTACCCTCCGATACGGTAACCCGTTATTTACGCGGGCATACTTTAGCTTTTACCCAAAGTCTGCAGGTGGTCCATGGGGCCGTAAAGGGCCTTCAACCGTTCAAATTCTTCCTCATCGTAAATGCGGCACTTACCCTGGCCAAAGGCCTTGGCCACTTCGATACAGAAGCGAACGGCAGCTTCAATATCTACCAGGTGACTGGCGCCGGTGGCGCAGCCCGGGACCGGCACTTCGGCTGTAATGGCCACCCCCACTACCGGCGCCGCCGTGGCTACGCAAGGTTGCAAAATGCTGTTCAGGTGATAAAGGCCGTTGCCGTAGGGCGTAATGTCCTGGGTAGTAACCGGGAAGACTACCGGTAACCTGCCGGTTGCAATCTGCATCAGGTCGAGCAGGTCTTCACTAACCCGCAGGATATACCCCTCTTTAACCGTCGGCGAGATAGCAAAACCGCGGTGATTGATAACCCGGTTGCCTTTGGTTGTATCAATGGAAAGAATGGCGTCCATGGCCGGGTCGACTTCATGGCGGTTCATTGCAGCAATATCCACCGGCGAATCCATGAAGGGCACGGGATCATGAGGCCTGGTCGGCGCATTGGGACAGATATGGGTAGCAATAATCACATCCCCGGCCAGTATATCCCCCTTCTTCTGCATGGTCCCCAGTTTCAAGGCGGCAGCCACCGCAGCCAGGGCGCCGTCGCCGTCGGACACAAAACCTATCCTTTCCGGCCGGGCGCCCAGGCCACCCAGCCGGCCGATTATCCCCAGGGTCGGCGCGCTGCCGCCTTTAACCTTACCATTGCTTCCCGGTACCCTGACTTTGATAAAGTCCGTAAAACCCTTGGCGCCGGCAATCCGCTTTACCTCTACGTCTTCCAGGCCGGCCTTTTTAAGTAAGCCTGCCACCTCATAGCCATCAACATAAGCGCTGTCAAGAAGTTCATAAGCTTCTATTACCTGTTTAAGAGCCATCCTGTTACACCCCTCTTCCAGCGAATACGTATTTGATTACTTCTTTTCCGGTAGCCTTTTCTACCACATGAAAAAGGTCAGGATCCTTCATGCCGCTTCCCAGAATTAACCTGTCACGATGAACGTGCAAAATGGCTATCTCCTGCCCTTCCTGGATTTCTGCCGAAGACAGGGGCAAACCGCTACTGAGGTCCATAGTTGCCAGCAGGTCTGGAAAAGTGCCTTTCCTTTCACCTTCAATTTCTAGAGTAATATATTCGTTCCAGAAGGTAAGTTCCGCCATCTGCCGTTCGCCCTGGACTACTACTTTACCAACATCAAAGCCGCCGGTGGTCTGCAGGCTAACGGCAGCCACTTTCCCGGTAAAAATTATGGCACCGCCTAAAACTTCCGCTGCCGCTTCGATTGCCGGCAGGGGGCCTTTAGCGCGATTGGCCAGGATGGCTCTGCCCACAGCGATACACTTGCCTATGGCGCCGGGGGCAGCATTTTCCTTCGCATACCCTGCCGTAACCGGATTCCTGGCTACGGCCACCAGCCCGCCGGCTTGTATTGAAGCCTGCCTTACCATACTGGCGGTTGCCTCCAGGGAACCGCTGGCAAAAACCTCAATATAGCTATTCGTTTGGGGATTGCCGCCGACTGCCACCTGCCGGGAGATATACCCGGCAACTCTATGCAGCCCCATGGAGCCCATGACCCCGGTGGGATGGGCCCTGCCGTTACAGGGGGCATCGATCACGGGTATGCCCAGGGCCGCGGCCTGCAGCCACCCGTTAACGCTGGCCAGGCCGCCACATTCATTGGTAATTAAACCGTGAATCTTTTCGCCTGTATTTTTGCTGAACAACTCCACGGTACGTATATAATGCACCGGCTTGACAAAGGCCGTCCTGGCCGCCGGCGCTCCAACGGCCGAAACGGTAAGCAGCATGGCATCGTCAGCAAGGGCATCAATTGGTATTAATACAGGGGTGCCCAGCTCTAGAGCCAGGCGGGCGGCCTGGCGTCCCAGCTCCATGGAACCACCACCGCCGCCCCCCAGAACAGCCCCGCCCAGTACGGCCGCTTCCATAACTTCGTAATCAAGCGTCATCTTCAAGCTCATTGCCGGGTCTCTCCTCATTACTTCCATTTAGCCTTGAATACCGAGTTGAAGAAGCCATAGAGGGCATCGCCGGCGATAAAACCGGCGGCCAGGATGGTCATGGGCGTTTCGGCTTCCTTGCCCATAAACTTGAGAACCAGGACGCGGATAATAATGCCGGCCAGTACGGCATAACCCGCCATGGGATTGAGGATTAAGAGACCGGTAGCTAACATTATCCCTATCTGTCTGTCGGAGCCGCCCAGGGCCTGGATCAGGGCTCCGGGAATGGCCCACAGCACCAGGTTTTTGATAATAGCAGCGTCTACGCCCGCCTTAATGGTGGCCGCATACACCCGGTCGACGGGAGGGAACAAATCCTGGCGAAAATATACATCATGGAACAAGGTGACCATTACCCAGGCCACCGCCAGCCCTACCAGGCCGGCCAGGAACTGCTGCCAGCGCCCTTCCAGCTCAAAGTCGCGGTTACGTCCTTCACCCCTTAAAATCCAGCCGGCCTTCAAGTCATAGCCGGCGTCGGCAAAGGCCGGTCCTCCCGAGGCGACAAATCCCACCAGCAGGGCCAGGGCCGGGGCCGGGAACCCCAGGGCCATACCTAGAACGAGAAAAATCAGTGCCGTAGCAAAAGCCGGGAACCAGCCGGCGTGCATGGCGGAAAGGCCAACGATGAATTCTGCCAGGATACAGGAAACGGCAGCAAAGATGGCCCAGAAAACAAGCTGCCAGGCCGGCATTTCCGTATAGAGGCCGCCCAGGAAGGCCAAAATAAGGGCGGCAGCTACATAAAGGCCAAAACCGCGGACTAAACCTTTGCTGACATGTTCTTCGCTCCGGGTGTAATCGCCGGGTGCATCAGCGCTTGCATGAATCCTTCCTTCTTTTCTTCCCCTAAGAAGAATGAAGAGGATCTGGATGCCTGCCACCAGGCCAGCACCGATCATCATCCCGTGGGGAATATAGAGCTTGTTGATATCCACGCCAAAAAGGGTAGTAGAATAACCCCTGAGCAGCAGGCCAACACCAAACATGGCCAGGGCCCAGACATTGCCGATGAAGGCTACGCCAAAAGCAGACATGGAAACCTTAAAGTAGGAGCCAATAATACCGATAATAGTCCCCCAGACCAGAAGCCAGGCCCTCCTGCCGCCTTCGTCGCCGGCGTAGATGGCTTCGGCTGCAGCCACGCCGGGCGGCCAGGCCGCTTTGCCGGGGAAAACACGGGAATCGAAGAACCAGTACAACATAGCCAGGTCAATAAGCATACCCATGGTCGCACCAATCAGCATCGGGACAACCAGGTCGGGCCGGCCAAACAGGTAAGGAATACCTATCGGAAGCAGTAAAGAATTGGCCGCCCCAAAGGTAGCGCTGGAGATATTCGACTGGACCAGATTCTGGCGGTGAATGGATCGGTATCTGGCCAGCCACCCTGCCGGAATCCGGGACAGGGCAATAGCCACCAGCACACCGATAATGGAAGTATTCGGGGTCACCCCAAGGGTTGTTAATATTTGCAGGCCGATAATTGCCCCGAGAACCGAAAGAATAATATTTAAAATAAGAACGACGGGTTCAAAAGCTCGGGGATGTTTTTCTGTTAACAATTTTTCTTCCATAATTTCCCTTCTCCCTTGCTAATTTTGTAAAGTATACCTGGCAACCACTCCGCCGGCTTCTACTGCATCCACAATCCTTACCCTCAGGCGTTCTCTGATTTCTCCGGCCAGGCCGATGGTAGAGTAACCCGTGCAGGCGAAAACAATGACGTCGGCCCCTTTACTAACCAGTTCGCCGGCAGCCTTAACGGCTTTTTCTTTACCCGCCGGGGTCAGCAGATCCCTGGTATTTTTCACCCCCTCCGGCCTGGTTTCGGCAACCATGTGGGAGCCGAGGACGGTAGCTACCGCCGCCGGAGTAGCCTCAGTCAGGTTTAAGACGCCAATCCTCCTGCCAAGGGCCAGTGCTACGGCGGCGGCCGCTGAACCGGCACCAATGACAGGTACTTTGCATTCCGCCCGCACCTCTTGCAGGGCCGGGTCGGCCGCACAGCTAATAAAAATCGCCTTAGCCCCTTCTTCCTCCGCCTGGCGAGCCAGGCGCACTATTTTGGGAACGGCAATTCTTTCAGTTTCTTCATTATATATGCCCTCCGGCTGGTCAGGTATACAGTAGCTCCGGGTCGGCAGCCCATATTTTGCAGTGATTATGCGCCCATGGGCATTAAGTAAATTTTCGTCCTGGGTAGTGAGGACACGAATAACTGCCAGCACGTTAAAGCCTCCTTGATAATGCTCAACATAATACCTGAGATGAGATTATATAAAAATAACCGCCTGGTATCTATGGCCAAGCGGTATGAATATATCGGGTTCATTTTTATGCAACCAGCACAATTTATTTATCAGATTTGAGGAGTGCCCGGGCCTTCAGGGCCAGCCAGATGGCTAGTCTTTCGTCAGGCGAATCCAGATCGCGCCCGAGAAGTTCTTCAATTCGCTGCAGCCGGTAACGCAGGGTATTACGGTGCACGTACAGCTTTTCGGCTGCAGCCATTACGTTTCCCTCAGACTCGAGATAAACGCGTAAAGTTTCCAGCAGGACCTCACGGTTTTTGACTTCCGGACGATCCAGCGATCCCAGAATCGAGTGGTAAAACCTGGCCAGGGCCCGGCCCGATTGCCCCAAAACATGGTATAATTCTACATCCTCCCAGAACGCTACGGCGCCTCTTCCTTTGATAAGCCTGGCCGTCCTTATGGCGTTTCTAGCCTCCTGGTAGCGCTTGCTGATATCCATAGGGTCCTGGGCTACAGAGCTTATACCCACGGATACAGTTACGCCGTTCAACTCCCTGGCAATTTGCTGTTGAATTTCCACAGCGAGTTCCTGGAGCTTAATTCTTAAGTTGCTCCAGCCCACTCTGGCTTGCCCTTCCTCCGCTGACGCCGGTAAGATGGCTACAACGCTGTCGCTGCGCTGGACCGTTAAAACCCGCCGTTCTAAGGCTGCAAGGCAGGAATTTACTGACCGGTGAAAATTGCGTTTTAGCTTTTCAGTGTTTGTTTCATAGACTTCGGGCCGGTGCAAGAGATAACCGCTAAAATCATCTATGTCGATGGCCATGATCACCTTGGGTTCCTCTAGAAAAATACCCAGGGCTTCAGCCCGGCTGACGGCCAGTTCGCGATGGCGAAAGGCCCCGGCTATCAGGTCCTCCAGCAGATCCCGCTGCAGGCTCCGCTGGACTTCGGCCACAGCTTCTTCCTTGACCATTTGCAGGGCAGTTACCGTCACGGCATGCTCCAGGGCGATATGGTTTAATTCGCTCAAGGGCGTTTGCCCTTCTACCATTACGTAGCCATAGCGCCGGCCCCTGACGTCAACAGGAGAGGCAAAATACCGCCGCCGTGTCCCTTTGTACCAGAGGGCTACTTCTACCGCTTTCTGCGTCAAATTGAGCCTTTTGGCTTCTTCAGGCGGCAGCTGAAAGGTTTCCGAAGATGGGCCCTTACCCGCCTCTGCCAGGGGCTTGA
Organism: Moorella sp. E308F; assembly: GCF_006538365.1. Classification (NCBI taxonomy): domain Bacteria; kingdom Bacillati; phylum Bacillota; class Clostridia; order Neomoorellales; family Neomoorellaceae; genus Neomoorella; species Moorella sp. E308F. The sequence goes on along the minus strand of NZ_BJKN01000001.1, from coordinate 947,746 downwards.
ATTCCTCATTGCAAATAACTACTTCCCGCTCCACCAGGGCGGCCAGAGCTGTGGCAACGGCCTGGAGATTGCTGGCCTCCAGGGCCACCTGGGTAAGCTTACGGTGGACTTTCTCCGAATACTCAAGCTGCCTTGCCTGTTCATTGACAATGGCCGCCATCAGTGGATTGGTGATCTCCACATACGGGACGTCATCAGGCACACTCAAGAGGGGCAGCTTTAACTCGCCGGCCAGGCGGCACATTTCCTCCGGAACAGCGCCGATAAACCGCCCGAACTTTATGGCCAGGCCGGCTCCGCCCGCCCCTGCCAGCTCCCGTAAAAGATTCAACTGCGCTTCCAGGTCGTTCTTTACCGCATATCCTGTTGTAATAATAAATTCATTGGGCCTGAGCCACCCGCGGGGATCAGGTATCTCCAGGATATCTACAAATTTTATAACATTATCTAGTCCTGCTTCGCCAGCCAGCAGGGTGGCCCTCTGCAGGCCCCCCAACTTTAAAGCCTCTCTGACGGTTATGCCCATAAAGCTTCACTCCATATTCCTCCGGGAACAGATATAAATAAGCTGCAGAGTCCGGCCAGCAATTATAATGATAACATAAACAAAAGGCGGTTCCAGGAGTAAAAAAGCGGTAAAATGGCTCTATTTTGCACCAGGCAGGGTAAAAGAAAGGGTGCTCCTTTACCCCGGGTATGACCGGGCCGCCGTGACAGGCCAAGAGCTATCTTGACAAATCTGAATTCCTGGCGTATAACCAAAGCTAGACCTATATACAGACAAGCGGAGGTGGTAACAATGCCTATCTACGAATACAAATGTGCCAAATGCGGGGTATTTGAACAGGAGCAGCGCATTACCGCCCCTCCCCTGGAGAAATGCCCCACCTGCGGCGGGCCTGTACACCGGCTGATCGGGCATAATATCAGCGTCATCTACAAGGCCGGCGGTTTCTATACCACCGAAAACCGCAGCCAGGAATATAAGGATAAGGCTAAAGAGGAAACGAAGACGGAAAGCAAGGCCAGCTAAGACCGGGGCCGGCCCCCTGACGGGGACCGGCCCTTAAAACTGGCGTTATACCCGGCGACCTGTTCAGCCCGCGCCTTTTCCTCCCCTATTACATATACTGGCAGCAAAGGAGGTGTCTCCCTTGCTGCCGGAATGCCCGCTGAATACCGATGAAGTTGAGCTCCACGTAGATAATGCCGTCATCCGGATAATCCGCCGCCTGACTTACGACCTGCCCCATGAAGTCTCCGCCTTTATCCCCAGAGCCGAAATCCGCCGCCGCCGCTACGAAAACGGCCATCTTGCCTGGGAAGAAGAGGTAATCTTAAACAGCCTGACTGTCGTCCACTCCCCCCTGCGCCCCCCCACCGGCGAAAGGCCGCCGGCTGCCGGTTCCAGCCCCGGGACACCTGCTGCCACTTCTTCAGGAAATCCCCGGGAAGGTGGACCGGCCCGCGTCCGCCTGAGTTATACTTAACCGAGCTTCCTGGAGAGGTGCCGGGCCCGGGAAAGCTGCCGGTGGACAGTAGCAATAAAATTAGAATTAAAAAAAGAGAGAAAGGGTCCCGCCCTCTCTGTTTATCATCTCATTTATCACCCGGTTTTTTTGCCTTCGCCGCCTGCACTGCCATTTTGTACTCCTGGCGTAAACTCTGTAATTTTTCCTGGACCCGCCGGGCCTGTTCACTGGCTAAGATCTCGAGCAGCGTTTCGGCCACTTCGGTACACTGGAGTGCCCGGCTGTTCATATAGGGCTTCAGGCTCTGGATAACGGCCAGGAGATTGGGATCGACAATATAATCGGCCATCTTGCTCCCTCCCGTTTCAATTTAATGAGAAAAGCAATCCTCTATAGTTAAAAATATGCAACTAAAACAATGTTGGTGCAGCGCTTGATTGATTACCTCCCGCATATATTAAAGGGAAGGATTTGTGGAGGTGGCCGCAGTGGAAAAGACCAATCTGCTTGAAGTCCTGCACCAATTACTGGGCCCCCAGCAGCAGGCCCTAAACTTTAATGAGCTGGCCGGACTGTTAGGCCTGGTCGATCTGCTGGGTATCTTAAATCTCCTGCACGGTAATGTCGCCATACCGGCCAAGGCGGAGGGCAGCAACGTCATCCAGGAAGCCTTAAATGCCGTCCTGGGCCAGGGAAGCGGCGGCAATGTCAAACCGCCAGCCGACCTGGCCGGCCTGCTGGGCAAAAACCCGGCCTTACTCACCAGCCTCATGAATCTGCTCATGAGTGCCAAAGAAAGTAGGGGCGCCAAAGAAAAAGAAGCCCAGGAAACAGTACCTAAGCAGGAGAATCCCCCGCCCCAGCAAACCCGCAGTAATCGCTTTCGCAGTAACTAAAAAGAGCGCTATCCAGCGCTTTTTTACGTATAAGGCCCTGGCTACCCATCCACACTAAAGGCGGAATAAGGAAACAAGGAGGAAAATCTATGTATCCTTCCCGCCGCCGCTTAATCATACCGGTTCTCCTGGTTGTCATCCTAATCAGTGCCGCCCTGTGGCAGTTTTATCGCCAGGGGCATGTCCCCCGAGCCCTCCCCACCCAGGCCGGGGTACCGGTTGCTGTGGGGGATGAACTTAACCTCCTGGCACGGTTAATTGCTGCCGAAGCCGGCAACGAGCCTTATGAGGGCCAGGTAGCCGTAGGGGCCGTCGTCTTGAACCGGGTACGCAGCCCCCTCTTCCCCACCAGCATCAGCGGCGTGATTTACGAACCCTGGGCCTTTGAAAGCGTCCACAATGGCCTTATCTGGCAGGTCACCAACCTGGCTTCACCTACCGCGGCTGCCGCCGATGCCTTGAATGGGTGGGACCCCACCTACGGCGCCCTTTTCTTCTGGAACCCGGCCAAGCCCGTCAGCCCCTGGATTTGGACCAGGACCATTATTACCCAGATCGGTAACCACGTCTTTGCCCGTTAAACCCCGAAAGGATGGTGCTTTAACTTGAAACGCAGGATTTCTACCATTGTCCTGACCCTGGCCCTGTTAATGGCCGTCGGCTGGGGCCTGTGGGAGAGGGCCAACCGTTTAACCCTGGCCAACGCCGTAGAGGCCGGCGGCCAGCGCGACTTCTATAACCTCTTGAGTTACGTAGAGCAGGCCCAAGTCAGTATAGGTAAATCCCTGGCCAGCAGTTCTCCCCGCCAGCAGGCCGTCCACCTGACGGAAGCCTGGAACCAGGCGGCTGCCGCCCAGCTGTCCTTAAGCCAGCTGCCTACCCCGGGCATAAAGCCCATCAATACCAGCAAATTCCTGGCCCAGACCAGCGACTACAGCAACTACCTGGCGCAAAAGCTAGCCCGAGGCGGGGAAATAAGCCCCCAGGAGAGGGAACAGCTGGCCAGGTTACGCGATGAAATGAAGCGGCTAGCCCTGGATCTCCGCCAGACGGAAAGCCAGGTAGCCAGTAAAGGTTTGCGCTGGAGCAGTTTCTACAGCACGCGGATGCCGCAGCCCTTAAGGACCATTGCCAGGCTGGCCGTTCCCGTCCAGGCCCAGGCCGGGCCCCTGGAGGGCTTCGTTAACGCCGACCGGCGCCTGCAAACCCTGCCCAGCCTGAACTACGACGGTCCCTTTTCCGATCATCTGGAAAAGCCGCGCCCCCTGGGCCTTAAGGGCGGCGAGATCTCCCAGGCTGAGGCTGAACGCAAAGCACTTGCCTTTGCCAACGACGCCAGCAACAGCAGTTACCGCGTCCAGGCCACCCGAACCAGCAACGGCCTCCTGCCCACCTTTGCCCTTAACTTAATAGACAACCGGCGTCCCAATGTGATAGTGCACATTGATGTCAGCAAACAGGGCGGGGAGATCATTTCCCTCCTCAATACCCGGCCGGTTGGCGCTCCCACCCTCGACGCTGCCAAAGCCCTGGAGCGGGCCACGGCTTTCTTAAAGGCCCACGGCTTTGCCAATATGCAGCCCACGTATACCGTACGCACCGGTAATAGCCAGGTGATTACCTTCGCCGCTAAAGAAGGCGATGTCCTCCTTTATCCCGACCAGGTAAAGGTCAAGGTAGCCCTGGACAACGGGGAAATTACCGGCTGGGACGCGACACCCTACTATATGGCTCATCACAACCGCCAGCTGCCCAAACCAAAGCTAACCCCAGCCGAGGCCCGGGCCAAAATTAACTCCGGCCTCAAGGTTGAAGGCGTCCGGCTGGCCCTGATACCCCTGCCCGGGGGGATAGAAAAGCTCACCTATGAAGTTAAAACCAAGCTCGATGATACCTATTACCTCTCATATATCAACGCCATCACAGGTGAAGAAGAAAAGGTGCTGCAAATAGTTGACGTGCCTGGCGGCCAGTTGACTATGTAGCATAAATTTAACCCCGACCCAGGAGCCATGGAGGCTTGAGCCGGGGAAAGCAGCGAACCGCGGAGCTAAAATTCAACATCCAGCTGCTCCAGGACATTTTGAATGCGATTGCCGACCGAAGTCTGGTCCGAACCGGCAAAAAGGAGGCCGACGGCGTAATTTTCCTTGTCCAGGATCAGAGAGCCGCTGTCCCCCGGCTGGGCAAGAGGGCCGGTAACGAACTGGTCGCTGAACATACCGGTTAACCCTTCTTCCAGGAGTACCTTGACGGTGGCCTGGAGAACCTTAATGGTGGAGCGGGTGATGCCACTGGAACGCCCGCTCTTTACTACGTCCATGCCCAGCTCGGGCTCCCGGACACCCTTCACCGGCCCCAGATCCAGGATTTCCGTTTGGATAACATCTTTACTGACCGGCCGGGCCACGGCGCAATCAACAATATTGGTGGCCGCCGTCATTTTTTGCATCCTGACCTGGTAATTGGGCCGTACCAGGTGCACCAGGCGGTTGAGGATTTCCTGGAAGCGCAAAGCTCGACTGCAGGTAACCTCCTGAACGACAGGATGAATAGGTACAAAGCGTTCCAGGTAGCCGATTACCTGATCCCTGGTGCCGCCGTCATAGGGACCGGGCTGGAGGATGGGATCGCCGATGCTGGCCCGGCCGTCGCGGCCGCTTGTAATGTTGGCCAGGATGTGGTTATTGGAAAGGATGAGGGGTTCCCCCGTCTGCCGGTCTTTCACCACCGCCCCGAAGGTACCGGCGGTAATTTTATAATGGCCGATACTCATCCCCGGCCGGGCCGGCCGCTGGTAATCGGTACGGCCCAGGAGCCGCAGTTCCCCTACCTCCAGGACATCGGTGTCCGCTTCATCCAGTACCCGGGGTATCCTGGACCCCCGCTGTAATCTAGCAACCGGTAATTTCTCCTTGACCAAGACTACAACTGCCGGCTTCTTGGTTATCTCGCCCCGGACGCTCTTAAATCCCTTCCCTACACCCACCACGTTAGGCAAACTCAAAAGATCCTCCCGGTACCTCGATAGGGCTCTATCTACCCTTTGCATGGGCGCCACTCCTCAAAGGTGACAATTTTAATTTACAATATGCTTGCACCCCAGGAGTGGTGCCACGGGCCTTTAAGTCGCGACCATTTGTTGTATAATACTAGTGAGAAACAGCCATTGCCAAGGGAGGATTTGCAACCTTGCAGCCAGCCATCTACCTGGATAACAGTGCTACCACACCCGTTCTGCCCGCCATCGCGGCTGTAATGCATAAAATGCTGGTGGAAAATTACGGTAACCCCTCTTCCCTCCACGGCCTGGGTATTGCCGCTGAAAAGGCCCTGGCTCACGCCCGCCGCCAGGTAGCCGGCCTGATAGGCGCCCGGCCCTCGGAAGTCTACTTTACCTCCGGCGGCACCGAAGCCAATAACTGGGCCGTATGGGGTATCAGTCGCGCCCGCCGGCGCCAGGGTAACCACATTATCACCACGGCCGTCGAGCACCCCTCCTTGCTGGCCGCCTGCCGGCGGCTGGAGACCGAAGGTTTCGAGGTTACCTATCTCCCGGTAGACTCCCGGGGCGTCATCAGTGCGGCCGATCTGGAAGCCGCCTTAAGGAAAGATACTATCCTGGTAAGCGTTATGAGCGTTAACAATGAGACGGGAGCGCTGCAGCCTGTCGAGGAGGTTGCCCGCCTGGTCCGCAGCAAAAGCCGGGCCGTCCTGCATGTCGACCACATCCAGGGGTACGGCAAAATTCCCTTGAACTGTCAGCAGCCAGGTATTGATCTTATATCCCTCAGCGCCCATAAAATCCACGGGCCCAAAGGTACCGGTGCCTTGTATATAAAGGAAGGACTGCGCCTGGAGCCTTTACTCGTTGGCGGTGACCAGGAAGCCGGCCGGCGGGCGGGAACAGAAAATACGGCGGGTATTGCCGCCTTTGGCCTGGCAGCCGAGCTTGCTGCCGCTCACATGGAGGAACGGGTGGCCAGAATGCGGGAAATAAAAATCGAGCTGGCTACGAGGCTCTTGGAATCCATCCCCGGCGCGCGAATTAACGGGCCCCCTCCGGAGGAAGGCGCCCCCCATATTTTGAATGTCTCCTTCCCCGGCGTCCGGGCGGAAGTCCTGGTCCACATGCTGGAGCAAAGGGGCATCTACGTCTCCACCGGTTCGGCCTGCCACTCCCGCAAGCAGGAGGCCAGCCACGTCCTCAAAGCCCTGCACCTGGAACGCTGGCGCCTGGAAGGGGCCATCCGCATCAGCCTGGGGGCCCTAAATACTCCTGATGAAGTAACCCCTGCTGTCGAAGCTATAAAGGAATGTGTAACGGAACTGTGGGCTTTGTAGGAAAAAAGACTGTTTACGAATAGCAAGATAGCTATGTGCGGAGGAAATTTTCATGTATACATCCTTACTGGTGCGTTATGGCGAGATCAGCTTGAAAGGCAATAACCGCCCTTATTTTGAGGACAAACTCCTGGACAACATGCGCCGGGCCCTGGGCGACCTGCCGCCCCGCCGGATGCGCAAGACCTTCGGCCGCGTCTTCGTTGACCTGCATGACGACCTGGAAGCCGTAGCCCGGCGCCTGCAGCGAGTGTTCGGCATCGTCTCCATGAGCCCGGTAGCTACAGCTCCTCTGGAGATGGAAGCCATCAAAAAAGCCGCCCTGGCCGTTTTAAAGGATTCCCCCGGCACCACCTTTAAGGTCCAGACCCAGCGGCCCAATAAACGCTTTCCCCTCGCCTCGCCGGAGGTCAACCGGCAGCTGGGAGCCTATCTCCTGACCCACAGCCAGGGCCAGAAGGTAGACGTTCACCATCCCGACCGGATTATCCATGTGGAAATCCGCGACGAAGGAGCCTACATCTACTCCCGCATCATCCCCGGACCCGGCGGCCTGCCCGTGGGGGTCACCGGTCGGGGGCTGCTCCTGATCTCCGGCGGCATCGACAGTCCGGTGGCCGGCTACATGGGTATGAAACGGGGCCTGGAGCTCACGGCCCTCCATTTCCACAGTTTCCCCTTTACCAGCGAACGCTCCAAGGAAAAGGTCATCGACCTCTGCCGGGTCCTGGCGGGCTACAGCGGACCTTTCCGCCTGGTGGTAGCCCCCTTTACCAATATCCAGAAGGCCATCCGCCAGCACTGCCCGGAGGAATTTTACGTCACCATCATGCGGCGCATAATGTTCCGCATCGCCGGGGCGGTGGCTGCCAAAGAGGAGGCCCTGGCCATCCTTACGGGAGAAAGCCTGGGCCAGGTGGCCAGCCAGACTCTCCAGAGTATGGCCGTCATCAACAAGGTGGTCGACCTGCCGGTCTTAAGGCCCCTGGTAGCCTGGGACAAAAGCGAGATCATCGAGGTAGCCCGCCGCATCGGCACTTACGACATCTCCATCCGGCCCTACGAAGACTGCTGCACCCTTTTTGTCCCCAAACACCCGGCCACCAAACCGCCCCTGGCCCGGGTGGAGGCGGCCGAAAGGAACCTGGCCGTGGCGGAGCTCGTCGAGGAGTGCCTGGCAAGCCTGGAAATCCTAACAGTAGAGCCCGAAGATACTGGATTGTAAGCCGACGTGCCGCACCAGCGGCATGGGTGTCTTGTCTCTGACTTCTAATTTACGGGGGTATACCTTTGCGGGTCCTGTTAACCACCCTCAACGCCAAGTACATCCACGTCAACCTGGCCCTGCGCTACCTGCGCGCCTGCTGCCGCGACCTGCCCCACACCTTTATCCTGGATGAGTTCACCATCAATGACCACCCGGAACATATCGCCGCCGCTATCTACCGGTACCGGCCCGACCTGGTGGCTTTTTCCTGCTATATCTGGAATATCGACCCCACCCTGGCCGTGATCCAGATTCTCAAAACCGTCCGCCCGGACCTCCCTATCCTCTGCGGCGGCCCGGAGGTTTCCTTCGATACGGCCGCCTTTCTGGCGCAAAACCCCCAGGTTGACCTGGTGATCACCGGCGAAGGGGAAATCCCCTTCCGCGCCCTCATGGAACAACTGGCCGGGCAACAGCACCTCCCGGCAGGGGGCCGGGAGGAACCCATTTCCGCCTCCATAGCCCGGCCGGCCGCGGAGAGGCTTGCCCCGGGGCCCGTACCCGACCCGGCAGCCATCCCCGGCCTGGCCTGGCGGCAGGGCGGGGAGGTTGTCGTCAACCCGCCGGCGCCGCTTCCCAGCAACCTGGACGCCATCCCCTTCCCCTACCAGGAAGACCTGCACGCCGCCGGCAACGACCTCCGCCAGCGCACGGTATACTACGAAACCTCCCGCGGCTGCCCCTTCGCCTGCGGTTTCTGCCTCTCATCCGCTACGGAGGGCCTGCGCTATTTCTCCCTGGAACGCGTCCGGGACGACCTGGAACGCCTGCTCAAGGCCGGCGTCCGGGAGATCAAGTTCGTCGACCGTACCTTCAACGCCCACAAAAAACGGGCCCTGGCCATCTGGGAGTTCCTCCTCTCCCGCAGGCCCCGCGCCCGTTTTTACTTTGAAATCGCCGGCGACCGCCTGGACGAAGAGATGCTGGCCCATCTCAACCAGGTGCCGCCGGGTCTGTTCCAGTTCGAAATCGGCGTCCAGACCATTGACGCCGGGGTAAACGTCCTCTGCAATCGCCGCCAGGACTGGGAGCGCCTGGCGGCCAATGTCCGCCGCTTGCGGGAAATGGAGAACATCCGCCTGCACCTGGACCTCATCGCCGGCCTGCCCGGGGAAACTTACGCCGGCGTGGGCAAAAGTTTCGACGCCGTAGCGGCCTTAAAACCCCACGAGATCCAGCTCGGCTTCCTGAAACTCCTGAAAGGCACGAGCCTGCGCGCCCGGGCCGGTGAATTCGGTTACCGTTTCATCGACCGGCCGCCCTACGAGGTACTGGCCAGCAGCACCATTACCTACGAAGAAATGCTCCGCCTCCACAGCGTGGAAACCTTGCTCCGCCATTACGGCAACAGCCACCTGGCCGACCACGCCCTGGCCTACCTGGCTGCGACCGCCTTCGGTGGCAGCTGCTTCACCCTATACGAGACCCTGGCCGCCTGGTGGGAGGCCCGTGGCCTCCTGCGCCGCGGCCACCGCCAGCGGGACCTTTTTGAGCTTCTGGCCGCCTTTGCCGCCGGCCTGTCCGGCCCCGCCGGTATGGCCCGGCCCGCCGCGCCAGGAGAACCGTACCTGGAAGAACCGGGCGCGCAAAGGGAGGCGGGACACCCTACTCCACCGGGCGCAGTATGGCCGGAACGCTTTTACCCCCTTACCGCCCGCCAGTTGGACCGTTTCTACCAGCTCCTTAAATTCGACTTTCTCTACCGCGACCGCAGCCGGAACTACCCGGGCTGGATGCCGCCCTCGCCACTGACACAGGAAGAGCGCTCAAACTGCATGGCGCAGATAACCGCTCCCCGGTCCATAGAAAAATATATGCCGGAGCTCGCGAAAGAAACCCCGGCAAACCTGCGCCGCCACGGCTTTATCGAACTCTTCCCCTGCCACCCGGAGAGACCGGAACAGGACGAATCGACCCTCGTCTTCTTTTACTACGGTCCCCCTGGAAGTGAGACAAGGGTATATTGTTTACCCCTCATTGAAATAGAGCCGCAAACTTTTTAAATCAAGTATCGCGCCTGCTTGAATAAGTAAATCAAGGCTTACTCTTCCCTATCATTGTTCACCTGGCGGTGGAAAATATCCTCCAGGCTCATTTCCTCTTCCCCTACCTTAACCTGGCTCACCACCCGGGTCACGCCCCGGGCTTTAGCTGCCGCCTCCCGGGCCGCTTCCACTTCGACCGGCTCTTCCGCCCGGCCCTTTAAAACCACCGTGCCGTGGCCGTCAACGCTTTCGGCGCCAATATGGCGCAGGTCAACGCGCGGATCTAAGTCCAGTTCTTCATGGACCTCCATGGTTACGTCCTCGTCCCTGATGGCCCCGTCGGTGCTGATAGCCACGGCATTGGCTACGCCTTTCACCCCCGGAACCTGCCGCACCAGCCTTTCGGCCCGCTCCTTCTCCTTCAGGGTATCGACGATCCCCTGGAGCTGGACCTCGCCCGCTACCACGTCGGCGTTCAGGCCGTAACCGCGCAGATCCTTATCCTCGCGCAAAATCTGCCGCACCTTTTCCCGTAAAGAAGTATCGTCCATCATGCCCACTCCCTTGCTGTCAGTCAAATCTAGTATACCCCGGCAACAGCAAGTTCATGGGTGTGGGGCACCATTTAGATCAGGCAGGGGCAGTGTCAACACGCGGGCCTATCTCCAGCCTACTTTATCCATCAGCGCGCACCGGCGCTTTTTTCAATTCTCAAAAGGGGCTATTACCTTCACGCGCCAATAGCCTCCTTACGGTTTCCAAATCATGTTCTAATTCTTCTTCATCATAATTCAATGTAATGCCCATTTCAGCAAGGACATCTAAAAAAGCGCTATAAGACACCCCGCTCATTTCAGCAGCCTTGCCCAAAGAAACCTTCCTTTCGGCGTATAATGCAGCAGCCAGCCTCTTTAATATTTCCCCTGCCAAATCTTTTTTCCATCCTAAACTTTCATAGACATCGTCAGGTATTTTCACAACAACCTCTTTCGCCATTTCAGTCACCTTCCTCTATCCCATTTTACCCCAGGACTGCCAATTTATCAATATTGCCTGTGCTACTATGCAGAAGCTGTGTTACCTGATGTTCCAGATAGGCGAGCTGGCGCGGGATATCGGTACCATCCTCAGCACCGACCCGGCCGACTACCTGGCCGACCCATACCAGCCGGGTAACGCGTCTTTAACCCTGCATAGATTTATGACCAGGGACTATCCGGAAGGAACTTTAGCCTACAATCCCGGCGCAAAACCTTTATCCATCAATCTCTTCAGCATAACTACGGCTTCGGCCCTGGTGGCGTGCTCCAGGGGCGCCAGGCCGTCATCGCGGCCGCCGATAATCCCGGCCGTTACTGTTGCCGCCATGGCCGAGCGAGCCCAGGAGGGAACAACCGCCTGATCTTTATAGTTCTGCAGGACGGCTTCCACCCGGCCGGGCTCCTGCTGCACCGCCAGGCCTTTCAAGGCCAGGGCGTTGGCCAGCATGGCCGCCATTTCCGCCCTGGTCACCGGATTGTCGGGCTTAAAGGTCTTATCCTCGTACCCGTGCACCAGCCCCGCCCGGACAGCGGCGGCAACGGAAGGAGCGTACCAGGCTTCAGGCGGCACATCGCTAAAGCCGGCTGCCGCCCCCGGCGTCGGCAGATCCAGGACCCGTTGCAGGAGGCTCGTAAATTCGGCCCGGGTAATCTCGCGGTCAGGCTCAAACCGCCCCTCCCCCACGCCGGCGGCGATATGCCTGGCCGCCATAATCTCTACATCCCTGGCCGCCCAGTGGCCCGCCAGGTCGGCAAAATCAGCCCGGTACTCCAGGACGATGTAACTCCCGTCCCCGGGGAGGGCAAATTCCAGGTAGGGATTCCCTTCCACCCCATGACCGCCGCGATAAACCAGGGAACCATCGCTTTGCACCTGGTAAACGCCCAGGAGGTCCCGGTCCAACCCCTGCCGCTCTTCATATTTTATCCTGGCAGGGATGCCGGCCGGGAGCCCCGCCTTATCCCCGGCGGTGAGGGTATAAACCATGCCTGCCGCCCTGTAGCCCGGCCCGTTGATGCCTTTTACTTGCGCCGGGTCCGGGCTCTCCTGCCGGCACGTCAGGTCTACTGCTCCGAAGTCGCTCAAAGTCGCCAGGGAGGCCGGCGGCAGGGTCAGGACCACCGGGCCGTAGTCCAGCTCCAGCTCCGCCTTTTTCTGCCCCAGGTCCCGGAGCAGATCAGACGGCAGAGAAAAGGTCCGGGTAGGAACAGTCTCCCCGGCCAGGGAAAGGACCAGCTTGTTATCCTTTATCCCGGCGGCCGCCTCCGGGCTCACCCGCCAGGTAACAACTCCCGCAGCAGCGTCGCGCTGGATCTCTTCTCCCGTACCGGCCGGAGGCACTGCCGCCCCGCCCCCGCCAGATACGGCCTGCCCGGTGCTCCCCAGCAGGGCGGCTACAATCTGCTCCCGGACGGCTTCCAGGGCCGGCGGGAAATTGCCCTTCAGGATGGATTGAATGTCAGAAGTTGCCGCCAGGGCACTGGCCAGGGTACTGTAATTACCCGTCAGCAGCACTTCCGCCGCCGTTTCCATGACCAGGGCGTTCACGTCGTCTTCATCCTTGAGGCTGCTCGTATCGGCATTAGCAAGCCGATCCTGCACATCGGCCAGGAAGGAACGGATGTCGCTGTCCATGGCCTGCTCACTGCTATTCAGCTTCCGGTACTCTTCCAGCAGTTCCTGGCGATAGGGCTGGTAGGCGGGATCATCCTTCAGCCGGTCATACAGGCCGGGGAGATCCAGCCCCGCGGCCGGGGCGGCCGGCCCTCCCACCAGGGACAGCAGCATAAGGAACAACAGCGTCCAGCAGGTAAAAACCCTCGTAGAAACCCTCCGCAGCAACCTTCTCCCCTCCGATTAAAAAATAGGGGGCATGCCCGCCTGCGGCAGGGCATCCCCCGTACCTTTTTTAGCAAGCAAGTTAGACTTAGATGCGGTCCTGCAGCCGCTTGAGCATGACCACCGTTTCCGCCCGGGTGGCATTGCCCAGAGGCACAAAGGTGGTGGCCGTCCGGCCGACAATCAGCCCGGACTCTACCGCCACAGCCGCGCTCTTCCTGGCCCAGGCCGCAATGCTGCCGCTGTCGCTGAACCTGCTCAAGATATCATCCACCCGACCGGTAACGTCCACCTTCCGGCCGGCGTAAGCCAGGGCCCTGCTCAACATGGCGGCCATCTCCTGGCGGCTGATGGCCCGATCGGGACGGAAGCTGCCGTCCTCATAGCCGGCCACCAGGCCGGTCCTGGAGGCAGTCACTACGGCGCCGTAGTACCAATCGTCGGGCTGGATATCAGTAAAGGGATTGGCAGCGGTTCTATCCTCACTGATACCCAGGGCGCGGAGCAGGAAGGCCGTAAATTCCGCCCGCGTTACCTGGCCTTCCGGATTGAATTCGCTGGTCGTGATGCCGGCCGCAACGTGGCGGGCAGCCATGATCTCGATATCCCGCTGGGCCCAGTGTCCCTGAATGTCGCTGAAGGTTTTATCGTAGGCCAGCACCGTGTACTTCGAGAAGGAATTGAGGACGGCGCTGATAGTATTGGTGGTCTTATCGACCCGGCCGCCCCTGTATTCCCAGGCGCCGGCAGCTACATTGTAACGATAGATGCCCAGCTTGTCGGCGTCCACACCCTGCGGGCGATAGGTCAAGGTAAGGGTTACCGGTTTCGCCGGGGTTACCGCCTGCTGGTCGTCGCCCTTAACACTATACAGGTCGATCTCGATAACGTCCGCCGCCTGGCGCATGCCGGCCGGGAGGCCGCCGGTAAACGCCCGGGCCTCTGCTTCGTCCAGGACCTGGAAGGCGAAATTAATTTTTGTTTCCGGGTCGGCCAGGATCTCCGGCGGTATCACTCCTGCCGGGAGAAGCGCCTTGACGCCGGCCACTTCCAGGGAAAGGGCCTTACCGGCTTCCGCGGCTTTGGTAAAGACGGCGGCCGGCAGTTCCACCGTAGCGGTCTTGACGGTCACGTCGGCCGGGATGTCGGCCTTAAAGACCACCGGGCCGGAAGTCTGGGCGATCAGCTCGGCCGCTTTGGCCGCATCGATTGTGGTCGTCACGCTGCCCGTCGATTTGTCGACCGTTACCTGGCCGAAGTCGGTGGTAGTGGTGGTAGGCTGCCCGGTTTGAGGGGCACCGCCACCCCCGCCGCCGCCTCCGCCACCGCCACTGCCGGAAGCAGCGCTAGTGGTTACAATAAGTTCAGGGCTTGCGGCCGTATTCTCCAGATTATCATGGGCTATTACTTTATAAGTATAGGTTGTTGACGCGCTAAGGCCGGTGTCAGTATAAGTGTTGCCTGTTATCAGCTGGGCGTTAATTTTATTGTTGTTGCGAATAATATCGTAACCCTTGATCCCTGAACTATCGGCAGCCGAAAAATTCAATACCACACTTGAACTGGTAACATCTCCCTTGGTTAGGGTAACATTAGCCGGCGGGGTGGTATCCTGCAGAACTGCGTAAGTCGAGAAGTGTTCAACTTCCGCTTTAACGATATCCCCATCCAGCCAGCTCGGCTGATATTCCCATTTGTTGTTATTTAGGTAGAAAATGGCAACTTTATCTGTATCGGTTTTTCTTTTTAGGCCGATGGTCACCTTTTGTCCTGCCGGCATTTTGGGAAAGGAAATATCAACAACCTCGCCGCTGATTGCAACGCCAGACGGTGGTGGTTGTACGCTATTAGCATCTTTTTTCTCAACTGTTAGTTTGGCATCGGCTGGCAATTTAAACCCTGCTGGCAGAACAATCTGGATGCTAGCATCATCGCCGAAAGTCAAGGTAGCAGGTTCCTTGAGTTCGCCAGAAGATGGATCGACAAGGTCACTTAACTGAGTTCCTAAATTAACTTCTACCGGTGTTCCAATTGTTACAGGTATAGGTGGCTGAACTGTCACGGTAAATTCAGCCAGCCAGGCATTGTCGGCCATGTTGCCAGGGTGGAACGCCCGTACCTTGACCGTTCCCCCTGCTTTGGCCCGGAGGATATTACTATAATTATCAAAATCGGCAATACTGGTATCTAATGATTTCCATTTTAACACGCTACCTGGAATATTGAAGGTCGTGCTCCCGCCAGGTACCTGCACCTTAAGGTTGTAGGCCTTGGTGCTGCCGGCATAAATAGGAACGCTAGTATTCTCCTGCGGTACCGTCACCGAGCGTATGTAGCCTTTCAACAGGGCCTGCTCGGCGGCTTTACCATCTACTGTATCACGCAGGGCGTCCTTTACATTGACCAGCTTTTCGACGCTCCAGCCGAGCTGCTCAATACTGTACCGGAAGGGCGACTGGACGCTGAGGGCTGCCTGCCGCAGGTACTGCTCGAAGGCTTCTAAAATCTCGTTGTAGTTTTTATCCCGGATGAATCCAGACAGGTCAGTCAGATTGTTTTTAAGCACCCCCGGCATCGCCCGCTCCGTATCTATTACAAACTGCCAAGCGTCGTCCAGGGTGACACCTTCACCCAGAAGATTGCTCACCGTCGAACCCCATGTACTGCGAAAAGCCTGTAGTCTATTTTGAAGTTCGCCTGCATCTGTGGAATATTGAATGGCTGCTGCTTCCTTAAGCATTTCAGCTAGAGTAGAGACGGCATTATCACCAAGGCGCGAAGTCACTGCCTGGGTTATTAGCCCATTGCTAGCTATAATACCCTCAATGACGTTTTTATCAAGCCCCGCAATCTCATCCTTCGCCGCCTGTATAACTTGCTTATCCCCCGCGTCCAGGCAGTTATACACCGGCTGGAGCCTCTCAACCAGCTCGCCTACCGGGTCGCTAGACGACGCCGTGGCATGAGGCACGGCCGGGATGCCGGCCAGCACCAGGCTCAGGCAAACAACAACGGCCAGGTACGACCATAAACCCTTGATGCGCACATCTAACCCTCCTAACGCCCCCTCCGGACCCGCCCGTAACGAGCCTTTCAGAGGCAAATTTTGTTAACTCCCTCCAGTTCACTTGCTATATTCGCCATTTTTGGTAATAATCCTCCTAAAAAACCAAAACCAATAAGAAAAGTTTACCATCAAACATTGCAAACACCTCGAGCCTTTCCACTACAACCTGCCCCGCCTCAAAAACGCCATCACCCCTCCCCGGCAGATAAGCTGTCCAAAAATGAACAGAAGAACGATACCGCCGGCTGCTTCCGGCACATACACAGAAGGGTCGTGCAGGAGCCCCGCCAGCCACTGCCAGAACCACTCTTCCGGGCGGCCCCGGGGAAAGCCCCAGCCGTACAGGGGCCAGAGGAAAGTAGCCGGATAGCGCCACATCCCGTCCAGCAGGTGGTGCATAAGGCTCCCACCTGCCAGGATCAGGCCCCCCGGCCGCCGGCAACGCCGCCACCACAGCAGGCCGGCGGAACAGGCAAATAATAAAAAAACCAGGGTATGGGCGTAGATACGGCCGTTACCCAGGGTTTCCTTGAAAATTACCCCGCCCAGGGGCTTGTCGATAATGTCCGGCAGCATAGAACCGATAAGGACCAGGCGGTAATCTATCGGCCCCGGCGGCCGCGGCCTACCGTCCGGCCTTTTCCTGCCGCCTGAATCCATCACCTTTTCTATCACCCTGGCTGCCGCCAGGGTCAAACCCGCGTGACCTAAAAACAGCATCAGCTATGCCCACGTGCTTCCTTTCTAAAGAAAATCAACCTCACGGTAGCGTAAAAAATGGGCCGCACCGTGAATCTAGGGCTCTTCCTTGTTACCAGTGAAAAATTTGCCCATTGCCTTTAAATAAGCATCGAGATCTTTGAGCCCGTTCACTAAAATATTATAGAGGGTATCATTATCCACGTCCCAATAAATATGGACCAGCCTGTTCCTGAATCTAGCCATTTTAATGAGAGTAGCAGTAAATTCAGAAGGAAAAATGCCAGCCTCACCCAAAACACGAAAGGTATCAGCGTAATCCTCCGGTATTCTCAAATTGTTTCTAGCGATAATATGATTGCTTAAATCAATGGCTGCTTCAATGGCCACGATGAAATGATATTTAGCGCTGCCTATTTTATCAGGATCAGCCAAAAACTCCTCTTTGGGCAAACGGGCCAGGTCTTGCAGCCGCTTTTGAGCCTGCTTGAACGCAGCAAGAAGTTTGCCGGCTTTTAAAGCATCAAATTTCAAGGCCAAGCGTCTCCTTTAAATAGCGTTTCCGAAACGGGGCAAAATCAAAATACCTGTCCAGCGTGTATTCCTCAAAATCAACTCTGATATTGGGGACATTCTCTATTAACAGGTAACCGTTTTTTAGAACGGTATATTTGAAGGATAAAGGAGCTCTATTAATAACCCTGACATCGATCGGGAAAGGAATGAGCTGCCGGAGGGAATCTTCCAACTGCATCTCATAAAGGAAGTAATCTGAATCTATCCCCTCATCATTGATATAAACGGCCAGATCAATATCCCTGAAAGGACCTTCACAGAGAAAAGAACCGTGAAGATAGGCAAAGGCTATCTCCTCTCTTCCTTTTAAACAGGCAGCAATTCTTTGAAGCAGGCTATGCTTCTCCTCATCAGTCAAGGAATAGAACTTAAACCGTTCCAAACTCCTACCTTCCTTCACTTTGATTGTCATCCCTATGAGGTATCCCTCAACTCATCAACTCCGAAGCAAATTCACTGAGGAGACGGACATAAGGCAACCTGCCCTTAACATTATTATACAGCCAGTTCCCATGCCCGGCGCCGTTGACCGGGGACACTGATAGTTTTTAAGGGAATAGCTTGTACGGCTTCAAAAGCAATTTCCGCCTGTTCCGGTGTTAATCTTTCTTCGGGGTTGGTAATTACTGTCCTGCGTCTAATAACACTATCTATTTCTACAGGACAAAAAACCGGGGCTATTAACTGAACCCCCTGCTCCTGCCACCAGGCAAAAAGGGCATCTGCCAGCGCGCTGTCTGGTTCGTTTATAACTAGTTTGACTACCAGGCAGGCATCGACACAAACTTCTTTAAGGCGCACGTCCATCCAGTTCACCGGCCTGCCTTATCTAACCGGATCTGCTGCAAGATCTTCGCACTATCGCCCCTCAGGGGCATCATTGCCCGCGCGGCCCGGCATTTTGCCAGCCAATCGCTTTTGTTAGACATTTCTGCTGCCGGGCGTCCTAATTTTTCTAAAGCGCTCGCCGGTATGCGCAGTTGCCGTCCATAGCGCAAGGCTGGCAAATCCCCCTTTTGCACCCAACGCCTTATAGTGCGCTCGCTGACTTTAAGCATCCTGGCTAATTCTGCCGGTGGATAAAGAATTTTACTCATAAGGTACCCACCCAATCATTTGTTCTCTTATGGCAAATTTTATTCCCTTATGACCGCTATGTCAACTAATTTACGGTTCTATGTCAATAGTTGTGGGATTAAATTTTGGAGGCATCTCGCTTTGTAATTCTCCGATACGGCTTTGCAGTAAGGTCCAAGCATCGGCAGCAATATTTCGGCCCGCCAGGATGGCCAGGGCTGTTCGAAAAAGCCCGCGCCACAGTTCAGTCGGCATAGGCCAGCATCTCCTCAAGACCGGGATTGGGGTAGATTCACCAGGCCAGGACACAAAATGTAAGCGGCTGCAATTTTTCTTGCAAATCAGCAGATTGCTTAGTCCAGATGGAACGGGTTTAAAACCACTATCCCTTCGTAACGCTGGCCGGTATTAAGGTCTTCGGTCCAGATAACATCGCAGCCCAATTTTTTGGCGCTGCAGATAATAAGCGAATCCCAAAATGATAATTCATTCCGCTGCTGGATTTCAATAGCTTCCAGAACATCCTCGACATCAGGCACATGCAGTGTCCACTGGCCTAAATCGGCAATTATCCTTGCGGCCGTTTCTGGTGCAATCGGTTTTGCTACCTTTTGAACTATCGTCACGTAAAACTCTTGCAGCACCTGCAGACTAATACAGCCCTGACGGGAGTCCCACAAACTTAATATAAGATCCCTGGCCTTCTCATGTTTTATACCCGCCGAGATATCATGAGCATAAACGAGGACATTAGTATCGACGAACTGGCGCCTTAAATTATCGTTCATGGATATCTGCTCTCCGCCAGGTAATTCTACCCTCGGTACCAAGGCAAAAACCATTTCTTAACAAAGCAGTATGGCGTTCGCGAGCCTTGGCGTAGCTATCTTCTTGCCGGACGAGTTCCTCAAGGGTTCGAGCCAAAAGGCCCGACACAGAGGTTTGCCTCTCTATGGCTAAATGCTTAACCTTTTGCAGTACCTGCTTTGGTAGGGATAAAGTAATATTTTGATATTCCATTTTAAACACCTCCACGTAAATAAGTGTAACCCATATTTACGTGATATACAAGGCCTTTCAGCTTCTTGCTACCCACGCCCGGATAGAAAACCTGCCCATCCTTACCGCTGATCCCCAAATCGCCCGTTAGGCGTACTCCGGAGCCGGCAGCGCAGTTGTTCGGAGCCTAAAAGCACCTACTGGAGGTTCCCGGCGATCTTTCCTAAAATAATTGCCCGCGCTTCTTCTATAGTACCGGCAGTAAACAGCTCATCCAGAATGCGGTCCAGGATTTGGAGGTCGCTTATTTTCTGCACCTTTTCCTCCAGGTCAGCCGGTTGTTCCCCAAACCTGCGGGAGAGATATTTAAGAATCGTTTCTTTTTGGGCTTCCATCCGGCCTTCCATTCTGCCTTCCATCCGGCCTCTTTCATGCCAACTGGTAGTAATCTGCATGATTGTCTCAGCCTGGTTCAAAAAACCCAACAATTCTTGACACATCATGTCAATCCTTATTAGGCGGCCTCCCCATGACCAGGTTCTCGCTCCTTTCGGATTTGATTTGCCTGCCCCTGGGAGCAGGCTGCGCGACAGGGAGACCTCGGCCCCGGGAGTCTCACCCGGACGGGAGAACGGCACTTCACGGGCGCAAGGCGCGGCCTTAAGGAGAACCATAAAAGTTCTCGCCTTGCGTCGACCGTCAAGTGGTCCAGCACTTTATTCTTTCAGGTGCCGGACGCCTCCGCGCGATCTGTTAGATGCGGCCTACCGGTTTGTCCGATACCGGCTAACGGGGTTACCTACTTGATAAAGCGAGCTGCTTCAAGTCATGCCAGACAGAATAAAAGGATTCCTGTTTATAGCGGTCTAAACCGTTATGAACGGAAACCTTTTCGCCCAGCCGCATGATTTGCCGCTTCACCTTTCGGGTCATCCCTTTTCCTTCCCCAGGCAAGGAATTCGCCTTTTGGTTCAGCTTTTCTTTAACGGCTTGGATTTTTTGTTTTAACTCTTTGGTGATGTGTTCTTTAAAACCTATTGCCCGGCGGGCAATCGCCATCGCGGCGGCATGGTGGATTGTCACCCCGTACCGCTCCATGTATTTCCAAAAGCCGATGGTGGAAGTGTGGGCCGGCCGGACCGGCTTTACCCCGACGCCTTCTTGGTAGGCTTTACGGGCGATGGCTTCGGTTATCTTCCGGTAGGGGAAGTTGGCCGCCATGCGGTTGAACTTTTTATCGGTGTCCAGCCGGTCTTTGCCGAAGTCCAGGTCTTCTAAGGCGATGGGCTTGCCTAATGTTTTGGCAATGTCCACCACTACCCGGGCCAGGACGCCGATGAGGTAAGCGCGCCTGAAACTGCGGCTGTAAGCCAGTTCCGGCATCTTGATGTAAAGAAAACCGTTCGGGTGTACTATCGTCTGAAACTCTCCGGCAAATTTGTGCAAGGCTTTGGGATAAGGAACAGTGAAGCCTTCCGGCCAGGGCTCGGGCTGGCCAAAATAATTAACGTTAGCCAGAGCTACCCCATCTGGGTTGGTGTCTATCCCAAGGTAGCCGCGGTTGGGGTCGGTCGCCAATTCAGGCGCCGTCATGGTGAAGGCGATATGGACCCTGTACCGGCCATCCCGGCCTCTAATTAATTCAACGTTATAGGGTGCGCCGGAAAGAAGCAACCCCCATACCTTGAGCCGGTGTTTTTCCGGCAGCCAGAGCTTTCCTTCCACCCGCGGTGCCCTGGTCATTATGGGCCTTCCTTTGCTGTCAGTACCTTTCTGCTCGGATAGATGGGAAATAGTGACTGCCAGGGTAAATCTCCCTTCCTGGTACGCCACCTTCATGTTGGGGTTGCCGCCTTTTGTTTCGTCGCCCCGGGCGTATAACCGGTTCTGCCGGGTGTGGCGCCATTCTTCCCGGCTGGCCTTGCCCCGGCAGACCTGCCGCCATAAGGCGCGTCCCCCAAAAACTACCTTGGGAATAGTGCCGTCAGCTTCATGCTTCTGGAGTTCGGCCAGTTTAGCGGCAAGCTTTTGGACCCGGGCCTTACGGCCGTGGAATGCCCGTTTGGCTTTTTCTATTTTTGCAGGATCATTAACCTTAATCGCTTTGTCCAGATCTTTTTCAGCCCAGCGGAGTTTCTTTTTAGCCCGGCTCAGTTTGGTTTCTGTTTCCTCGATTTCCAGCGCCAGGAGTTCCTTTTGCGTTTCTATGACAGCCCTCGCTTTCAGTATGGCATCGTCACAGTAGCGGGAATTTAAGCCGAATACCCGCTGGCCTTCTTGTTTGAGTTCTTCCCGGGAACGGCCTTCTATAAGCCGGTTGAAGGCCCAGCGCCCGCAGGCGCAGAAAAGCCGCATCTCGGTTTCCAGCGGGTCTTCATCCCCCCGGCCCCATTTCTCGGACCGGTAAGCAGGGTAAGCTTCCGGAAACCACTCGCCGCAGACGGTATACTTAAGACCGCCGTTAAGTTCACTCATTCTCTTTTTGTTCTTTCGCTGTTTCTTCATCCAGCTCCACTCCCGCGATTAGTTCCCGAAACCCCTGCCTCACTTTTTTGCCGCCCCTGGCCCCGTATAACCTGGCAGTAAATGACGTGACTATGGCCAGCAAATCTTTCACCAATTCGCTTTGAGCGTCTTCCGGCTCTTTTTCCGCTATGGCGATTATTTCTACGCCACAGTATTTTAAATGACGCTCAATGTACGAATATCCGAAACGGGCCAGCCGGTCGGGGTACTCAATAATAAGTTTCTTATACTCACCCTGCTCGGCTAACTTGAGTACGTTGGCCAGGCCACGGCGCTTCTGGTTCAAGCCGCTGGCCACGTCCGCAAATTCCGCCCTGATGGTAAACCCGTGTTCTCCAGCATAATGGCGCAGCCGCCCCATCTGCCGTTCCAGGTTGCCGGCATCGGCCTGCTTTTTGGTGGACACCCGGGCGTACAGCACGACTGCCTCGCGTCCGCCAGTCAATTGGCCGGACTGTAGAAGCTTATTGAGTTCATCCATAGAGTACCGGCGCTGGCCTCCAGGCAAACGCACGGGCTTGATTAAGCCCCGCTTTTCCCAGTTGCGCAGGCTGTTGGGATGGACGCCCAGTTTCTTTGCCGCTTTGCTGATGGTTAATAGTTCCATAAATTTATGGTAAGCTTTTTGTTATGTTTTGTCAATATTTATTAATCTGTTGGTAGCTGCTACTAACCTCCTTCTTATCGATTCTACCCAGTTCACAGTTGAGTCTTTCTTCTTCCTCCTGGTTTAGCTTCAGGTAGCTCTCGAAGAATCCGGCCAGCATCTCCATCCGCGCCGGGTCCAGTTTTAACCTGGTCAGCATGCGCAGGAATTCTAACTTTACCTGGACCCTCTCTTCATCTTTAAATCCCATTTTACTAAGAAGCGCGGCTGCTACCGGATTGTTGCTGTGAATATATTCCCGCCACGGTAGCTTCTTTAGTTCCAGTTTATAGAAACGAAAGCGCAATACGTCTAGAAAAGTAAATCCTGTCGTGAATGTATCGGGTTCGTCCCGCACCTGGTCGTAAGTAAAAATGGCTATCGGCAGGATCTTGCAGCGGTGCTGTTCGTAAAGGCGACTGAAGTAGATAAACATCCTCTCGTTGAATTCTTTTTGCACATAACTTTGCGGCTCGATGTGGACCATGATCAGGCCTTCTTCGCCTTTAAGGCGGGTCTCTACCAGAATATCGACTTCGTGTTTTTCGCCGGCAGTGACGTCGGTAAAGACTTCCTGCTGCAGGAATCTTACATGGGTAAAATCAATGGCTTCATATGCCCGGGGGAAAAAGGCTTGCATGAATTCAGCAAAAAAGGTCTCGATTAGTTCCTTAAAAAGACGGTCGTGATCGATGTTCATTCGCTACTGTTCCCCCATAAACGCTGCAAGAATTTGAACCAAATGTTTGATCGGGAGATCGATTGAGGGCTTCAGGGATAATTCTCCTTTTTTATTTTACCATATAACATCCCAGGGCAATAGGCGCATCTCCATCACGTTCACTGAACAAATTAAATTATACTTAACTACACAGCGGCAACCATCGCCGTACCATCTCCGTCCCCACTCCGTATTATGGACATAGAGCTTATAAAGTAAAATTTAATTAAACACCGGCCAGCACGGCCATCAGCTTCGCCACTGCAATATATAACTATAGAAATGAGTTATAGTCATTCACCCAAGCTATCCCATTCTTCTTTGCTAATACCCGCTTCTCTTAAAATTCTGATTAATAACGAAACACTTATGTCATCACCATGCGGATTAGGTATGCGAAGTTTATGTCTACCCCGGCGCATAAAATTATGCTTAGAACCATGGAAAGGCCCCTCGTAACCCAACTTCCTAAGGCGCTTAATTAATTCTGTCCTGCTGACCGGATTCAAGGTTGTTCTCCCCTACCCAAGCATGATCTTCTTGCCATTTATGATTTAGATCTGCGCCGCCTAAAACAGGAATATCGTTATCCCCATCCCGCAGTTTAAAAAGAAGCCACTCTTCCAGAACTTCCTGCAAAGTGGCTAGACATTCCTTTTCATCTTTTCCGTCCGCCCAAACACCAGGGCACGGAGGTATTTCGGCAAAGAATGTACCATCTTCTAGCCGTTCGATGACAGCTTCTTTCATTGCTGCTTGTATAAAAGTAGTGAATGCCCCTCTTCCCATTTTGGCCCTTTCCTCCTTTGATCCCTTTTGGGGAGGATAAAAACTTTCAAGGGTGGAATTCTGGGCAGGCAAATTTAAGGTAATGTTGATAGTAGTCTGGTTAATATTCTGATTGATATTGGTAATAGGTTGAAAGTCCGGCATGATACCAGCAATTCTATTCCTTGCATTCATTATATTACTTTCCCCCCTCACTTGCAATTTGGCTATTCTCACGTTGGGTTAAAAGCCGGTCGAGTAGGTCCCGTATCCTCTCAATATGAGGCCAGGTGAAAGCAAAGCGAGCTACCAACCTGCCTATTGCCCCTTCCTGGGGTTGATGTCCCGGTAGAGGGGTTGATTCTGGGAACCGCTGAATAAAGTTTAGCACTACTATCTCCGGGTTCGCCGAACTCTGGACCAGATCAATGAATTCAATATGCATCGCCTGCTGATCGGCGATTAAAGGCAGCCATTCAGGATTCTGTTGTATGTTTTTTTCTTGCCCGGACATTTATTTGTGGCTCCTTTCACTATTATACCTTTTCCTTAAATACTCATGCCATCCACCCTGCCAGGCCGACAGAATGGAGGGCCTCTATATCACCAGCTCCGCATCATCACCCAAAAACATGCGCAGGGCCCGGCGGTTATCCCCGGCGTGGCAGACCCGGGCGCTCTTCCCCAGCAGGCTGTCCTCAATGCGCTGGACGTCCTTGATCTCGCAGCCTTCCAGGATCACTGAATGCTCCAGACCCACATTATAAAGGCGGCAGTTGCTGCCCACGGCGGTAAACGGGCCGATGAAGCAGTTTTCCACTACACAGTCCCTACCGATAACGACCGGCCCCCTGACCACGCTGTTTTTCACCACCGTGCCGGCGCCGATTTCCACCCGGCCGCTCAAGTGGCTTTCAGCATCTACTTCGCCCTGGATATCCAGCCGGGCGTAAGCATCAAGCACCGCCCGGTTGGCCTCCAGGATATCGTCCTTTTTGCCCGTATCCAGCCACCAGCCCTCTACTTTACGGGCGGCCACGTTGTAACCCATATTCAGAAGCTCCTGGATGGCGTCGGTAATCTCCAGCTCCCCCCGCCAGGAGGGTTTGAGGCCTTCAATGGCCCGGTGGATGACCGGGGTAAAGAGGTAGATGCCCACCAGGGCCAGGTTTGACGGCGGATCTTTGGGTTTTTCTACCAGCCTCACTACCCGGTTGTCGCCGTCCAACACCGCCACGCCGAAGGCCCGCGGGTCGGCCACTTCCTTTAACATAATCAGGGCCGGGAAACCCTCGCCCAGAAAATCCTGCACCGCTTTACTCACCCCGCCCTGGATGAGGTTATCGCCCAAAAACATCAGGAAAGGGTCGTCCCCCAAGTAAGGGCGAGCCGTCTTGACGGCGTGGGCCAGCCCCAGGGGCTTCTCCTGCAAAATATAGGTGATTTGCGCTCCCCAGCGGGACCCGTCCCCCAGGGCCTCCCTGACCAGGCCTCCCGTTTCCGGGGAGATGATTACGCCGATATCGCGAATCCCCGCCTCCACAATCTGGTCCAGGACAAAAAAGATAATAGGCTTGTTGGCTACGGGGATGAGCTGCTTGGCCGTCGTGTAGGTAAGGGGGCGCAGGCGCGTACCCTTGCCGCCGGACAGAATCAGGGCTTTCATTGCCTTCCACCTCTTTTTAACGGTACTTGGTGGTCCAGTCAAAGCCGATGGTCGGGTCGTTCCAGGGGATGCGTTTTTCGTCCGGATGGGAACGATTGTAGGGAGCGGTGGTGAAATAGATTATAATGGCCGGTTCACTCCCCAGCACGCGGTAGCCGTGGGCCACCATGCGGGGTATGAGGAGCAAAACGGGGTTGTCCTCACCCAGGTAGAAAACATTTGTTTCTCCCCTGGTAGGGGAATCCTCCCGCAGGTCGTAAAGGACCACCTGGGCATTGCCCACCGGGAAAAACCACAGGTCGTCCTGGTGCTCGTGGTAGTGAAAGGCCTTGATAACGCCGGGATAGGACTTGGACATGGAAGCCTGGCCGAAGCGGGAAAATATTTCGTCATCTTCCCGTAAGATTTCCATAAAGAAACCCCGGTCGTCGCAGTGCCTGACCAGTTTTTTGACTTGCACCCCAGCAATCATGAGAGCACCTCTCCCTTCAAGAAATCCCGCAGGGCTTCCTGCCAGCAGCGTAAGTCCGGCAGGCCCTGCAGCCTTATACAGTAATTGTCCAGCACCGAATAAGCCGGCCGGGGGGCCGGGCGGTTTAATTCCGCCGAAGAAATTGGCCGGACCCTGACGTGGTCCAGT
This sequence comes from Moorella sp. E308F, assembly GCF_006538365.1. Classification (NCBI taxonomy): domain Bacteria; kingdom Bacillati; phylum Bacillota; class Clostridia; order Neomoorellales; family Neomoorellaceae; genus Neomoorella; species Moorella sp. E308F. Next base: position 921,517 of record NZ_BJKN01000001.1, on the reverse strand, counting down.
CCCGCCAGGCGAAAGATTTCCCGGGCAAAGTCAAACCAGGAACACTCGCCGCCGTTGCTGGCGTGGTAGATGCCGTACAGCTCGGTTTCAATCAGGCCGGCGATAAAGCGGGCCAGGTCCCCGACATAAGTGGGCGAGCCGACCTGATCATTAACCACAGCGATTTCGTCTCGTTTCTCCGCCAGGTCCAGCATCGTTTTGACAAAGTTCTTCCCATGGCGGCCGTAAAGCCAGGAGGTGCGGACAATAAAATAGCGCGGGCAAAGTTCGGCCGCGTAGCGCTCCCCGGCCAGCTTTGATTTGCCGTAGATGTTGATGGGATCCGGAGTATCAAACTCCGTATAGGGCCGCCCTGCCCGGCCGTTAAAGACATAATCGGTGCTGATATAAACAAGCTTGGCCTCCACCATAGCGGCAGCGGCCGCCACATTGCGGGTGCCCAGGGCGTTCACCAGGTAGGCCCAATCATGATCCAGCTCACACTGGTCCACATTGGTAGCGGCGGCGGCGTGGATAACGACCTCCGGCGAAAAGGCTTTAAACGCCCGGATGACTTCTTCCATCCTGGTCACATCGAGTTCCTGGCGCCCCGGGCTGATAACCTCACGCCCGCCGGCCTCCAGAAGCACCCCCGCCAGCTCCCGCCCGAGCTGCCCGCGGCCGCCGGTAATGACAATTTTCATCCCCGGGCCTCCCCCAGCCTGGCGGCATACATCCGCCGGTAGTAGTCCCGGTACTCCCCGGACTTGATTTTCCGCCACCAGTCCCGGTTCTCGCAGTACCACCTGATGGTCTCTTTCAGGCCCTGCTCAAAATCATAGGCCGGCTGCCAGCCCAGCTCCCGGCGCAGCTTGGCAGCGTCTATGGCGTAGCGGCGGTCATGGCCCGGCCGGTCCCGGACAAAGGTAATCAGAGATTCCGGCTTGCCCAGCTCGCGCACCACCCGGCGGACTATCTCAATGTTAGTCCTTTCGTTACTGCCGCCGATATTGTAGATCTCTCCGGGGCGGCCTTTATGGAGGACCAGATCCAGGGCAGCGCAGTGGTCCCACACGTGCAGCCAGTCGCGCACGTTCAGCCCGTCGCCGTAAACCGGCAGGGGCCTGTCCTCCAAAGCATTGGTGATCATCAGGGGGATCAGCTTTTCCGGAAACTGGTACGGCCCGTAGTTATTAGAGCAGCGGGTAACGATCACCGGCAGGTTGTAGGTTTTATAGTAAGCCAGGGCCAACAGGTCAGCCGCCGCCTTGCTGGCCGAGTAAGGACTGCTGGGATTCAGGGGAGAGTTTTCCGTAAAATACCCTTCCGCCCCCAGGGAGCCGTAAACCTCGTCAGTGGAAACCTGGATAAACCTTTCCACCCCATAACGCCGGGCCGCCTCCAGCAGCACGCGGGTCCCTTCAACATTGGTGCGGATAAAAGGACTGGCATCCTCAATGCTGCGATCCACATGGGACTCGGCCGCAAAGTTAACAACCGCATCAACCCCCTGGGAAAAAACGCTCCTTACGCACTGCTCATCGGCTATATCCCCGCGGATGAAAGTATAGCGGGGGTCATCTCTTATATCGTCCAGGTTCTCCAGGCTCCCGGCATAAGTCAGTTTATCAAAATTGATCAACCGGTATGGGTACTTTTGCAAAAAGTATTTTATAAAATTGCTGCCGATAAATCCGGCCCCGCCTGTAATTAGGATAGTATGCAAAATTTTTACCTCCATATTCCCATTTTTAACACAATGGTTAACTATTCATAAAAAACGCGGGTAATATGCAAATTGTATACTGTTTAATGGATAACACTTAAAGATCCAACGGATAATTTCCTAAATGTATTTAAAAGATACTTACGTAAGCAATCCTCTGTCTCTTAGCGATTGGACAATCAAGCTAGTAGTATGTGACGCCTTTTCTCTTAGACTTGATCTTACCAGCAACAACTGTTTTCTTATTTGAGAGTAATCCTTTTCAATGAGACTAAACAAATTATATAGCTGCTCAGGCGTGACGTCCCGGACATCTATCCCATATTTACTCAAACCTGCTATTTCCAGAAACCCCTTTGTTTTATGCTCATAATAAACGGAAATACTGGGTATTCCTGCCTTAGTGGCAAATATCACTGGGTGATACCTGGAGCTAATCATACAAAATAGTTTCGAGATTAAAACTTGCTGTGCGTATGCATCTACTTCTGGCGATAGAATAATCATGTTACGTTTATTTACAGCAGCCAGTTCTTCCAATAAATGATAATCACTATCGTCTCCGAATAACTGAGGAATCAAAAGGATCTTATAGCCCTTGCCCGTCAAGGTTTCGGCCAACTCCTTAAAAGAATTAATAACTTTTTGGCCTACCTGTAGATTATGTTTGTAAACAGGGTGCCATTTAAGATCGGTTACTACCATTCCTACGTATTTGTTGCGGCATAGTTCATCTAGCAAAGAAGTGAGACCTTCATACCGTTCCAAATATGAAACTGAAATCTCATTCTGAAGGGCAGCATCCACAGTTACGCATGCATCTAGCCCAAGTTGTTCCTTCAAGTAACTCGCAGATATTCTCTCTCTGACGATTATCTTATCGGTGCGTTTTAAAAGTAGGAGGCGCAAACAATTCCAACGCTTTTCTAAAAATGGACCCATAGAAGGAGCGTAAAAAAATAGGGGCTTACCCTTTATGATCTTAGCCAATAGTAAGCGATAAAGATAAGGCAGGTCCCCTAGCCTGCCACCGTATAAGTCACCGATACTTGGACCGCCAGGTGCATGAATAACAAAGTCTGCTTTATCAATACCTGACAAAAAACGCTTACCGGAACTTGTAAAAGATATCTTTCCGCAAGTTAAGCAAGTCACTAGTGCGTCTAAATACTCTAATTTAGAGCCAGGATATAGATTAAGCACTTCTACTTGGTCATCAGGGTAGGTGTTACCGGTTTTCGTCATCAGCATGATGGATATTTTGTTAATGGGCAATGCGGTCCGCAAAGAGTCTACCATGGCACGAACTGCAGCCTCGTCACCTCGGTTGTTCCAATGAGCATGAAGTACAAGAACGTTTAGCCCCTTTTTTTGTATCAACCTATTGAAGTCCCTTAGGATGACCGATGAATAAACCTTGTAAAAAATTCTTACATAGAAATCGGGTATACTAATGGGCAGCTTGCTAAGAATGAATCTACCGATAATAGAAGTTCCCCACAACCGAGAAAACTTCACCATCCAGGCTATCAACTTGTTCCCTCGCGAAATAGATACTTGATCTTTTTTATGGCGGGCATCTCGAACGAGGATATTTATCTTCTTGAAATGAAAAAAAATCTTTTGTGAACGAACCACATCCCACGGGTCTAGCGGCTTAAGATACACTATACCAGAGGCTAATGCAGTATCAACTAAAGACCGTCCTTTCTCCGTCCTGCATATAAGAATCGATTCCCCTTTGCGTTCCGCCTTTATTATTTCAGGTAGCCATGCGTCCCCAAAGGAGAGGTCAGCTTGTTCGGCGACGAGATCCGAACAATAAAAACATGCTTGCGGAGCGAAGAAAAGGCTGTCGTGAAATACTCTCCATAGAGGAGTTTCCCATGGCACCCTGGCCTCTTTGCCAGAATAAGTAACTCTGATGCTGCCCGGCCAGCCATTACCTCGATATGAAACTTCCAAAGGCTTATCGCCACGGCCAATTTTGTTTAGGATAAAACCTGTCCCTTTGAATGAATCTGTATGTGAACAAACAAGTCCAAAATATAAAACAATCTTTCTGTTGATGACTGAACGCAGCCCACATGCTTTCTTTATGGCCCTAATATGGCATGGCAGGCCTACCACAGCAATTTTTTCTTCTTGAACTTCGTTCAAAGCTGACAACAGTAAATTCAAAGGGACCGGGCAGTACTTCGAGGTTGCCGCCTCGATTATCTCTTCTTTTCTCCGGGCGATGAAAGGTTCCGGAACTAAAGGGTCGCTCCGGCGCATCCTGGTGACAAGTGCTCCTTCAATAATGCCATTTTCCAGAGCAAAAACCAATAGTTGGGTAATCAACCCGCCAGAAGCTGCGTTGTAACGAATATTATCATCCGCAGCGTGGCCGATAGAACAGAATACGTAATCACCTAACAGAGCTACTGGTTCAACTTCATCGATATACTTCTCTTTCAAAGCCGTATCGTCCAGCGAAAAACCCGGGCATACTTTTCTGCAAACGCGACAACTGCTGCATTTTTCAGTGTCCACTTCGGGAATGTAACTTCCCGCCTCAGGATCAATTTGCAACGTTATAGCATTTTGCGGACATAGTGATACACAAGTACCACACCCAGTACATCGCCCCGAAGATACGACTTCTAAAATAGTGCTACCGAAAATATTGCGTATAGTTGACATTCTTCCACCCCCAACTAATGGGCAATAACAATACGTCTAAACACCATAGTAAGAAGTTCTTTATCCTCGGCATCAAATGCCCTTAGCAAACAGAGCATTGTAAAATAGACGAGAGACCCCAAACCTACCACCACGACCAAAGGCACTTGAGTTTTTAATACCAGCACCAACGTTGCCATAATGGCAGAAGAAAACACAGCCTTGAGAGCAGGAAAGAATAAATGCACTCTACAGAGATACTTTGATACGAAGTGATAGTACAGGATAAAAAGCACAATCTGGGCGGTAATCGTACCTACGCTTGCCCCAATTAAACCATATATAGGAATGAGTAGCCAATCTAGCAAAATGTTTACAGCAACTGCTAAGGCTGCACTTATCGTACGTAAAGGCTCCCTATCCATGGATGGTAGCGCCCACCCTAGTGCGTGACTAACAAAGCGAATAGGTACATATAAAGATAACAAGCGAAAAGGCAAAACTGACTGCACAAAGTCAGGTCCATATACCAACAGCAATATACGGTCTGCCAATATTATTGCGCCTACGGCCAAAGGTAAGCCCAACAGGCACAGGTATTTTGCAGAGCGCTCTACGGCCTTAGCCAGTAACTCTAGTCGTTCAACAAAAAGCTTGGAAGTCACCGGGAATGTGGCTAGGATCACTGCATCGGCGGCAAATATCAATACTGTAATGATGGTTACGGCAGCATTATATAGACCTGCGTATGTGTCCCCGAGTAGCTTTGAAATGAAGATTATGTCTATGCGCAAGAATAGGGCAGCAACAAATAAGGTGATTGTAAAGGGGAACGCCTTCTTAAGCATTTGTGGCCAAAGATTTACGTTAAACTTAAAAGTTAATGTCACAAATTTCAAACGTACGATTATCAAATTGTAGATTAATACACACACACTGCTAACTAAATATATACCGGCAAAGCCGATTACAGTCCACCCCTGGCGTATAGCTACAATAGCACCAGCAAGCATGAGCAGGCTATTAAGAACACATCCTCCGGCCTGGTATTCTAGTCTTTGATATCCCTGATACAGTGAGTAAAACAGTTGCGAAAAATTATTAAGAATAGCCTGCGCTCCAATTAGTGAAACCACCATTAAGGCTATCCTGTCGTAATTGAGTGCAACAGTGGCCATAACGATCATCAGGTAGGTAAAAGAGCTAAGTACAAGTTTCATAGTAATTGTATTACCTAAGAAATTTGCTGCTGCTATATCAGGTTCTCGCGCTACTTCCCTGGTCATAAGTGGGCTTAAACCGAGGTCAGCAAATATGATAAACATGCTAACAAAAGCTAGGGCAAAGGAAATAACTCCGAACCCCTGTGCACCAAGGTACCGGGCTGCATGCATCGTAAATAAAAAACTAAATGCGTACCCCAACACTTGGCTGCCAAGGCTAACTACGGTATTCTTTGCCACAAGCTGAACAGTGTTCATAGAACCCACATCCTCTAACTAACCCTCTGTACCTGCAATAATTAAATAACTAAGTTCTACTTATTTCATTATCATCTTGGTTCCGCCATTTACATATATAACATCACCATTAGAAATAAGGTAAGCGTCAAATATAACCCACTTTTTGCCCTTACGTAAGATAAGAATAAAGAACCCCCACCGATTTCTGAGATGGGGGCTAAAACAAGCTTAATTATTCATCCGGCAAATGGGGGGCAGAGTT